>NZ_BAABFA010000018.1:0-148592 GCF_039540515.1 Nemorincola caseinilytica | reverse complement strand
TGACGGGGTATAAGATCACCAAACTAAAATTCGCTCTAGACCTCGAAGAGGAATTAATAAAAGAAATAGTACTCCTGTGTGGAGGGGATCCAACAAAGATGAATAAATCACCATAACGACTTTCGAACACTTATGGTACCGATCCGTCCAGGTTCACACGCAATATCTTCCCGTTCAGGGAGGCAGGGTTCTGTGGCTCGGTACTGTCCGCAGCATCGGCCACAGATACATACAGTTTATCTCCTTCTATCAGCAGGCGGCACCCATTGTGAAAGCGGAAACCTTTTATGCTGTCCAGCAGTATGTGCCTGTCGGTGAGTGTCCTGGCCTGTGCATCATAGGTATAGCGGCATACACGTTCCATTATGGCGCTGTCGGGCATGCGCAGGTATTCCCACACTATGTATACATAGGGCTGTGCATCCCACTGCGGGTGCAGCGCCATACCCAGCATACCGCTCTCGCGTATGGTAATGGTGGCCGGCTCGTGCAGAAGTGTATCGGTATGCGCACCTGCAGTGTCCATGCGGCATACATAGCCGTTCTTTTGTGTGAACCATATATGATCATCGGGGCTATAGACAAGCTCCCACGGTATGAAAAAGTGAATCCTTCAGCACACGGGTACGCACCGCCTCCTGCGCATGAGCGACAGGCGACCAGCAGACCAGTATGAATACAGCATACATCATGCGTATACATATATAACGTATCACTACCCATTATAGTATAGAAAAATACCAGAGCCCATCGCAAGTAGAACATATCATATATTTGTGGTGGTGCTACTCAATTCCTTTCCCGATATAAATATGATAAGGCAGCTGAAAAATAATGCTGCACGCGGCGAGAACGAGTGGCGCAATGTAGTACTCAATTTCAGTTGCGGACAGGCATCGCGGCTCGACCTCGAAAGCCCCTATTCGCTATTCCTCAACCGCACCGGGCACAGCCACTGCAAGGTGAACCGTGACCACTACCGGGTAGAGACCGATACATACCTCTTTTCGCAGCCGGGAGACCTCTATGGGCTTACCATAGACAACCTGCACAAGACCGAGATATGTAATATACACATCTGCAAGCGCTTTTTCGAAGGCGTGGCACACAGCCTCACCCATACCCATGCTGCGCAGTTGGATGCCCCCGATGACATGGCCACGAACGCCCGGTTCGTGACCCAGCTATATCGCAAGGACGAGGCGCTGAACGCTATACTGGACCGCCTCATAGCACCCGGCACATACAAAGAGGGTCTCTTCGAGCCCGTGCTCATGCAACTGGTAGAACATCTATTGCTGCAGAACGAGGATGTACGGAAGAGCATAAGCAAACTCCCCTTTGTAAAGGCCGCTGTACGCAGCGATATATACAGGCGGCTGGCCCTGGCCAAAGACATTATCCACTCCGGCTACACTGGCCCGCTGGACCTCGACAGCATTTGCCGGGAAACAGGTATGTCGAAGTTCCATTTCCTGCGCCTGTTCAAAGTGCAATACCGGCTAACACCCCACCAGTACCTTACAGAGGTGCGCATGCAAAAAGGCCTGCAAATGCTGGAACATAGCGGAGAGAGCATATCGGCCATCGCAGCGCACCTGGGTTATGAATACCCCAATTCGTTCATCAAGGCGTTCCGGAAGACATACGATATATCGCCCCTGCAGTACCGGAAAAGTGAAATAAGCAATTTTGGATAATTCTGCGCAGCACTGCTGCACTAATATTGCCGAAAATAATCCATATGACCAAAGCGGCATTTCTCCTGCTCACCATCATCATGGCCTCCTTTGCGTGGTACGGCACAGGCACCACTGCATCCCGCACACTCGCTCCCGGCAAGGCAAAACGCATCCGCATCATTATGCTGCTGTCGCTCACAGGCTGGCTGGCATATGTAAGCGCTATATCGCTGGCAGGTATACTACAGACCGCTTCGCTGCCACCGCGCATTCCGCTACTGCTCATTCTCCCGCTGTTCTCGTTCATGTTCTGGTTCGTGAGCCGCAAAAGATCGCAGGCTTTCATCACGGCCATTCCGGCGGCATGGCTGGTATATGCCCAGTCCTTCCGCATAGTGGTAGAGCTGCTGCTGCACGCATTATACAAGCAGGGTATGCTGCCCCGTATGGGCACCTTCGAAGGGTACAATTTCGAGATAGTTATTGGCATCACGGCATTGCTGGTGGGCTACCTGGGCTATAGCAGGAAGGTACTGCCGCGTAGCATACTGCTGCTGTGGAATTGTGCGGGCCTGCTCACGCTGGCCATAGTGGTGTTCATCTTCGTCAGCCATGCCTACGCCCCCGGTATCTATGCACATCCCGAACCTCTTTCCATCACCGACTTCGGCGCGTTCCCCTTCACCCTGCTGGCGGGCTTCCTTATGCCACTGGCGGTGTTCATGCATGTGCTGTCTATCAGAAAACTGCTGCACACACCTGCATAGCCGCTTCTTATACGCGCATTAGCAGAATAACCGATGGTATGTGTACTTTTATGGCCTCTGTGCAATAAAACCATCGTTATGTCCGTACACAATGAGATAAAGCGCGTGACCACACATACGCTGCAATGGATGAAGCAGCGTAACGAAAAGATAAGCATGCTTACCGCCTACGACTACTCCATGGCCCGCATCTTCGACCATTCGGGTATAGACGTGATACTGGTGGGCGACTCTGCCAGCAATGTGATGGCCGGCCACGAGACCACCCTGCCCATCACGCTCGACCAGATGATATACCACGCCCAAAGCGTGGTGCGTGCCTGCAAGCGCTGCCTGGTGATAGTGGACCTCCCCTTCGGCTCTTACCAGGGCAATAGCAAAGAGGCCCTCAACTCTGCCATACGCATCATGAAAGAGGCAGGCGCACACGGCATAAAGCTGGAAGGCGGCGAAGAGGTCTGCGACTCCATCAAGCGCATAGTAAGCGCCGGCGTACCCGTTATGGGTCACCTGGGGCTTACGCCGCAGTCCATATACAAGTTCGGCACCTATACCGTGCGTGCGCGGGAAGAGGAAGAGGCCGAGATGCTGCTGCGCAATGCCGAGGCCCTGCAGGAGGCAGGCTGTTTCTCGCTGGTGCTGGAAAAGATACCCGCCACATTGGGCGCCAGGGTGGCCGAAAAACTACGGATACCCGTGATAGGCATAGGCGCGGGTAATGGCGTAGATGGCCAGGTACTGGTGATGCACGATATGCTGGGCATCACCCAGAATTTCTCTCCCAGGTTCCTGCGCCGCTACCTCAACCTGTTCGAGGATATATCTGATGCCACCCGCAAATACATAGGCGACATCAAGAGCCGCGACTTCCCCAACGAGCGCGAACAGTATTAACAGGGAAATATATTTTGGCATGCAACTATTCTGTGCCGTTATGCATTTAGTAAGGTATGCCCATATGTCTTTGCCCTATGAGATGTCATAATGAACAGTTGCCGTACCTCAAAATACAAGGACTCGACCTCACCTCCCCGGATGGAGAGCCTGCCTGCGGCAGGCAGGGCCGGGAGGGGCTGAAATGATAACTGCCACTACCCCCGAGGTCCATTTATTTAAAAACTTGTGAATTTTATGAAAATGAACCTCATGCACATTGCCTGCTAACCATTTTATGATCTATTTTTGATACCCTCAACTAACTAAAGAATATATACGAGCGTCTTTTTTTGACGAAACCAACCAATAAGAAAAAAGTATGAAGCGGATCTCTCTCATCACTGCATTGCTGCTTACCCCGTTCATGTCGTCCTGGGCAAAGGACGGCTACCACCTGACACTGAAAATGCCCGGCGTAAAGGACTCTATGGTGTACCTGGCCCACTACTACGGCAAGAACAGGCCCACCATCTTCAAGACCGACTCTGCCCGGTTCGATAAGAACGGGACCGCTGTCTTCAACAGTACCAGCGCCGACTTCGTAGGTGGCATATACATCCTCTACCTGTCCGATCTTCAGACCAATTTTGAAGTACTGATGAACAAGGGCGACGATATAACCATAGTAGCCCCCATAGACAAGATACCCGACGGTATAGAATACAAGAACTCTCCCGAGAACACCCGCTTCAGCGAATATGTGAAATACCTGAAGACCTACAGCCAGGGCGAGGAAAAACTGAAAAAAGAGCTGGAGACCGCCAAGACGGCCGATGACACTGCAGCCATCCGCAAAAAAGCCGTGGCCGCATCGAAAGAGCTGAACAAGTACCGTCGCGACTATGTGAAGAACTATCCCGGCTCGCTGCTGGCCACTATCTTCAATGCCATAGAAACACCTACCATACCCGAGGGCGACCACTTCCTGGAAGATGGCAAGACCAAGGACAGCACCTTCAATTACCGCTATTACAAAGGCCATTTCTGGGACAACTTCGACTTCCGCGATGACAGGCTCATATACACACCTATCTACGATGCCCGCCTGGACGAGTACTTCAGCAAGCTGGTACTGCCCTGGACCGACAGCGTGGAAAAAGAGGCCGATGTGCTGCTGCGCAAGTCCAAGGGCACCAAAGACATGTTCCACTACACCCTATGGTGGATAACCCGCTATGTAGAGAACAGCAAGGTGATGGGCATGGACGAGGTATTCGTATACCTGGTAGAGAACTACTACATGAAGGGCGATGCCTTCTGGCTGAAACCCGAAGAGCTGGAAAAATACATAGACCGCGCCCGCAAGATAGCCCCCAACGTGATAGGCAACCTGGCGCCCGAGATAAAGCTGCCCAACATAGCTACCAAAAAGACCGAGAGCCTGCATGGCGTGAAGGGCAAATACACCCTTATCATATTCTACTCGCCCTCCTGCGGCCACTGCCAGCACGAGATGCCCTCTATAGATTCGCTCTACAAAGAGGTGCTCAAGAGCAAAGGTGTGAAGATGTTCACCGTAGCTACCGAAGGTGAGGAAAAAGCCATCTCCGACTTCATAAAGAAGTACAACATGGGCGAATGGATAAACACATGGGACAACGACCATACCAGCGACTATCACAACAAGTTCGATGTATACAGCACCCCCACCATCTACCTGCTCGACGAGAAGAAGATCATAAAGGGTAAAAGGCTCGACCATCACAATATAGCCGGCCTCATAGAGATGATAGAGAAGAAAGAAAAAGACAAGGACAAAAAGGAAGGAGCAAGCAAATAATGCCCCGTTCCTCAGCATAAATGAAATGCCCCCGCTACGGGGGCATTTTTCATATGTACCTTTACCGCTCACCGAGAAAAAGAAAAAAGCGAATGAAAAAAGCGATAAGCATAATAGCCGGCCTCGTAGTACTGCTGGCCTGCCATAAGGTACATGCCCGCCCTGCCGGTGGCGATACATCGCTGCTGTGGCAAATAAGCGGTAAAGGGCTCCCCAAATCCTCCTACCTGTTCGGTACCATACACCTCATATGCCCCACCGACCATGTATGGACCACCACCATGCAGCAGACCCTGGATAAAAGTGAGAAAGTATGCCTGGAACTGGACATGAGCGCCATGGGGCTGGGTGCAGATGACGACCTGGACGAGGCCACCATGGCGAACATGAATATGATGCTCGACTTTACCAAAGCGCTCTCCGAATATTTTACCCCGCAACAGTACAAGCAACTGGAAAAATATGTACGCGACAGCCTGAACATGAGCCCCTCTATGATATTGATGCTGAAGCCGGTAACAATGCTGATGCTCATCACCCAGCACACGGCCTCGCCCTGCGACGCTCCGCTATCGTACGAAGCGGATATAATGCACAGGGTGGCCGGTAAAAAAGAGATGATGGGGCTGGAGACCATGTTCGAACAGTTCAAGGCCCTGGAGACCATACCCGCCGACAGCGCAGTGAAATATATACTGGAAAGCATGGATGACAAAAAAGCCCGGGAAGAGCAGGAAGAGTACCGCAAAATGATAACGGCCTACAAAAGCCAGGATATAGCCACACTGCACACCATGATAGCAAGCTCGGGCCAGATGGGCACATCAGCAGCAGCGCTGCTGGACGACCGCAACAAAAAATGGATAGACCGTATGGCAGGTATGATGCACGGCTCATCGGTGTTCTTTGCCGTGGGCGCAGGCCACCTGGCCGGGCCCAATGGCGTCATTTCCCTGCTGCGCAAAGCGGGCTATACGGTAACGCCCCTCCGGTAACGGCTCATTACAAAACGATAAATTACATCTGTATCCCCTCTCCCCTCCCTTCGGTTTTTTATTTATATTCGCAGACCATCTTTTGAGGTATATCCCCCTTTGCATGACACGATATATAGCTTTACTGAGAGGAATAAACGTTACCGGGCAGCCTTCTGTATCTATGGACGACCTAAAGGCTTATTTCGGAGAGGTTCCCGGTGTAGAGAACGTGGTAACGTACATGCTTGGCGGTAATGTACTGTTCGATGCACCGCTCATTGATGGCGCTACCCTGGTACATACCATAGAAACAAAGCTGAAACAAAAGCTGGGCTATGAGGTAGATATAATGCTGCGCCTCCTTAGCGAAATGGAAGAGATAGTGCAGAACAATCCCCTCACCACCATCAAGACCGAAGAGAAGAACCGTCTCTATGTCACCTTCCTCTCAGAGGTGCCCGCATTCGATGTGCGCGGTTCGCTGGGTGTATATTCCAACGATGCCGAGTATGCCCGTGTAGTGAACCGTGAAGTGTATATATACAGCAACAACTACGGCAAGACCTGCTTTTCCAACACATTCATAGAGAAAAAATTAGGCGTGAAGGCCACCACCCGCAACTGGGCCACCGTGAACAAGATGCTGGAGCTGTAAGCCGCACAACTCATTCACCGACAATATGGGCGTATTCACCGCCCTTCCTTTATCCCTCGCCTAATATCGCTTTTGCACGGTATTCGCTGTTCTTACTTTTGTTCCATAAATAAGGAACAGATGAACGACCATAATAACTGGCAGAACAAATGGCAATACAAGGGATATGAATACCATCAGAAAGACCACAGGGGTGGCCGTATAGTTTTTGGTATCATACTGGCGCTGATAGGTGTAGGTCTGCTGCTCAAAACACTGGGCCTGCTGCATATATGCCTTCATTCGCTGTGGCCGCTCATACTCATAGCCATGGGTACCATGATAGGGGTAAAGAACAGGTTCAGGAACAATGCCTGGTGGATACTGATAGCATTGGGTACTTTTCACCTCATACCCAGGTTCGAGATAATGGGCGTATCATCCAGCAAGCTGGTATGGCCGGTAATGCTCATAGCGCTGGGCCTTATGATAGTGTTCCGCCCTCGTCACAAACACCGCTTCGATGAGACCGTAGGCGGCGCGCATGTATCGTCCGAAGACAGTCTGAGGATAGATGTCACTTTTGGCGGCCGCAAAGAGATCATTACCTCGAAGGACTTCAAAGGCGGTTCGGCTACCGTCACATTCGGCGGCAGCGAGATAAACCTCACCCAGTCCGATATGACCTCGCCATCCGTAGTACTGGATTGCCGCGTAGCCTTCGGCGCCATAGAGCTAGTGATCCCTGCCAACTGGGACCTGCAGAACGAGATAAGACCATCCTTCGGCTCTGTAGAGGACGAGCGTGTGATACACGCCCCCGTGGCCGGCGAAACGCGCAAAAAGCTGATACTTACCGGTAGCTGCACCTTCGGCAGCATCGACATCAAATCGTACTAAGAAAAACATCATGAGGCGGTATTTACATACCGCCTCATGAAATAAAATACAATAGCAACTCGTTTTTTATATATCACACTACAGCACACTATACTTTTTATGAGAGCATTTACCGCACAGATAATTTATCGCATAGAATGTGACGGACAATTCACCGACCAGTATGAGGAACAATGGAGGCTCGTATTTGCCGAAGACGAGCAGATGGCCGTAACAGAGGCACGCACTACCGGGCAAAGCGAAGAGACCACTTTTGTAGACCGCCATGGCCGCACCATTTTCTGGCGCATGCTGGCTGTAAAAGACCTGCAACCCGTAGAGCTGGTGAACGGCGGACTGCTGTTCTCTACCGTTCGCGAGGCCGAGATGATACCCGCCCCCGTATGGGCCGCCTGATGCCGTGAACTGGCACTTCTCTTTTCCCCTTAACGGAGGTCTCCGACCCCGTTAGCGTGAATGTTTTTCTTATCCCTTGCCCCACCACATTCTTTAAAATTATAAGCCCACCGGTTAGTGCCGGTGGGCTTTTAGCATTTTTGCTTTTTCACTATAGCGGAGGTTAGTCCAAAAGACCTTTGCAGTGTATATAGGCCATCATGAACTCTGCAGTACCCATGTTGGGTGGTATCACTACACTTGGCGCGGCCGGCTGTGTTTTCTTTTCAGCTAAAAGTTTAAAGGGCATGTATACCGGTGAACAGGAGAAATGATAGGTGCTGATAGGGCTTGCCTGCACCCGTGCCTTCACATATTCATGTATGCCACGGGTCTGGAAATACATACCATAAGCATCGGTATGCTGTGCTGCTTCTTCTGACAGGAAAAGAAAGTCATTATAATCGAAGTTGTAGCCATATGCGAGATTTATGGCTGCGAACAGGGCTTTGGTCGTAAAGGACTCCACCGTGTCGAGGCTCACATAGATACCCGAATTGCCATTGGTGGCCGCACCCTGAAAATTGATGCCATTATTGCAGATGTATCTATACGGTACAGCGGCCGAATCCGCTTTATTGATCACCGTGGTTATCACCGAATTTACGGTAGCTGATGTAGGGCCTGCAATGTAGGGCTGAGGGATGTATGTCTTTCCGCTGCAATCAAGAACAGTGTCGTATGCCATGCTGCCGCCGGACTGAGAATAGAGGCCACCCACACCATTGGTGGACATGGCCGGTGTGAGCAGGGAAGGAACCCATCCACGAGGCACAAGATCGTAAAAGTTCCAGATGCGAACAGTGTGCGCACCCATTACACTATTGTAATAATTGGCAAATGTAGTATCGCCGGGTGTAGCTCCTGCGGTAGACAGGCAATACACCGAATCGTTGCTTTTGCCACCACCTATAGAGTCCAGCTGATGCTGCATATACAGGGCGAACACCGGAGACAGCGCACCACCCAGGCTGTGGCCGGTGATAACTATACTGTTCTGTATTTTCGAATTCTTTATAATGCTATCCAGGAACTGCACCGCTGTAACGCCATTATTGCTGGTAAGACCCATAATGGCAGTAAGCCCCAGATAGGTGCCCATTGACATATTGCCGGATGTAGGTGAACCATAGTACCATGGCTGCTGCTGCTTCACATTGAAATCGTAGGTCATCCAATCCTGAAGACTGCATGGGTTCGTGGCCTGTATACCCACCACATAGTTGCCGGGTGTGGCAGTATTGTGGAATATGGTCATAGAGGCAGAGGATACCCATGCCGCGCCACCCTTATCAGTGAGCAGGAAAGAAGTATGCGAGGACATTACGGCAGGCCCCCATACTCTTTTCCAGTTCGACAGTTTAAGTGGTGCATTGCTCACACTATTGTCTACGGCATTGGCCAGTGTAGCATCTATGATAGGGCTCGCAAAACCCACCATAAGTGTATCGGCCCGGTATGACTTGTTCTCATTCAGATCGGCCAGGTAAAATAATGCATAGGTGGATGCAGGAAGATTGGATAGCATGGAAAGCGAAAAGATCTCCCGCTGATTGAAGCTTGGAGGTAGCTGGCCATTTCCGGTAACGGCACCAACGGCCTTATCGGGTGTTTTGCATGCCAGCATGAGGCTGAGCGAGGCGACGAACAGTGTTAGTTTTCTCATTGTAAGTGTTTTGTGGTTTGATGAGGAATGGAACGAAGGTGCACCACAAAAAACACGAATGATAAAAAGACATGTGTGAAATAGGTCTTAAATGATGATGAATGAGGCTTTTTTGAGTGTGGAGCATATTAGCTCATACTACTGCAGGGAACAATGAAGAAAACCCCGTTCGCTTTTGCTACATCTATGCCGGCCCTTGCCGTAGATATGGCGCAAGAATAAAACCTGTGTTGCATTTTGACGC
Organism: Nemorincola caseinilytica; assembly: GCF_039540515.1. NCBI lineage: Bacteria > Pseudomonadati > Bacteroidota > Chitinophagia > Chitinophagales > Chitinophagaceae > Nemorincola > Nemorincola caseinilytica. The sequence continues at coordinate 138,571 of NZ_BAABFA010000018.1, read as the reverse complement.
AGCTCCGTCGCTAGTATCAACTACTCCGCCTGAGGTAATGTTTTTCGTTTCCCTCTGCCACACCATATTTCATCAACATTCTTAAAAACTAAAAGGCCCATCAGTTAGTACTGGTGGGCTTTTTAGCATTTTTGTTTGTAGCACGTACGGGAATCGAACCCGTCATTCCTCCGTGAAAGGGAGGCGTCTTAGCCGATTGACCAACGCGCCATCCGTGGAATTGGAGTGCAAATATACGAGTGTTTCGTTTCCCTCCAAAATTCCGAACACATATTTTTAAGCCTTTACCATCGCATCTATTATTCCCAGGAATTCCGCAGCCTTCAGCGATGCGCCACCTATCAGGCCTCCATCCACATCGGCACATGCAAAGAGCTCTGCCGCGTTCGATGGCTTGCAGCTACCACCATACAATATGGGTGTTGCAGCAGCTACTTCGCTGCCATATTTTGCCGCCAATACAGCGCGTATGTGTGCATGCATGTCCTGTGCCTGCTCCGAGCTTGCTGTACGGCCCGTACCTATGGCCCATATCGGTTCGTAAGCTATCACTACATTGCTCATCTGCGCCGCAGTAAGGTGAAAGAGGCCATCCTTCAACTGTGCCTCTACAAAGGCGTTCTGCGTATCCGCATCGCGTACCGATAGCGGTTCGCCGCAGCAGAATATCACCTGCAGGCCATTCGCCAGTGCCTGGTCTGTTTTACGCGCCAGCATCTCGTCGGTCTCGGCAAAATACTGCCTCCTTTCCGAGTGACCTATGATCACATATTCTACCTCTGCGCTCTTCAGCATACCGGCCGATACTTCACCCGTATACGCGCCTGCGCTTTCCTGGTAGCAGTTCTGCGCAGCAGCATGCACATGGTCTGTTTTGGCCAGTTGTGCCACCGTCTGCGGTATATGTATAAATGGCGGCGCTATCACTACTTTCCTGTCATCGGCAAGCCGGGGTATGCCTGCACATATGTCGTTCACAAGCGCTGCGCCTTCGGCAAGGCTCAGGTTCATCTTCCAGTTGGCTGCTACTATTTTGCGGCGCATATATATGTGTGTTTGCGGTTGCTGCGGCTAGCTCACGCTACTTCGCTGCATCCTGGTTTCAAAAAAGAGGCAAAAGTAAGGGAATGGCCGTTACCACGAACAGGCCATGAGTATATGGGCGAATGCCGGGCGGATCATATGTTGGCCACCTTATTGAATTCGGCCTCCAGCAGCGACTCCTTGGGCAAACGCAGCCATTTGGCATCTTCCTCATCTATCTCCACCTTCTGTATCAGCTTTCCGCTCAGGTCGAAGTAAGAGTACTCCAGCACACGGTAGGCCTTTGCCGGCTGGTTGAACTGCACCTTGCGCTTATAGAAGCTCAGTTTGCTCAGCTCGTTCTTGTCCACCTCTTTGGGGGCTTCGTTCTTGGCCTTCTCGCGAAAATCCTCCAGCCTGCCCTGCACAGGTTTTATCCTGTCTATCACAGTAACGGTCTTGGTAGCCTTGCTCGTCGTCACCGACATGATATACAGATCGTCGATACCGTCCTTCGATTTACCCAGGTTATAGTTCTGTGCATATGCGAAAGCAGAGGAAAGTGCAAGTAGCAATAATAATAGTATACGTTTCACGTTGAGGAGTTTTATGGATACAAATGTACAATACCCATAATGATCATCAAAGCCCCCGGCACTAAAATATGGGAACAGGCAATTACCGAGCGGTCATTATATCACCTTTACCTTTACTTCCATACCGGGTTTCACCTGCATTATACCTGTGGTCAGTATGGTATCGCCCTCGTTCAGGCCCTGTAGTATCTCTACCCGCTCATTGGTACGCGCGCCTATTTTCACCGGCACCATTTCGGCCTTGCCACCCCTTATCACCGCTACTACCTTCTCGCGGTTGGTAGGTATCACCGACTGCGATGGCACCAGCAGCGCATGCGCGTTCGCCCCGAATGGGATCACTATATGCGTAAAGGCTCCCGGGCCCAGCTTATTGTTCTTATTGTCTACCGTGGCTCTTACCCTCAGGGTGCGGGTAGCTGCATTGGCGCTGGGCTCTACCGCCTTTATCACAGCTACAAATGTGTCCTGCCTGCCTGTTACGGTGAAGGCTATTTTTTTGCCGATCACCATTTCATAGCGGTATTGCTCAGGTATGTTGAAATCCATCTTCAGCGTAGCGGTCTGCTGCAGTGTGGTCAGCACGGTACCGGTACCTACCACCGCGCCATTGCTCACATTGCGTATGCCCGCCCTGCCGGAAAAAGGCGCTATTATACTCGTCTTCCGCAGTTGCGATGTGGCATAGGCTATATCGGCATCTATGGCCTCTATCTGCGTAGTGGTGGTCTCGTAGTCTTGCTTGCTTATGCCGCCTACGTTCAGCAGTTCGGCCTGGCGGTCGCGTATCTTCACCTGCAGTTCGCGCTGTGCCTTTAGCTTCTGTATCTGTGCCTTTATATCGTCATTGTACAGTCGGGCCAGCACTTGCCCCTGCTGTACAGGTGCGCCTTCGGCAAAAGATATGGCTGTTATGCGCCCGGGTATCTCGGGCATCACGTTCACCTCCTCGTTAGGCAACAGTGTGCCCGATGTCGTATAGTCCGTCTGGAATGCCTCGGCCTTTATTACCATGCCATCGGCGTTCAGCACCTTAGGGCCCTGTTGTTTGGCGGCGGCCACATCCTGTTTTTTCTCGCTACAGGAAGCAAGGGATAAAATGCCGGATATACATACAGAAAAGAATACGGTAGCAGAGTTGAGGCTCCTCATACAAAATGGTCGGATATACAGCAAAGATATTGCGGAACGCCGCTTTTACCCCTATCGGGCCATTGTCTTAAATAATATTAACGTATCGATAAATACTATAAACATAAGTCGCTGTACGCCCGTTCACACCCAGAATGTGTACATTGCTGGCCACATGCAACTGGTAGTGCTCACACCCGATACCGACCTTCCCGGCGAACAGGAAACAGTAAATTCCCTGTTCCATATGGGCTTGCAGCGGCTGCACCTGCGCAAGCCCGCCTACGATATTGCTGCATACCGGGCATACATCGCCGGCATAGATAGTGCATACCATTCACGCATCATCATACATGGCGCCTATCCGCTCTACCATGCCCTACGGCTGGGTGGTATACACCTGCGCAGTGCCATACGCCATGAGCCCGCTACACTGCAACAGATAAAAGATATACCCTACTCTGCCATATCCACCTCCTTCCATTCCTGGGACGAGATATTGCAGAACCATACTCCCTATGGCAATGTCTTCATCAGCCCGTTATACGATAGCATATCGAAGGCAGGCTACAGCGCAGCGGTCGCTCCCGAAGGTATATCAGGGGTAAAAGAAAGCCTTGCGAATGGCGGCAGATACTGTCCTGCCATTACAGGCCTTGGTGGTATAGACAGGAGCAATATCCCCACCCTGCAGCGGCTGAGGTACGACGGCGCAGCAGTGCTGGGCGCATTATGGCAAAGCAAAGACCCCATTGCCATTTTCGCAGCATTGCAGGCTATCATTAAATAAAAAAAGGAGCTATCGCTCCTCTCTCTGTTTCTCGATATTTCTCCGTTTCTCCGCACTGTTTTCCTGCACTCCTGATCGCAGATCAGTTATCCATCGCCAGCCGGAAGCCCAGGTCCCAGCGGCGTGTTTCGGGTGTCAGGCGGCCACGGTATACAGTGCGGCACTGCGCCTCATCATCGTAGAACGATCCGCCGCGCACTACCTTCTTATCGCCGCTCTCAGGCCCCTTCGGGTCTACGGCATCTATGGTGGTACGGTAGTATTCCGGGTCGAACCAGTCGGTACACCATTCGGCCACATTCCCCGACAGATCGAATATACCCAGTTCGTTCGGTTCCTTCTGCCCTACAGGGTGTGCGGTGCCTTTTTTGCGGCCATACCAGGCCACGGTCACCAGCTTATTGTTGCCTGCATACCTGTAGTTGCCAGAGTATTTGCCGCCGCGTGCCGCAAATTCCCATTCCAGCTCGGTAGGCAGCCTGTAGCTCTTGCCCGTCTTCTCGTTCAGCCTCCTTATGAACTCCTGTACCTCGGCATAGTTCACCATCACTACGGGGCAGTCATTGCACTCCTTGTTCACATAGTCCACACCTACATAAGACTGTGGCAGTATGCCCATCACCGTCTTCCACAGGCCCTGTGTTATCTCGTACTTGCTCAGCGAAAAGCTGCTCACGTTCACCCTGTGTACAGGCTTTTCGTTATCGTATTCCTCTGTACTATACTTGGGGTCATCCGAACCCCTGAAAAAGTTACCACCCTTCACATACACCATCTGAACATTCATATTGCCCTGTCCGTGAGCTACAAGCGATGCAAGCAGGACCGCTAAGGATAATAGTTGTTTCTTCATGATACTTTTTATGCCGGTATTCTAGTTAAATGCGATAAACCGCTGCGAATATAATAATAATCTGCCTAGGGTATACCTGTATGGCAGGTATACCTTGCCCCGAAAGCGATATTAACATTTCTCTTTCCCGGCCGTCAGCCCTCGGTATTATCTATACGTTCTATCTTGGTGATACCCTCCAGCGCGCCCAGCCTGTTGCAGAACACGTTCAGCTCTTCCCTGTCGTGTACATACACCATTATGGTACCCTCGAAGATGCCATCCTTCGAGTCTATGCTCATCGAACGCATGTTCAGCCTCAGCTCGCCCGATATGATGTTGGTTATCTTCTGTATCACACCCACATCGTCCAGCCCGGTTATGCGCACACCCGTCAGGAAGGATATCTCCTTGTTCTTGGCCCATTTGGTCTTCACTACCCTATGCCCGTAGTTGGCCAGCAGCCGTGCCGCATTGGGGCAGTCGGTACGGTGTATCTTCAGCCCTTCGCCCGATGTCACAAAGCCGAAAACGTCATCGCCGGGTATGGGCTGGCAGCACTGCGCCAGCTTGTACAGTATCTTGTCCGAGCTCTCGCCAAAGATGATCAGCTCTGCGCCCTTGCCATGCTTCTGTTTCAGTATCTCCTCATCGGCCAGCTCCTTGGTATCATGTCTTATCTCTTTCGATGGGTGCTGCAGCTTATCGCCATATACCGAGAAGGTCTTCAGCTCGGCCAGGTCCACATTGCCCACGGCCACCGCATAGTACAGGTCCAGCGGCGATGGCTTCTTGAAGTAGTGCATCAGCTCGTTCACATTGTGCTGCGACAGGCTAGTGTTCATAGCCTCCAGCTTGCGTTTCAGCACTGCCTTGCCCTCTTCTGCGGTCTTTCTTTTGTTCTCTTTCAGGTAGTTCTTCACCCCCGATCTCGCCTTGGCAGTGACCACGAACTGCAGCCAGTCCTCCGACGGGTGCTGCTTCGATGAGGTGATCACCTCTACCTGGTCGCCGCTGTTCAGCTTGTGGCTCAGGGGCACCAGGCGGTAGTTCACCTTGGCGCCTATGCACCTTGCCCCCAGTTGCGTATGTATGTCAAAGGCGAAGTCCAGCGCGGTAGCGCCCTTGGGCAGTACACGCATATCACCCTTGGGCGTATACACATATATCTCCTCGGTAAAGAGGTCCAGCTTGAAGTCCTGTATGAAATCCAGCGTATCGGTATTGGGGTTGGCCAGCACCTCGCGCAGGTGTTCCAGGAAGCTGTCCAGCTTGCTCTCCTGCGGCGATGGTGTTCCCTCCTTGTACTTCCAGTGAGCTGCCAGGCCTTTTTCGGCTATCTCGTTCATACGCTCGGTGCGTATCTGCACCTCTACCCAGCGGCCGCCATGGCCCATCACTGTAGTGTGCAGCGCCTCGTAACCATTGCCTTTGGGCACGCTTATCCAGTCGCGCAGGCGCTCGGGATTGGGGTGGTAAAAATTGGTGATGATGGAGTATACCTTCCAGCAGTCGGCTTTCTCCTGCTCCGGCGGTGATCTCAGTATCACCCGTATGGCGAATATATCATACACCTCCTCAAAGGTCACATGCTTGTTGCGCATCTTGTTCCATATCGAGTGTATGGCCTTCGGCCTGCCATATATGCCAAAGTCGAACCCCTGGTTGGTCAGCTCCTCCTTTATCGGCTTTATGAATTCGTTTATGTAGCGGGTACGCTCTCGCTGTGTCTCCTTCAGCCCGCGCACTATATCCATGTATATATCGGGCTGAGTAAATTTCAGCGCCAGGTCCTCCATCTCCGATTTTATCTCGTACAGGCCTAGCCTATGCGCCAGCGGCGAGTAAATGTAGGTGGTCTCCGATGCTATCTTCAACTGCTTGTCGCGGCTCATGCTGTCCAGCGTGCGCATATTGTGCAGCCTGTCGGCCAGCTTTATCAGTATCACGCGCGGGTCCTCGGCCAGCGTCAGCAGTATCTTCCTGAAATTCTCTGCCTGTATCGATGTGTCGGCCTTCATATCCACCACGTTCGATATTTTGGTCAGGCCGTCTATTATCTTGGCTATGCTGTTGTTGAACTCGCGTCCTATATCCTCCAGCGATATCTCTGTGTCCTCCACGGTATCGTGCAGCAGCGCGCACACCGCCGATGTCACGCCTAGCCCTATTTCCTCTACCACTATGCGGGCCACGGCTATGGGGTGCAGTATATAGGGCTCACCCGATTTTCTGCGGGTATCCTTGTGCGAGTCCGCCGCCATCTGGAAGGCATGCCGCAGCATAGCCTTGTCTCCCTTCTTTATGTCCGGTTTCAGGGAGCGCAGCAAAGCCCTGTATTCGCGCAAAATGAGTTTTTTCTCCTCCTCTTCCGTCTTGTCGTACACGCCTGTGTATGGCTGGTGTTTGGTATCCATCAAAATATCCTCTGTAGAAATAAATTTACGAAAATAACAGCTCATTACCAACGATAGGCATATCCTACTTTATGTAGAATGTTAAAGCCATTTTATATTCCCTCCCGAACCAAAGTTCTAGCTCATTTATTACGTCTATATTCATAAAACCACTTCTATGAGATACCTTACCATATTGCTTGTAGCGCTCTCTGTACACTGCGAGGCCTAGGATACACCCACACCCTACCAGTATCAGCACAACCGCGGCCGTTGCTGCAGTTGCCCCATAGGCCCCAGGATAACGGGGACACTCTACATTATAGACGGTGTGCAGGTACAGCCCTCCGCCGCCGACCTGAAAAAGGCTGCCCTCATGCAGGCCATAGAGATACAGCCCCTGCGCCCTGCCATACCCGGCACCATTACCCTTACACGCAGCGATATATATACCATGCCCGCTGCCGATGTGCGCGATATAGTGGCCCTTGCCCCTACCGTGTACCAACGCCAAAGGGGCACTGATGTAAGAATAGCCGGCAGCATGCCCGGCGATGTGCTCTATATCATAGACGGTATGCACATACCACGCAATTGACCTGAGACCTTGCTCCTACCTGATATACGGGACCGCCGGTGTTCAACACGAATCTTGAGCACCGGCGATCCGCACTTGATAAGATAGTACGGGAAGAGTCCATCTCCTCCCCTTTGGGGAGGTTGGGAGGGGCTGAAAACTATTTCGCAGGAATGCTATAAAACAAAGAAGCTGCCCTTGTTGAGGCAGCTTCTTCAAAATGATGACTATAAAAAAATTATATCACGGTCACATTTACCGCATTCAAACCTTTTTTACCATTTTGAACTTCATATGATACGGTATCATTTTCGCGTATCTCGCTTATCAGGCCAGAAACGTGAACAAAAACATCTGCACCACCATCTGATGGGGTAATGAAACCAAATCCTTTGGTCTCATTAAAAAACTTAACTGTACCTTGTTGCATTCTAAAAATTTAATTTATTAATAAAACACAAAAGTACGGAAAAAAATTAAAATTTCAAATAATATTTCTCAAGGCAGATCATAACCGGTATATCACATGTCATCCTACAAGCAAGAAGGCCGCCCATTCAGGCGGCCTTCCTTATTGCTATGCTCTTTATTTGGTACGACCGATGTTCGGGTCGGGGAAATTGTTGGGTTGTTTGTTACAGTCGCACTCATCAGGCTCCTGTACAAATTGATCCAGCCTGTCATTCACCACGAACGACTGCGAGCTCTCATCGTCATACACTATCTTGCTTATGGCCCAGTGCTTGCCATTGGGCATGCACATTGTTATGTGGCCTATCTGGCCGGGATCCATCACGCCGCCTATTATCTCACCTTCCTTGGTCACCAGCCGGTTGCGCGACTCCGAGTAGTAGGTATAGTACACGCCTGTTATCTTCTTGTCCACCACGTTCTTTATACGCACGGTATATTTCTGGTAATGGCAGTTGTAGCAGCCAGAGCAGTCCAGCTCGAAAGAGCACAGGTGAAATGTCTTTTTATGACGCAGGTAATCCATGCTCTGCGCACCTGCCTTTATTGCTCCCAGAAGAAATAAGAAAGAGAAGAAAAATACGCTTATCCTTGTACGCATATCATTTTACATTTATTTACATCAACAGGCGCTGCAAGCGTACCCCATTGTGAAAGGTCAGTATCGTTTGGTACAAATATATAAAATGCACGGTAAACACAAGGTCTGGCCGGTGTTTATTTTCATAGCTGCGCCATATATCTATCCTGCATCATAGCAGTAGGTATTCCTTGCATCGCTCCATTTCCTCCTCCGTCAGTTGCTGTGCTGCCTGCACACCGGGTATGCTGCGCAGTATGGTCAGTATCTTGTGGGCATCATGGTCGGGATCGCCTGTCTGTACCAGCCACATATAGTCATACCGGCCCTCGTCCCCCTCGGGCAGCAGCGATACCAGTCCTGTCCGCAGCTTGTACACTAGGTACCTGTAGCTGATGCTCTTCGGTATCTTATGGCTGTATACCGCAAAGTTGAATTTCTCTCCCTCCGGCTCGCCCTCTTCCTGTGCCTCCTGCACCGGCTGCGGCCCAAAGAGCGATGGTACCGGCGCCTGTGGCACCTTTGCCTTGCTTTTTTTGTTCTTCTTGCGCCGCAGCACCTTTCCATCCTTGCCCACCATCATTTCCAGCGTATCATCCGTATCGTTCACAAATACCGTTCTGAAATGCTGGTTCAGCAGCCAGCAGAAGCGGGGGCCCGGCAGCGGGGCTACTATACCTATCATTGCCGTATTGCCGTAGAATTGCTCGTTCGTATCCTCTGTAGACAGCTCCGTCACCTCACGCTCTTCCTTCCGCTCCCTGCGGGCCGGGGCGGTACGCGCAGAGGCGCTCTTACCCGCGGGGGTAGAGGGCTGCGCTGCACCATCATCCGGGAAAAGCGATCCTGTCATTCACCCAAAGTTACAGCTATGCCATAAACAAAGAACGCCCCTGCTGATGCAGGAGCGTTCGTATATACATTCCATATAGTTCTGTTACAGTTCCAGCAGTGTTTTCACAGGGTCGTGGCCAAAGAGCATGTACTCCGGGTTCTCCAGCAGCTCTTTCACCCTCACCAAGAAACCTACCGACTCACGGCCGTCTATTATGCGGTGGTCATAGCTCAGCGCCACATACATCATGGGGCGTATCTCTACCTTGCCGTTTATGGCCATGGGCCTGTCCTGTATCTTGTGCATACCCAGTATGGCCGACTGCGGTATATTGATGATGGGCGTAGACATCAGCGAGCCGAAAACACCGCCATTGGTGATGGTGAAAGTACCGCCTGTCATTTCATCGGGAGTGAGTTTGTTATCGCGGGCTTTCTTGGCCAGTTCCACTACTTTACGCTCCAGGTCGGCCATGCTCAGGCTCTCCGCATTGCGTATTATGGGTACTACCAGCCCCTTCGGCGCCGATACCGCTATCGATATATCGCAATAATCATGGTAAATGATAGAATCGCCATCTATATACGCATTCACAGCGGGCCACTCTTGCAGCGCAGTGCTACATGCCTTCGCAAAGAACGACATAAAGCCCAGGTTCACACCATGTGCCTCCTTGAAGGTGTCCTTGTATTGCTTGCGGATATCCATTATGCGCGTCATGTCCACCTCGTTAAAGGTAGTGAGCATGGCAGTGCTGTTCTTGGCCTCTACCAGCCTGCGCGATACTGTCTTGCGCAGGTTGCTCATCTTGTCGCGCCTTTCTTCGCGGCCAAAGGCGGCATCGCCACCCTTTCGGCCGGGGTGCGCTATGGCATCCAGCACATCCTGCTTCATTATACGGCCCTTGCTGCCCGATCCCTTTACCTCGCCGGCCTTCACCTGCTTGTCGGCCATTATGGCGTGTGCCACAGGGGTGGCCTTTACATCGGCTGCGGGTGCAGCGGCGGCAGGCTTCTCTTCCTTAGGCGCGGCAGGTGCGGCGGCTTTTTCGGCCTTGGCGGGCGTTGCGGGTGCGCTGCCTGCAGGCTTCTCTGCGGTCTCGTCTATGGTACAGGCCAGGTCGCCTATGGCCAGCGTGGCGCCCTCCTGTGCTTTTATGTGTAGTATACCTGCCTGTTCGGCATTCAGTTCGAATGTGGCCTTTTCCGATTCCAGCTCGCACAATAGTTCATCCCTGTTCACATAGTCACCATCTTTTTTCAACCATTTTACCAGGGTCACTTCACTTATCGATTCACCTACGGCAGGCACTTTAATATCTGTCATCTTGAGGATCAGCTTTATCTGTTCGGGTTGCGAAAATACCAAAATTACTTAAATAGCCCTATGAAATTCTCTCACAGGCGCGCGGCCGTCAATGGTGCCGCTCCATATATCTTTCCTTCCTATTTCTCTGCCTGTGCTTCGCCCTGCCTGGTGGCATATTTCTTCAGGCGGCTGTTCAGCTCCCCGGCCAGGGGCGAGTACTCTATATCGAATTTAGGAGATATATACTTATACCCATGTATCTTGCCTCTTTTCTTCAGGTTCACCGACCGTAGCCAGTATGTATAGCCCACCTGCCTCATCTCATGGTTGTTTACCACCAGGCCCCAGCCATTAGGCTTACCTCCCACATCGCTCAGGGTGGTCACTTCCATTCGTTTCTCGTGCGACTGCCACCCGGGAAAACCATAGTATACTATCAGGTAGTTGGTATCGGCCATATTCACATTGGCAGGATGCATATCCTTGTCCAGCAGTGTACCGCCGAATTGCCCGTTCACCACCTTGTCCAGGTCCTCATCCATAAAAAAGTACACCGGGCAAAAGTCGAAATTGTTCGTAAAGTCCTTTACGGTCACTTCCTGCACCGATCGCATGTCTTTGTTCAGTATGGCCGTGTCGCGGTAGCGGTGGGCCTTTACCAGTGCCTGGCGCCTGTTCTCTTCGGTAAATAGCATTACCAGCACGGTCTTGGGAGGCTGGCGTTTCGATAGGTCGCGCGAGTTGCGCTTTTTCGCCTCTGTAGTAAGAGGCAGGGCGGCGCAAGACAGCAATACGGTCAGGAAAAATTTTCGGGTATGGTTCATAGGCTCAAAGATAAACAACTTTATCGCACACCTTCGGACGGGCATTATGTGGTACCACCACATAATGCGTATATTTATCTGCCTTAATACACCACTTATGAATTTTACCCGTAGAAATTTCCTCCGCTCTGCTTCTCTGCTGGCAGCGCTATCCATTCACGAAATGAATGCCCTGGCCGCCTCTGTACAGGCCACTAGCGATGGTCGGCGCATAGACGAGCAGGACGACGACCACTGGCGCGATATACGCCTCATGTTCCCGCTATCCAAAGACCTCACTTACCTCAATAACGGCACTTTCGGCCCATCGCCCTACCCTGTTATAGAGGCCGTGAAAGAGGGCATGATGGAAAGCGATATGCGTGCCCAGTATGGCAACTGGGAACCTGTCATCACCAAGATCGCAAAGTTCGTAGGGGCCAATGATGATGAGATAGCCCTTACCCACAATGTCACCGAGGGCATCAATATAGGCTGCTGGGGCATACCCCTGCAAAAGGGCGATGAGGTCATCATCACCACCCACGAGCATATGGGCAATGCCATGCCGTGGATGACCCGGCAAAAGCAGCACGGCATAGTGATAAGGACCTATACCCCCGCCCTCACCGCCGCCGAAACGCTGGAACGCATCAATGCGCTGATAACAAAGAAGACCCGTGCCATAGCCACGCCGCACATACCCTGTACGCAGGGGCAGATACTGCCCATCAAGGAGATATGCACCCTTGCCCGCGATAAGGGTATCTTCTCCATCATAGATGGCGCCCATGGCCCCGGCATGATAGCCCTGGACCTCCACGATATGGGCTGCGACACCTATGCATCTTGCTGCCACAAATGGATGCTCGGCCCCAAGGGTACAGGCTTCCTCTATGTACGCAAGGGCTTCCAGGAAACACTGCGACCGCATAACATTGGCGCCGGTGGCGACAATGGCAAGTGGGATCTCCTCACCTCCCCCGTCACTACATCCGACTATGTGGATAGTGCGCACCGCTATTTTGCCGGTACACAGTCCAATGGCCTGTATGCAGGTGTAGGCGCGGCCATAGACCTCATCAACTCCATGGGTGCAGACAATATATACAGGCGCATAAAATACCTGGGCAAGTACACCCAGGATAGCCTGCTGGCCCTGGGCGACCGTATGGAGCTGCTCACCCCAACCGAGGAACGCTCACGCAGTGGTGTGAACGGCTTCCGCATAAAGGGTATGGAATATAACAAGATCTTCTCGAAGTGTATGGAAAATAAGATACGCATACGCGCCGTCACCGAGCATGGGCTCAATGCATTGCGCATATCCACTCACATCTACAACAACAAGCAGGAGGTAGATCTGCTCATGGATACGATAAAAAAGGCCATTGCCTGATGCATCATAACGCAAGCAGCATTTCATACTGCTTTGGTCCGCCCACCATCCCTGTCCGTTCTGCATACCTGTGAAAGGGCTCATACGCACTGTCCACATTGGCAAAGCGCAGGTTCGCTGCTGTGGCATTGGCCGCCAGTATGGCCAGCAGCCACTGCCCTATCCCTTTACGCCTGTGCGCGGGCGCTACAGCCATTTGCGGCACATCGCCGGTGGCGGGTGTCAGTATCGCATACCCCACCGGCTCATCGTTCATATAAGCGCCCCAGCACCGCATGCCTGCCCATGCACGCTCCACGCAGGCCACAGAGTTCTGCCACGATGTGGGTATGTCCCATATTGCTGCCATCTGCGGCGGTACATCGGCCACCATCCTTATCTCATATCCCGGCACAGCGGTACCCGTCACCAGTTTTTCCCTGGGCGTAGAATAATAGTCTAGCTCCCTCACTACCCCGAAGCCCAGCCCCTTATACAGTTCCACGGCACGGGTATTGTCCTGCATCACTTCCAGCAGGTATTGCTGTGCGCCTGCCTCTTTCAGTACAGGTATCGCAGCCTCAAAGATGGCTGCCGCCAGGCCCTGCCTGCGGTATTCGGGTATCGTACCTGTGCCGGTATCATATGCCGTGGGCGTGCCCTTCCATAGGCCCATACAGTTCAGGGTAAAGGCCACCGGCTCTCCATTGACGAATGCGCCAAATGATAGTTGCGGCACATACCCGCGCCGGTGCAGCATATACTCCAGTTCGTGCTGCTGCGGGCAAAAGGGTACTATATAATCGGCGAATGCCTTTACGAATGCTGCATGCAGCGCCTCTATGCTGCAATGTTCCAGTGAGCGTATCTCTGCCATGGCGATGGGGTTTTGCCGGGCAAGCTACTCTTTTTTGTGTTTACCGCGAAAGCGGAACAAGGACACTCACTTATCTGTATATAGTGTATGGCCTCGATACAATATTTTCGCTACCGCAAGCGTTCATTCGCTCTCATACGCACCACTTCATGACAGCACACCTCACATACAGGGCGGCCACCCTTGCCGATATAGAGCAACTGAAACAACTGGGCATACTCGCCTATGGCCAATATGCGGGCCTGCTATCGCCCGATGGCTGGGAAAAGATGCGCACCGGCATCAATAACGATGAGATGTGGCTGGGTCTGCTCCAAAGGTCCCGCAGTTTTCTCTGCACTCATGGCGATACCATAGCCGGTATGGCTTTCCTTATGCCCAGCGGCAACCCATGGGACGTATACCCTGCCGATTGGAGCTACATACGCATGGTGGGCGTACACCCACAGTACGTCGGCCGGGGCATAGCGCGCACCCTTACTCAACAATGCATAGACCATGCCCGCAGCAGCGGCGAACACACCATAGCCCTGCACACATCCGAGGTCATGAATGCCGCCAGGCACATATACGAGAGTATGGGCTTTACCATGCTGCGCGAGATAGCCACAAGGTTCGACATACGCTACTGGCTATTCACCATGCCACTTACAGAACATAACGAATAAATATTTTTTTTATAAAAACACTTCGCATACATACAATAGCCCATCGTGACATAGCAAACACCCCATCCACCCAGAGGAGAGATTTTTAAAAAAGTCCTTTAATAATTTGCAAGGCAACAAAATTTTTATGTATTTTGGGTTCGATTTTGAAAACAAATTAAACATGAAAAGAACCATAGTCTTAGTAACCACACTATTCGCAGCGACCTTTTTAAGTTTCAAGACCTTTGCACAGGAAGACCTTGTGCGCGTTTTTTCCTGGTATATACCACAGAACGATGATTACGCAACGGTCGTGGACGGCGAATATCAGGATGGCCAGCTCATCAACTGGGGCTGGAGCGATAAGACGCTCATTTTCTGGGCATACCGCAACCCCGGCCCTAACCGCGTTGCCGTATATGGTTGGTTCAACCCCGTAGCTCGCGTGCACATATCTGTGGCCGAAGACGAATTCAGCGACGACCAGATGCTGAAGGCCGGCTATACACAGAAGCACCTGCAGTTCTACGCCCTTACACGCCGCGGCCCCAACACCCTCTGCGTATATCGCTGGAGGAAGGCCAAGCGCGGTTCATGGAGGACCATCCCCGAAGATTACAACTTCGATACAGACATCTATATCAAGAAAGGTTACAAAAGGAAAACTTACCAGTATTTCGGTGTTAGCCGCAACGTAGACGCTCCTGTTTACGACCAGCTCTAACCACCACCTGAAGTTTCTTACTGAAAGCCGCCCCACAGGGGCGGCTTTCTTATTTATGCAAAGCCCCCGGCGATGTGCAGGCATCGTATCCATCTATCTGCTGTCTTTATGACGATACTTATATCACACAGGCAGATACCTCAGGCATTCTCCTTGCCCTGCAAGTGTCACCAGGCAAAAGATAATACCGGGATAGGCATTGGTAAATAAGCCCGTGTTCTCTCCTCCTACGCAGCATTCCTTTTGTGTTCCTAATGCATTCCTTAGCGCCCTTTGCGATGACGCCTATAACACAAAGAAGGGCCCGCATACGCAGGGCCCTTCTTACTAAATGTTAATATCGGGTACGCTATCAGCTCTTCGGATCCAGCGCCTTCTTTATGCGGTCCGATACATCCTGCAGGTGGTACTTGCTCATCTTATCGCTGGTACCTGCTACAGCGCCATCTACCTGCTTCTTCAGCATCACCAGTTGCGCCCTCGCCACCGATACCGCATCCGTATTCCATGTATTGTTCATTATCACCGCATTGGGGGACAGGTCTCCGGGGTTTATTATCCTCGACAGGGCCTCTACATATGCCTTCTGCAGGTTGCGGCGGTAGCCGTCTATGGGTTTGCGTGTGCTCAGCTCGCTCCATATGCCGTTCTTCACATCCTCCATCATGGCATCTATGGTATACACGTTCTTCGCGCCATACCTGTTGGTGGTCACCGCCATCCTGTTCAGTCGCCCGGTCGATAGCAGGCTGTTCAGTATGTTCACCTGCACCGTACCCAACTGCTCTGCCGCTACAGGGTTGCTTATCTTGTTCAGTATAGAGGGCTCCAGCAGCCATTCCGGCGTAGCAAAGAGTTGCTTGTTCAGGAAGGCCACCGCATCTTTCTGTATCTCCTTAGGCGTAGGCTCATACACATCCTCGCCCTCCTGCTCCACGCTCTTTGGTGTCTCGTACACGCCGCCCACGTTCTTCACCACATGGCCCATATACCTGCCATACTGGCCTATGGCCGCACCATACATGGTGGCCAGGTTCTCATACTTATCGGCCTCTTCCCTGGTCCATTCGGGCAGTTTGGGCACTATACGCCTCAGGTTGGCAATGCCGTATTCACTGGCCTTCATGCTGTTATCGCCCAGGTCTTCCGTCTGCGACCGCGGATCGAAGGGGTTCGTCTCCGTTCCGAACCACAGTCTCGGGTTGGCCTTCAGGCTATCCGTCACCCACTTGTTCACTATCTTCTGGTCTTCCTTATCGTCTTTGGCAAATGTGGCCTTGTAGCCCCACTGTATGGCCCACTTATCATAGTCGCCTATGCGGGGAAACATGCCTGCATCGCTTATCGCATCGCCCGGCTGCGCCACATAGTTGAAGCGCGCATAGTCCATTATCGATGCCGTATGCCCATGCGCCTCTACCCATGCCTTGTCGCGCAGCTTCTCTACAGGGGTGCGGCTGCTGCTGCCCATATTGTGGCGCAGGCCCAGCGTATGCCCCACCTCGTGCGACGATACGAAACGTATCAGTTGCCCCATCAGTTCATCATCGAATTCCATTTTCCTGGCCCTCGTATCTACGGCCGCAGCCTGCACAAAGTACCAGTCGTGCACCAGCTTCATCACGTTGTGGTACCAGCCTATATGGCTCTCTATTATCTCGCCGCTGCGGGGGTCGTGTACATTGGGGCCATACGCATTCGGTATGTCCGATGGCAGGTAGCGCACTACCGAGAACCGCGCATCTTCCAGGTTCATCGTAGAGTCTTTTGCATCCCACTCCCTGCCCCATATAGCGTTCTTGAAACCCGCCCGCTCAAAGGCCACCTGCCAGTCGTTTATGCCCTGTATCAGGTACCGCCTCCACTTCTTGGGAGTGGCAGGGTCTATGTAGTATATTATTGGTTTCTTCGGCTCTACCAGTTCTCCCCTCTTCCACTTCTCCACGTCCTCGTCCTTTGGCTCCAGCCTCCAGCGTACCGCAAATATCTGGTCGTCCACCTTCTGCTGCCTATCATCATATTTTTCAAAGGCATCAGCAAAAAAGCCCACCCTCGGATCGAAGAGGCGCTTCTGCATAGGTATTTTGGGCAGCAGTATGAAGGAGTTGTTCATCTCTACCGTCACCGCTCCTGTGGCATAGGCCGCCGGCAGGGTGATACTGGGAAATTGTCCCGGCCCGCTGGGTTGCGGCCCTGTAGGCGGTGTAGAGTTGAAGGTACGCACCACCTTTACCTCGGTATTGATGGGGTAAGTATTGATGCCGGATATATAGGTCCTGTCGGCTATCTGCGATGCCAGGTTATACCTGCGCTTGGTCATGGCATTCAGGCTCACAGGCTGGTTGTCGCCCTTGAAGAAGTCCGTCACATCTATCACCACCGATGCCGAGTCCTTGCCTATAGCCTTTATATCGAACGCCTCTGCTATAGGGTCCAGGTTCGAGTTGCTCACGGCCTTGTATATCTCGTTCGTAGAGTCGGCCACGCTTATCACCGTCACCACGCGCAGGAACAGCTTATTGTTCGGCCCCTTCTCCCATAGTACCGTTTTGCGGCCCTCCATCTCACCGGCATATACGCCGCCGCCGCCCGCCACTTTGCTGTAGCGGGTGGTCACTATCATCTCGCGCATCAGTAGCGAGTCAGGTATCTCGAAGTACCATTTGTCGTCTACCTTGTGCACGGTAAAAAGCCCCGGCTTCGATACCGCCTTGTCGGTTATCACCTTGTTATAAGGCTTGGGCCCTTTCTTCGATGAGCTCGAGTCCGCCTTCGGTGCAGCGGACGTGGCATCGCCGCCCTTATGTTTGTGCTTTTTGTTCTTGGCCGTGGCCGCCAGCGATATGGCCACTATGGGCAGTAACAGCAGATGTTTCTTTTTCATAAACTAATGAATAACAGTATTATCGGGTATGTAAAGTAAGAAGTATGGGCCATTTTTGGCCACATTCCATAAAAAATACCCCTCAAGTTGCCCTTCGGTTAAAAATGCGGGAGGATAGTAACAGAATGGGAAAGGTGCATTTCAAAACTTAGCATCGTCAGCCTCACCCTGCCTATCGCCTACACGGTTCACCGGAAGCCCCACCCGACCTCCCCAAAGGGGAGGAGATACTACGTCCACGTTTTCGCGCAGGTATTATCTGGCACCATTATGTCACTTCTACTTCTTGCATTTTGCATATGAGTAACAAGCCGCGGTCCATCTCCTCCCCTTTGGGGAGGTCGGGTGGGGCTTCTTAAGGGTAGGTATAATACCCGCGCGGGTATTATTACTGATAGTATTATGCGAAGGGTTGAAATGCACCCAATGGGAAATAGCAAAGCGCACATCAGGTCACACTCCTGAATACCGTATAGCGCAGTATCATCTCCAGCGCCAGGCATATCACGGCCACCATCGCAAACGGGAAGAAAAGCTCTGCATAGTGCTTGTAAGAAGTAATGCTCACCTTCGTACGCTCTAGCTGGTCTATGTCTTTGTATATGTCCGCCAGCGACCTGTTGCCCGTAGCCCTGTAGAACTTGCCGTTCGTGGCCGCAGCTATGCGCTTCAGCAGTGGTTCGTCCACATCGGTAGGCATCATCATTTTCTGTACGCCTGTAGGTGTAGGTACGGGTATCAGGGCCTGCCCCATAGTGCCTATGGCTATGGCGTATACCCTCACGCCATATAGCTTGGCTATCTCTGTGGCAGTGGCAGGGTCCAGCGTGGTACCACCGTTCACATTATTGGTACCATCCGTCATCAGTATCACTACCTTGCTTTTCCCCTTTGCCGGCCGCAAGCTACCCACCGCCGACGCCAGCCCCGATCCTATGGCCGTGCCCGATGTCGTCAGCAGCGAGCTTTCTATACGCGCCACCTGTGTCTTCAGTACATTATGGTCTATGGTTATGGGGCAAAGAGTAAAGCTCTCCCCTGCGAACACCACCAGTCCTATACGGTCGGTGGTGCGCTCGTCTATAAAACTCAGAGCCTGCTTCTTGGCCGCCTCCATGCGGTTCGGTTTAAAGTCCTCTGCCAGCATACTGCCCGATATGTCCATGCACAGCACTATGTCTATACCATCGCTGTCCACGTTCTCGGTAGTATTGCTGCTCTGCGGGCGCGCCAGGGCTATTATCAGCATCAGCACGCTTATCACCCGCAGCACAAAGAGCACCGGCCTGTAGCGTGCCTTTGTACCGCCATGCGGCAGTACCAGCCCGCTCAGGCTCGTCAGCCTCATCACAGGCTGTTCGTTCCTGCGCCCCCTCAGTTGCCACCATATCATCAGCGGCACTACCAGCAGCAACAGGAAGAACCACGGATGCGCAAAGCTCATATGTTCCAGATCCATCAGTTGCCTCATATCGTCTTTTCGGTTGGGGGTTCGGTAATGACAGGTGTAGAGCTTACCACAAGCTGCCTGGCCTTATCTATGGCATCGGTATGCTCCTGCGGCAGAGGCTGCGCCTTCGCAAATTTCGCAAGGTCGGCCGTGTGCAGAATGGTCGATAGTATGCCGTAGTACGGCATCAGGTCTCGGTGCATCTGTGCCTTGTGCAGCAGCTCGTCGGTGGTCAGCTCCATGGCAGGCGTAGCAAAGCGGGCCTCTATATAGTTGCGCACTATGTCCGTCAGCTCAGAGTAGTATTCCTTTACCTGTTGGTTCTGCCATAGCTGTTTTGCCTCCAGTTCGTTCAGCATGCGCAGGCTGTGCTGCTGCAGGGTCTCTTTCGGGCCCTCGGGTACTACGGGTGCGGGCTTTTTGTTCTTTACCAGGTACACTATCACCAGTGCTGTTATCACTATCAGCGCCAGCGCGCCTACTATGTACCATATATGGTCCAGCCACGATGGCTTTACATAAATGATGCTCTTTATCGGTTTGAAGTTCTGCGTCGTATCTACCGCCACCGTCTGCACCAGCAGGTCGAAGGAGTCTGTCTGTACATAAAAAGAGTCGCCCGCAGGTGTTCTCATAGGAAAGAAGAACGATGGTATGCGGAACATGCCCGAATCGAAGCCCGTCACCAACAGGCGCTGCTTGTACGTCACCACATCACCCGCCACCAGGGTATCTATCTTGCCGCGCTCCACTACCTCCAGCTTGTTGAAGGTGTCGGGTATCTTTGCCCAGTACAGCGTACCCAGCGCCGGCTTGTTCTTTACCTCTATGAAAAGGCGCGCCTGGTCGCCCACCATTATCTGCCGTACATCCAGCCGCGTGTTCACC
Source organism: Nemorincola caseinilytica (assembly GCF_039540515.1). Classification (NCBI taxonomy): domain Bacteria; kingdom Pseudomonadati; phylum Bacteroidota; class Chitinophagia; order Chitinophagales; family Chitinophagaceae; genus Nemorincola; species Nemorincola caseinilytica. The sequence continues at coordinate 118,378 of NZ_BAABFA010000018.1, read as the reverse complement.
GTTGCATCGGGCTGCGCATATGCCGGGCTTACACCCGCCAGCAGCAGCACTACCAGTAGCGCCGCCTGGCACATTGCCCGCCATTTATACCCATATGTCCTTACCGGCCACATCTTTTATACTCCTGTTTTTTGCTTGTTAGTTATGATCTCCTCAGCTCACCTTCCCTTGAAGTAGCCTTGTAGCACCTTCACATGGTCCTCATCGGTACGCACATGCAGCAGCGATGCTCCACTCTTCCTGAAGGCCTGCACACTATATTTATACTTATTGTCGAATGCCATGCCGTAGTGCATTCTTACCCCCCTGTCGTCGGTATCTATCCACTGTGTCCTGCCCGTTTCGGCATCCATTACCTGTATCAGCCCGGCCTGTGGCAGCTCCTTGTCGTGCTTGTCGTATATGTGTATACCCACCAGGTCGTGCTTGCGGGCGGCCAATTGCAGCGCCTGCTCATATGGTGTGCTCACCAGGTCGCTCAGCAAGAACGTTATCGAGCGCTTCTTCATCACATTGTTCAGAAACTCCAGCGCCAGGCCCACATTCGTCCCCCCGCCGCTTCCCGAAGGCTCCAGCGTTATCAGCTCGCGAATGATGCGCAATATATGCCCCTTGCCCTTCTTGGGCGGTATGTATTTCTCCACTTTGTCGCTGAAGAAGATGACACCCACCTTATCATTATTGGTGGTGGCAGAGAAAGCCAGCACTGCACCCAGCTCCGTCATCAGGTCACGTTTCGCCTGCTTGTGGGTGCCAAAGAGCGAACTGTTGCTTATATCCACCAGCAGCATCAATATCAGCTCACGCTCCTCCTCGAATACCTTCACGAAGGGATGCGAGAAACGGGCCGTCACGTTCCAGTCTATGAATTTCACATCATCTCCCGGCATATACTCCCTCACCTCGCTGAACGACATACCCCTGCCCTTGAAAGTGGAATGATACTCCCCGGCGAAAATGTGGTTGCTCAGGCCTTTCGTCTTTATCTCTATCCTTCTTACCTTCTTTAGTATCTCTGCAGTGGTCATTGCTTTCTTTGCACCCGGTATAGATGTTATATCGCAAAAATAATTGTTACACCCTATCAGAGTGAATGCCTTTACTTAAAATTTTCTAAAGATCCTGCGCCCGGCAAAAATGCTGGTGTGCATTTCGGTCGTTCGCATATCTCCTGTGCTCATAACTCCCGCGCTAGTGCGCGGACATTGGCGCTCCCTCCCCTCGGGGGAGGGCCGGGGAGGGGTGCCTGTCCGCCCACCACATACATCGTATACTTTTCCATAACTTTACTTGGTTCTATATATACAAGCCCCTTCATGCCACTCATAGGCTCATCCCGGTTCCGCATCTCGCTCATAGCTATAGTGCTGCTTGTCTGCGGCATGGTATTCTCTGCCTGTCACAAGCCCACGGGTCGCTACCCCATTCTCGGCGACCATTTCATATATGGCCGCCTGGGTGGTTTTACCACTCCCGACGCCCATGCCAATTACTTCCTTGTCAACAATGGCCAGCTTCGCAAAGATGCCACACAGCGCATGCAGGCCCCACCTCCCGGTCTCGATCAGTTCGATTTCAATACCCGATGCCCCGAGGACCAATACAATAGCGTGGCCGACCTTCCTCACTCCATACCCACCGAACTAAAGGCGCTCAACAATACTACCATCGGTACAGAGCTGCCCGATGCCGGCTATGCCGATATAAGGGCGCGCATAGATGGTGTAGAGTACAAATGGCGCATAGAGGCCGGACTAGATAGTGTATCCGGGCCCATCCGCGAATTCTACAACCGCTGCAATATATCATTCAGGTAATAATGCACTACTTTTGAGCGCAGATCATTTGATACACTCAATGGATTGGTTCGAGAATTGGTTCGACTCCCCTTATTATAAGATACTGTACCAGAACAGGGACGAGCTGGAAGCGCAGGAATTCGTAGAAGAATTGCTGGCATACCTGCAGCCCCAGCCCGGCTGCCGCATGCTGGATATAGCCTGTGGCTCTGGCCGCTTTGCCCGTCAACTGGCCGAACATGGCTATGAGGTCACAGGCATCGATATATCGCGCGCCAGCATCACGGCCGCCAAGGCTTTCGAGGACGACCACCTGCATTTCTTCGTACACGATATGCGGCTGCCGTTCTACACCAATTACTTCGATCTGGCGTTCAATTTCTTTACCAGCTTCGGCTACTTCGCCCACGACCGCGACCACATACTGGCCGCCAAGACCTTCGCGGGCGCACTAAGACCGGGTGGCCTATTGGTCATAGATTACCTGAACCCCGAATTCGTACATGCCAATCTTGTACCCGAAGAGACCATAAACAGGGGCAATTACAATTTTCATATAGTGCGCAGCTTCGTGCGCAACCATTTTATAAAGGACATCCGCTTCCAGGATGCCGATGGCAAGCCAAAGCACTATACCGAAAGCGTGGCGGCCTTCTCCCTGGCCGATTTCACGCACATGTTCCGTACTGCCGGCATGTCGCTGGTAGGCACCTTCGGAAACTATATGCTCGATTCCTATCATCCTGCCGACTCACCCCGCCTCATCATGATCTTCAAAAAGAAAAATGGCTAACGCCCTCGTAGAAAAGATATTGCAGGTAGACCACATGGTGTGGGGTTACCTCAATGTGCGCTGGCACAACGACGTTCTTGATGTGGTCATGCCCTTCATCCGTAACCAGTGGACCTGGTCGCCCCTCTACCTGTTCCTGCTGCTGTTCATGCCGCGCAGGTTCGGGCGCAATGGCTGGCTGTGGTGCGCCACATTTCTCATCACCTTCGGTATCGGCGACCAGGTGAGCGCCTCCCTGCTCAAGCCGCTCTTTGGCCGCATACGCCCCTGCAACGACCCTTATTTTTCAGGTATAGTACACATCATAGTGCCTTGCGGCGGGGGCAAGAGTTTCCCGTCATCACACGCCACCAATCACTTTGCATTGGCCATTTTTACTGGCATCACGCTCGGGCGCTTTGCCCGCTGGGTATGGCCCGCAGCCCTCCTCTGGGCCACCATAGTAGCCTATGCCCAGGTATATGTAGGCGTCCACTACCCGCTCGATGTATTTTGCGGCGGCATACTTGGTGTATGCATCGGCATGCTCACCGGCACCATATTCAACAGGAAACTGAAGCTGACATAGATACGGGCATCCTATCTCCTCCCCTTGGGGGAGGTCGGGAGGGGGCTTACCTCCTCCTGCGGTATATCTCGCTCCACACCCTGCCTTTCTCATATCTGTCCATCAGCTCGTACGCAGGGTCCTTCATTATCACTTCGCGCCTGCCATCGGGCTCTATATTGGTAAATACGGCAATGTCCGTTCTTTCGTCTATATCCCAGCGCACCGTGCGGAACGTCCTTTGTCCCCCCAGGTAACCCGTAGCAGGATCCAGCAGGTGCTGCCGCGATACGAACGACGCTGTACCTACATTGCTATCGTAATATCCACCCTTCTCCAGCACATCTACCACATGCTGCTGCACATCCATACCGTCATAAGCGCCGAGGTCGTCATCACCGAAACCCTCATTGGTGCTGTACGCCACATAAGATGTGATACCGAACACCACGAAACACAGATAATACACGCTCCTGTGCAGCATACCCGCAAAATGATCGAACAATGCTGCAGCTATGAACAGCATGGGAATTATAGACAGCAGCATATACCTGTAGGTATAGTAGTTGAAGGTAGAATACAGCATGAAACAGAACACCAGCCCTCCCGTCAGCACCAGCATCCTGCGCTGCTGCATCTGCGCAAATACCGACCGGTGCGCATACTGCCATACCACAAACCCCCACGATGCACTAAAGACAATAAAGAAAGGCACACTGGGCATCAGCCGCCCGGTACGCATATCGTTCACCATGTAAAAGACCAGCACCACCAGCAGCAGTATGCTCAGGTAGCGCCATTTCCGGTATCTGATAGCTGTTATTGTCGCCAGTATGGCCAGCAGCAGGTAATAGATGTATTTATAGCTGGTATACAGCTCATCGCTCACACACCCTATGTGGAACCTGTACCATAGCACGTCCCACCGCCTTTCCATGATGCTGGCATAGAATGGAAAAATATACCACCCATGCAGCAGCTTGTTCAGCAGGAAGAAAACGCCCGCCAATACCGTGGGTATGCCCACGCACAGTATACGCGCTATGGTATCTTTACGGTGCTCCCGCCCGCGCCACAGGCCTGTCAATGCATCTATACCCAGCACAAAGCCCACTATCAGGCCGCTCTCCTTGGTATAGAACAGCATGGCCAGGCACAACGAAGCCAGCACATACCGCGCCCTTACATAGTAGTACATAGCAGCAAAGCCCAGTAAAGCCACCAGCATCTCCAGCAATACCATCGATGATTGTACAAAGAAAAGCTCCTGCGATGCCACCAGCACCAACGCCATCACCGCCACACGCATGTTGAACAGCCGCAGGCCAGCCTCATACACCAGCCACAGGAACAGCAGCGATATAACCAGCGCAAAGGAATGCATGGATACATGCGACGGGCCGAAGACCTTCATCCACGCAGCGCCCAGGGCATGAAAAAAAAGCGGGTGCCCGCGCGATATCTCGGGATCTATGGCATTGGGCATCAGGCTGATGCCATGGTCGTGCAGCGCCTTTATGGCGGTGGCATAGGGCCAGCTCTCATCCCAGTAATAAGGGTGCGATAAATGAGGGATCTTCAGCGCCACAAAGACACACAGCACTACCAGTAAAGGCCATCTGTCTTTGAAGCTACCAGCCATAAGGTGTGGGCATTGAAAGGGGGCTGAAGCCGCAGCTTATTTCTTCCTGCGGCTGTTTATCTCGTCTCGTATATGTATGGCGCGTACATAATCTTCCTGCTCCAGCACGGTCTGCAGCAGCTTGTTCAGCTCGTCCAGAGACATGTTCTTCATGTCGGGATCGGTCTTGCTCTTGTTACTCACCGGCACATCTGCCGCCTTGGCGGCCTCATTAGCGGCAGGCTCTACGCTCTCTTCGTTCTCCAGGTACAGCCCTGCGGCATCTATGATGTTCTCATAGGTATATATACGGCAATTGGCACGCACGGCCAGTGCCAGTGCGTCCGATGTGCGCGAGTCTATCTCGGTTATTATATCGCTGTTGCGGCATATCAGCTTCGCAAAGAACACGCCTTCCTCCAGCTTGTAGATGATCACCTCCGTCAGTTCTATACTGAAGGTCTCCATGAAATTTGCGAAAAGGTCATGTGTCAGCGGCCTGCTGGGCTGCATACGTTCCAGTGCCACGGCTATCGCCTGCGCCTCAAAACCTCCTATCACTATCGGCAGCCGGCGCATGCCATCCACCTCGCCAAGCACTACTGCATAAGAATGGGTCTGTGTGATGCTGTGAGACAATGCAACTATCTCGAGTTCTACCTTTTTCATTGAGCGTATACAGCTTACATTACCCTGCTTTTATGGCAGGGTTCAAAATATGTGTGAAGGTAATCAATTTTGTAAAGAAACACCTTACAACTATCCTAGCTTACATCTACTGCTTGCCCGCACTGTTTTTCCTGTGCTCACTCCCCATCTCCCCTTCTGTTCCTCCGCACTTAGAACAAGGTCGGCGCCTCTCGCTGCGACGCATCCTCGCCCGCATCGGGCAGCAGCGACAGCTCCTTCATATCGTCTGCCGCCAGGTAGCTGCCTACCGTCTTCCAGCCGGTTATATCTACTGTCTCGTGCAGGGCCACTATCTCCTCCTTCAGCTCTGTCTTCTTCTTGCCGGTACGCACTATCACCACGGGTTCCTGTTGCAGGGTCACCAGTTCCAGGTAGTTGCCCTCGCCATCCTTTATAAAGGTATACCTGCTCTTTAGTGTCTGGCTCTCTATCACAAAACGCTTCACGTTGAACTGCTTGTTCTTTGCATCAAAGTATATAGCCGTCACTACCTTTTCCGGGTGGAACTTGTCTATCAGCACCACATTATCCGCATCATACCTGTTGGTTATGTCAAAGCTCGTCACCTCGTACGTTCCATCCTTGTAGAATACTATTATGCGGTCTGTCTCGTCGAACCGGCCCAGCACCATACCGTGCCCGTCCTTGTTCAGCCTGCCCACACTGTCGTCATACCATATCTGCGGCGCCGATAGGGTCGATCGGCCCTTCTCCTTCAGCCGCACACCGCGCACAGGGTACTTCGTCACCTGGTTGCCCATGGCGCTGCGCCCCTTTATCTCCAGTTCCTCAAAGTAGTAGTCGAATGTCTTCGTCCTTGCCTTGCTGCTCGGCAGCAGTGTCACCGTCACCGATTCGGCCTCGCCGTTCGGGTTGGCCGTCAGGTAGTGTACCTTGCTGCCCGGGTTGCCGCGGCTCAGGTCGTACTCCTTATCTCGTGTCACGCCCGTCACGTTAAAGCGCTTGGCGTAGGTGATACCCGTCTTGCCATCCATATACATCATATTGTATGTGGTGCGCTCGTCGTTCTTCTGGAAAACAGCTATATGTATGATGTCCTTGCCCACAAAGGTCTTGTCGGCCACCTTCGTCACCGTCATCTTCCCATCCCTCCTGAAGGCAATTATATGGTCCAGGTCCGAGCAGTCGAAGGCGAATTCATCCTTCTTCAGTCCCGTACCTATGAAGCCCTCCTTATAGTTCACATACAGCTTAGTATTGGCTATCGCCACCACCGTGGCCTGTATGGTCTCAAAGGGGCGTATCTCTGTTTTGCGCTCCCTGCCCTTGCCATATTTCTTCAGCAGGTTCTCGTAGTAGCGTATCGCAAAGTCGTTCAGGTTGGCTATGTTGCCCTTTACCTCCTCTATGCTGGCCTCCACACCCTTTATGTGCTCATCGGCCTTGAAGGAGTCATACTTACTTATCCTCTTTATCCTTATTTCCGTCAGGCGCACTATATCTTCCTGCGTTATCTCCCTGCGGAATAGCTTTTTATAGGACTTCAATCCCTTATCTATGGCTGCTATCACACCTTCCCAGGTGGTCTGCTCCTCTATGTCGCGGTATATGCGCTTCTCTATGAATATCTTCTCCAGCGACGAATAATGCCAGTCGTCCTCCAGTTCGCCCAGCTTTATTTCCAGCTCGCGCAGCAGCAGGGCCTTCGTATGCTGCACCGAGTGTTTCAGCAGGTCCGACGCCCCCACGAAGTGCGGCCTATCGTCTATGATGATACATGCGTTCGGCGATATGCTTATTTCGCAATCTGTAAAGGCATACAGCGCATCTATTGTCTGGTTGGTCGATACACCGGGAGCCAGTTGCACCATCAACTCCACATCCTTGGCCGTATTATCGGTCACGCTCTTTATCTTGATCTTCCCCGAGTCATTGGCTTTCAGTATACTATCTACCAGCGACGATGTGGTGATGCCATACGGCACATCCTTTATCACCAGCGACTTCTTGTCCACCTCCTCTATCCTTGCCCTTACGCGCACCTTGCCGCCGCGCGCGCCATCGTTATAGTTGCTCACATCTATCATGCCCCCCGTCAGAAAATCGGGGAACAGCTCGAATTTCCTGCCTTTCAGGTGCTTTATGGCCGCATCTATTATCTCGCAGAAGTTGTGGGGCAATATCTTGGTGCTCAGGCCCACAGCTATCCCCTCCGTACCCTGTGCCAGCAGTAGGGGGAACTTCATGGGCAGCGTCACCGGCTCGTTCTTCCTGCCGTCATAGCTCAGTTGCCACTCCGTCGTCTTGGCATTGAAGGCCACCTCCAGTGCGAATTTCGACAGGCGCGCCTCTATATATCGCGCAGCCGCAGCGCTGTCGCCCGTGCGCACATCGCCCCAGTTACCCTGTGTCTCTATCAGCAGGTCTTTCTGGCCCAGGCCTACTATGGCATCCCCTATCGATGCATCGCCATGCGGGTGGTACTGCATGCTCTGCCCTATTATATTGGCCACCTTGTTGAAGCGGCCATCATCCATCTCCTTCATCGCATGCAGTATGCGACGCTGCACCGGCTTCAGGCCGTCCTCTACGGCCGGCACCGCACGCTCCAGTATCACATAGCTGGCATAATCCAGAAACCAGTTCTGGTACATCTCATTGATCATTGCCGAGCCCTGCCCGGCGAACATATCCTGCTCTTCCATCGTAGTCGTGAGTCATGAGTCGTAGGTCGCGAGCCGGTAGTTCCTGCCACACCCATTACGACCCAACAAAAATATCTATTGTCGGGGATAGGTGCAGGGAAGTTATCCACAAAAGAGTTAAGCTTAAAAAACCTACTTCGAAATCTCAGCAAAAAAGTTCTTCAAATTTGGATCTGCGTCTAATAATATATCGTTCAAATCGTCTATTTGCTTAGCTAAAATAACCTTGTCTATTGGTTTCTTAATTAATGTATTATATTCCTGTTCCGGATGATTTTTCTTGTACTGTTTGGTTAGCTTACACAGGTATCTATAAAATGATTCAAAAAGACTATTTTTTTCCTCAAAAATGTTCTCAATGACATTATTACTATTTTCCTTATTATTAATGAAGTGCCCAAAAAATCCAATAACGTAATAAGGTATAGGAGTTCTCTTATCGTCACTTGTTGCACGTTCTCTTTCTGCGCGTAAGTAAATCAAATATAATCGAATTAAATTATCACATGTCAAGTACTGATTTACTTTTAAGGAATAACCTTTATATATGTCAGTTGTTTCCTTTAGTACTGCGTTTTTCTTTGTATAAGCAAGATGGCCGTCTTTGATAAAGGCTAGATAAACCTGTAACAATTTGTCCAACGGAACGAATAAATCGCTTAATTCCGTAAAATCTATGCTTATCTTTTTGAAAACCCATTCGCGAGTTTTAATAATTCATTTAGCTTCTCTTTTGTACAATACTCGGATGAAAATGTATTTTTATCACTCGGTTTTATTAATAATAAAAATCCTCGCTCTTTAAATTCTTTTTGAACTCTGACAAACAAATCTGTTTTACCTCCGAAAACATTTTCATTAATAGAATTTTGTTTGTTGGTATACTTCACTACGTCTCTATAGAAAGATTGTTTCGTCTCAACAACTTGCAATATTTTTACCATAACAAAAGTTCCGCTGAACTCTTTGGTAATATCCTCATGCGTATAGGTGCTTAAAACCTCATTGATAGAATTTACAGTTTGACACCCATTAACTATCTGCGGTTTTATCACTTCAATTTGATTAGAATTTGCCGCAGTTTTTACGTTGTTACAAACTATCGTAACTCCATTATTATAATAGAAAAAATTGCTTCGATCCTGGGGGTGCTTTAATGTTTCAATAATTCCTTTATTAATCGCATTTCGACCCAAATACTCTCTTATGTTTGCCTCAAAAAGTGGATATTCCCTTTCTTTAGCCTCGTTGTACATTTTGTATAATTGCTCAACAGGAGTAAGGATATAAAATGCTTTGGGCATATTCGGCAATTTATATTCTTCTGGCCTGATTGCTAATATTGTTCTCCGTTCGGCGTAGTCTCCGACTACGTCGCAGCGGCACCAGATCTCCGATCTGCGAAAACACACACCACGCCCATCCTTACATCCTTCCTCGTCCGCCAAAGCCGCAGGCAATGGCGGACGCATCAAGGTTCACCCATCATGTGCACTTTCCTGCACATCATCTCACATTATTTTGGCCACTTCCCACCCATACCCCATATTTGTTACAGGTGCCACCTACCATCCTTAAAGTGGCCCGCACCTGCACAAAATGTACATATACCTGCATAAAGACATTTCTACTACATCTACAGCGCTCAACATACCATCTCCCCCCTTTGGGAGAGCCTGCCTGCTGGGAGGCAGGGCCGGGAGGGGCTTATCGACCGACATAAAACCGACACAGACCGACATTTTAGGTACACAAAATGTACATTTCAGGTACATAATACCGACACAAAATGTGCATGAAATGAGGCGAAAACCGCTATAACATATTGATAGCCAATAAAAACACCCTCCCACAAAAAATTTCCGTCAAAAATGCGCATTTATACCTTCTGTCTTCCTTACATCCTGTGGATCAAGGTTCCCCCGTTATCCACATAGTACTAATAGCTCGCCGGGCGTATTTGCTGCCGTCTCGTTATTTTTGCCGCACTAAGTATACAGGCGCATGATATACCACATAGTGATAGGCGATATGGCAGCCGCACCGCTGGCCGAGGCAATGACCACCACCCCCGAACTGGAAGGCGAGATAGTAGTGATAAGAGACCTGCTGAACCTGGGCCCCATACAGAAGACCGAGGATGGCCAAAAGTTCTCCGACCTCCGCAGCGCATTCTGGCAGCAGGTAGTAGTAAGCGACAAAAGCCCCATACAGGTAGATGATACCGAGCGACTGCTACAGGTGAGCGCCGCCATGGCCGCCAACGAAGACATAAAAGCATGGGTATGGATAGCTCCCTGGCCCGCCGATATATGCACCCTACTGTGGACCACGAAATACCTGGGCAAATATCCCGGCCGCTTCTTTGTGGTCAACATAGCCGGCCTGCCCTTCCTCGATGAGAACGGCAAGGTATTCTACCCAAAGAACATAAGCGAGCTGCGCCCCAAAGAGATAGTGAAAGCAAAACGCCTGGCCCGCCAGGTATCCTATGCCGAAATAGAGACCGATGGCGAAGAGTGGCGCAAGCTGGTGAACGAGAACGGCGCCATACGCACGCTGGAAGGCGCAAAACGCATAGCATCGCGGCCGGCAGAGCATTACGATACCCTGCTGTTCGGCTTCTGCACACAGCAGTTCCAGAAGGCATCGAAGGTGGTGAACCAGGCCATGGCCAAACACAACATACCCACCGGCGACCTGTACCTGGGCTGGCGCCTGCGCGAAATGGCCGCTACCGACCGCCTGCGCATACAGGGCGATACCACAAAGGGACTAAAGGACTTCGACGTGAAGATACCCAGCGGCGAGCTGGACTTCGTTACAGAAGGCGTGCAGCCGGTAGAAGGCAACGGATGATCTGCTATGCAGATATATAGCGCATCACCTGCCCTGCGACACCTGGTCGGTGGTAGTGGGTTGCCAGGTGGCCACATCGCCGGGCATGCTTTCGGTACCTGCCTTGTTCACAGCCACTACATAGAATTTGTAGCTGCCGCCATTACCCTGTGGTACCGGCAGTTTGTACATGGCAGGCCTTAACGGCAGGTCATCGGCCTGCAGCACGAACTTATCATTCAGGGCATCGTACTGGTACAGCCTGTAGTGGTGTGTAGTGTTGTCGCCGTTTATTGGCGGGTCCCACGATATATGCAGCATCTGCCGCCTGTTATTATCCATCACCGCCTTTATCACCGTATTGTGCGGCTTGGGCGCCTCCGGCGAAGGGAAGTAATTGAAAAGGCGCTCTACACCGTTTATCACGCTGCGGTCCTCGTATATGGCCACTACACGCACCCTTATATAATAGTTGGCCTGCGAGCCCGACCTGTCTATATACGACCTCGTAGCCCGGTTCAGCAATGCCGATGTGCGCATATAGCCCGCAGGCATATTATCCTTCTCTACATAGAACCCCTTTATGAATCGTTCATACTCCGGCGGGAAGCTCCACTCTATGCTCATACCGTCTTTGAAGTAGTACCCCAGCGATGTAAGGTTGGTAACGATAGGCTTCTTGTATTCGGCCGGGTGCTCGTGCGGGTGAAAGGTGTAAGACCTGATGATACCTTCTATACCGAACAATGATTGCGCGCTGATGCTGTACTGGTCCATAGTGGTAGCAGAGCCGGTCTTATCCAGCCATTCGAACTCTGACGCCCTACCTTTGCCCTCGGCCACTGCAATGGGACGGTCGTTGAGGCGTATGCCACGCTTATAGATGTTGAAGCCTGTCACATACCCGGCCTTTACCTTGTCCATATCGGCATTCCATACCAGGTGTACCCCCCTGCTGGTACCGGGGTCCACGCGCGATGTGATGTCCTGCACCACATTCAGATCGGGTATCTCGCCATAGTTCCAGCTTACCTGCGCCAGTTGCACATTGGTACCATGTACGAACAGGCCATACTGGTAGTCTATCCTCTGTGTTACGGTGCGGTCCACGAAGCCGAAGCCGCTCATCAGCGACACATCGAAGTCCAGCTCGGCCAGCATGAAGATGTCCTGTATGGCTTTGTCTCCGGCCTTCCACCTGGCCATAAATGCAGGATAGCTGTATTCCTGCACAGAGCCGTTCTTCAGCAGGTCTTTCAGCTTTTCCTTCACCCTGGCTATCTCTATCCCATCAGGCCCTGCAGGTATCAGGTCTTTTTTCAAAGATATGCCCGGCATCAGCGGGGCAGAGTTGAGCTTCTTCCAGTCGCCCAGGCCGTCCTTCCTTTTTATGTCGAAACCCGACATATCCATCTGTACCGAATTGAAGAACCATACCAGTTTTACGGTCTTGCCGTCGGGGCTTTGCGCCATCAGGTTCACGATATTCTCCTGTGCGAATGAAATGGAACTGAACAGGAGCAGAGATAAAATGCCAATAATGGTCTTCATAGAATAGCTGAGATACCTGGGTCAACAATGAACGCTTCGGTCAGCAACAAGGGGTCATGGCCAGCCTGCCCTTACTGCACAAAGCCATTCGTCACATATGCTACAGGCGCTGCTGGCGCTGCATATATAATATACTCAAAAATAGTAAAAAAACGGGCGCACAACTTCGCATTTACAGAAATGCAATGGCATTAGCTGAAAAGGAAGGCTATATCATCCTTCGTAAGGCGTTTCATGAATGCATTGTCATCAGACACCAGCTCTGCCGCCAGCGCACGTTTGCGCTCCTGCAGCTGCAGCATTTTCTCTTCCAGTGTATCCTTGCATATAAGGCGGTAGGCAAAAATGTTCTTTGTTTGCCCTATACGGTGGGTACGGTCTATGGCCTGCTGTTCTACAGCGGGGTTCCACCATGGGTCTACTATATACACATAGTCGGCAGCGGTAAGGTTCAGACCTATACCACCCGCCTTCAGCGATATGAGGAACACACGGCAATCGTGGTTGTTCTGGAACTCGGTGATGGCCCGCTCGCGCTCGGCCGATGAGCTGCTGCCGTCGAAGTACACATGGCTTATCTTCTCCTCGGTGAGCTTTTGCCGTATGAGGCCCAGCATACCCAGGAACTGCGAGAACACTAGCACCTTGTGGTCGCCCACGTTCTCGGTTATCTCGCGGCTCAGTTCGTCCAGCTTCACCGAGTAGTTATGAAAACGCTCACTCTCGTTCAGTATGGCAGGCGAGTCGCATATCTGGCGCAGCTTGGTAAGGCCCTGCAATATGTGCATCTGCGAGCGTTCCATGCCCTGCTCTTCTATCATGCCCAGTATCTGCGAGCGGTAGGTATTGCGGTAGGCATCGTATATGCGGCGCTGCTCTGTTCCCATCTCGCAGTAGAGGATGGTCTCTGTTTTTTCGGGCAGGTCTTTTGCCACCTGCTCCTTGGTGCGTCGCAGCAGAAAGGGGTGCGTAAGCTTGCGCAACTGCTGCTTCACCTCGTCTTCCATGAACTTGTCTATAGGTGTAGCGAACTCGCTCATGAAGAACTCGCGGCTGCCCAGCATACCGGGATTCAGGAAGTTCATCTGCGCATACAGGTCGAAGGTGTTGTTCTGCACGGGCGTACCGCTCAGGGCCAGCCGGTTCCTGCTATTCAGCAGCAGCGATGCCTTCGCCACCTGCGATTGCGGGTTCTTTATCGATTGCGACTCATCCAGTACCACATAGTCGAACGCTATCTCGCGCAGGCCTTTGATATCGCTGCGCATAGTGCCGTAAGTGGTAATGATGATGTCTATACCCTTGTACGAGGCCGGTGCGGCATTGCGCTTCGGGCCATGGTGTATGACATGGGTAAGCTCCGGGGTGAATTTCTTTATTTCGTTCTCCCAGTTATACATCAGCGTGGTAGGGCATACCACCATGAATATAGCATCGGGGTGATGGTTCTTGTAATGCTGGAAGAAAGCAAGTGTCTGTATGGTCTTACCAAGACCCATATCATCGGCCAGTATACCACCCCACCCTGCTTCGTTCAGGAAAATGAGCCATTGGAAACCCGCCAGCTGGTATGGCCTCAGTGTGGCCGTCAGGTGCTCCGGCGGCGCTATATTTGAGAAGTCGTTGCTCAGTATTCGCTCCAGCTTGTCCTTCTTCACCTCCAGGTCCTCTATCAGGGCCTCTTCCTTTATCTCGCCCAGCAGCTCTTCCAGCACATTGTAATGGAATTTCTTCAGGCGCACCTTACCGCCTTTGGCCTCGCCCACCTTCAGTAGCAGGCTGTATTTCTTCAGCCACTCCTCTGGCAGTAGGCCCAGCGAGCCATCGCTCAGGCGCACAAAGTTCTGCCGCTGGGTAAGCGCCTTTTTCACATCTATTATCGATACCCGCTGGTCGCCAAAGGTGAGCTCTACCGATGCATCGAACCAGTCTATGCCACTGCTCACCTGTATCTGGGTCTGCGGCTTGTGGGTATTCACGCGCAGGTTCTTCAGCCCTTCCATGCCCAGCAGCTCTACATCCTGCTCGCGCATCACATCCACGAACCGGAAGAACCAGTTGTTGGTAAGCACTGCCGAGCCCGGCAGGAAGAACACATCATCCTTCTTATTGAAAACTATATCGGTATGCAGTGTGCGCAGCAGGTCCATGTATTCCCGCTCGGCCTGCTCGTTGCGCTTCATTATGGTCACTATGCCATTGCGCGGCTGTATCACATCGCCAAAGTAAGACGGCTTCACCTCCACATCACCATACAGGAAGGCAGGCGCCAGTATCAGTGTCTGCTCGCGCTCATACAGGTACAGCCTGTAGCGGGTGATGGCCTTGTGTACATGTTCTACCAGTTCTTCAGAGAAATGCACATATATAAGGTTGCTCCACTGCATCAGCTCACTTTCCAGGAAAGTGTTCCATTTGCTTGCGGGCACCTTCATGTATCCCTCCGGCTCAAAGCGTTCTGCAATGGCTATTTCCTGCAGGTCTCCAAGGGCATACAGGCTATTCTCGTACTGCAGCAGGGCAGGGTTTATCACCGTTACCTTATTGTAAGGTACTGCACGGTTATCTATGTTCCATTCCAGCTCTACTATATGGTCATCCCCATCTTTCCTTACCACCAGCTGCGGATGCGCATGCGCAGAAGAGAAGGCTACAGCCTCCAGCGTCTGCGACGACAACGTTTTACCTGGCTTCCTCATGTACAGGAAGGGGTGGTTGTTATAACGGTCCAGCAGTTTCTGGTACTTGGGCAGCAGGTATTCCCATGCCTGCGTGCGCACTTCTTCCTGCGGAATATCTTTCAGCAGGCTGCCATAGTCATGCAGCAGGTCGCCGAAGGGCAGCGTTTTTTTCAGGTAGCGCAGCAGCTCTTCCGACTGGAATTTGCGCACCACCGGCAGCAGGTCGCGGTCCTCTGCCACAAAGCGCATGGGGTTCACATACTGGTCCAGCTCCAGCTTTTCTATGCCCTTCGCCAGGTCGGTCCCTTCCTCAGTGGCCTCTCCGGCCACCAGCAGCACATCTACAAAGGGGAACGAAGTACGCGAGGTGTCGAACACCACACCCAGGCGTTTATCTTCCTGTACCTGCACAGGTGCCGCTACCTGCACTTGCACGGGTGCGGCCACCGGCCTACCCTGCGCGCCCACCTTCTTTATAGAAGGGTCCAGTACGCGCAGAAAAGGTTTATTGTCCTGGTATATGAACTCGAACTTGCCTGTCAGGTCATCGTTCAGGCTGTAGCCATATTGCTCCAGCAGCTTGTTCTTCTGTATGTCCCAGTTCTGTATGGACTGGAAATGATTGGCCCCGAAATTCTTCAGTACCTGCAGAAAGAGTGCTGCCTTATGCACACACAGCGGGTGCGTGCTCTCGCTGCACCCGCAAGAGGTATCGAAATACCGCTCTTCGTTCTGCTTTATGGTCACGCGGTATATCTCCCCGCTCTCATCGGGCACTTTGGCCTCTATATTGCCGTTCTTGTTGGTGATGATGATGGCCCTGTCGCCATTGGCTATCATCTCGGCCTTTTCCAGCGATACTGCGGCGGTGAACAGTTGCAGCATCTGGCGGCTCACCTGCCTCATGCGCACTATGGTGTGCTTCTGCTCGTAAACAATGTTCACGTTCTCAAAGAAGCCGCTCTGCAATATATCGTTCAGCTGAAAAAGGGCCGCCACCTCGTGCCTGCATATCTCGCCCAGGTTGTAGGGGCACTGGCAGCGCACTGCCAGGTCCTTGGGCTGCAGGTATTTATTTACCGTTACCGTATAGTAGTTCTGGTACAGGTCGTTACGCACACGAAACCGCACCTGCTCCAGCAGGTGGTCCACATCCAGCATTTGTACTCCCGATGTATAGAAGATCTTCTTGCCACGGCGTATCACCTCTTCGGTGCCATGATTATATACATATCTGAGTATTGGCGGTAACGACATTCTTCCCGGCTACAGGTTCAAAAAAGGCAAGCTACAAAAGTAGAGAAAAAAGAGAAGAAGGATGTACAGATCGTTGTAAATGTATGTTAACATACCTTCCTCCACTTATGCATATGCGCACATTTACATATATAATAACTCGAAAAGGACATTGACCAAAAACACACAGCAGATCGTTATGAACCATAACTTTATAGCTGGAACAGAATTATAGATAGTTTGAAAAGAAGATGTAACGCAACGCTACGCCTGCCCCTGATGGTGTGTTGTATGACCTTACTCTACTGGTCTGCCCCGGCATGGGACGGCGGAAGTGCCCAGGTAGAGCAACTGCTGAAAAAACTGACCAAAGCCAAAGAAGACACGAACAAAGTAGTGCTGCTGGGCCAACTGGCCCATGCCTACGACCGCATAGAACCCGATACGGGCATCAAATATTCCAGCGCACAGCTGGTACTGGCCACAAAACTGCAATGGGTGCGTGGCATAGCCTATGCCAACAGCTCGCTCGCCGCCAGCTACTATGTGAAGAACGACCTTCGCCTGTCTGCAGAATATTACAACAAGGCCATAGAGATATGGCAAGAGGAAGGCGATAAGAAAATGCTGGCCGATAACTATGCCGGCGCCGGCGATGTGTATTTCTTCCAGGGCGACCTTGCATCGGCGCTCGACTACCTGCTGAAAGCGGGCGACCTGTACAACGAGGCGGGCAACAAGGAAAATGCAGCAAAGACATTGGTGCGCATAGGCGATATATACGGCACACAAAAAGACCGCGTGAGGGCCATGCAATACCTACGCAAAGGCGAGGACCTGTATGCAGCGCTGGGCGATAGCGCGGCCATAGGCCGGGTGAATGCCAGCATGGGCAATGTACACCTGGGCCAGCACGATCATGCCGAGGCGCTGAAGCACTACCGGAAGGCGCTGGCCATTTTCGAAAGAATGGGCAAAACATACGATATAGCCTATGTATGTGGCAATGCCGGCAGCGCCTACATGGGTATAAAGGAATACTCTTTGGCCCTTATACACTACTTCCGCTCGCTACGCATGAATGTAGCGCTTGGCAACCAGCATGGCGAAGAAGCCGCCATGGGCAATATAGGCTCTGCATACCTGGCCATAGCCAAAGACCCCAGGGCAGTACCCCGCGACAGCCTGATACCACAGGGAAATGCCCTGCTGCTGAAAAAAGCCGCCGAATACCTGCACAACAGCATAGACCTGTGCCAGGAGACGGGCAATACCGGCGCGCTGGTAGAGTTCTACCCTCGCCTGTCAGAGGTATACGCTATGCAGGGCTTGTGCAAACCCGCACTGGAATACCAGTTGAAGTACACGGCCATCAGGGATTCCCTGTTCGACTCTGAGAACAAGGTAAAGCTCTTTAATGTGCAGGCGCAGTACGAGATAGCGCTGAAGGATAAGGAAATAGACCTGGACAAGCTGGCCGTAGAGAAGAAGCAGAACGAAAGGATATTCTATATAGCAGGCATAGCGGGCCTGCTCATCATCATCGCCTTCATAGGCCGCGAACGCAAACGCTCGGACAAGCTGCTGCTGAACATACTGCCCGAGACCGTGGCATCAGAGCTGAAGACCAAGGGCACTACCGAGGTCACCTACTTCGATGATGTGACGGTCATATTCACCGATTTCGTGGGCTTTACCCGCGCAGGGGAACATATGACTCCGCGCGAGCTCATCAACGAGCTGCACGCCTGTTTCGAGGCCTTCGATGCCATAATGGGAAAGTACAACATAGAGAAGATAAAGACCATAGGCGATGCCTACCTTGCCGTAGGCGGCGTGCCCCGCCGCGATGCGCAGCATGCACAGAACGTGGTACGCGCCGCGCTGGAGATATGCACCTTCATGCAGGCACGGAAGGAGCAGCTTGGCGACCGCACCTTCTCTGTACGCATAGGGGTGAACAGTGGCAGCGTAGTGGCAGGTATAGTGGGCGTGAAGAAATTTGCCTACGATATATGGGGCGACACAGTGAACACGGCCGCCCGCATGGAGCAGAACAGCGAGGCCGACCATGTGAACATATCGGAAAGCACCTACGAGCTTATAAAAGACCGCTTCGAATGTACTTACCGCGGCCAGATGCTGGTAAAGAACAAGGGCGCCATGAAGATGTACTATGTAGTGGCCGAAAAGGGCGCTACCGCCTGAGCAGGTCCATAAAAAAAGCTATCTGTGCCACATTCCTGGAAAGGAACGCTGCACAGATAGCGGCAAAAGAACTATTCTATTACTTATTTACTACGAGCTGCAGGTGATGCAGCCTTCCTGCATGGTGCATACCGCACCGGTATTGTACTCTGTTGTTATGTCGTCTATCTCGTTGGCGCTGTCGGCCTTGGTCTCGGTAGAGGGTATCACAGGCTCTATATCGTTGCTGGCCTGCTTCTCTACGGTGAACTGTACCGCCTGTGTGGCCGCCTGTGTGCGCAGGTAGTACATACCTGTCTTCAGGCCCTTCTTCCATGCGTAGAAGTGCATAGAGGTCAGCTTGGCCATAGTAGGCGTATCTACGAACAGGTTCAGCGACTGCGACTGGCATATATAGGCGCCCCTGTCGGCGGCCATATCTATCAGGTTGCGCTGCTTTATCTCCCATACGGTCTTGTACAGCTCTTTTATATGAGCTGGTATCTCCGTTATGTGCTGTACCGATCCGTTGGCAGCTATTATCTTGTTCTTCATGGTGTTGTTCCACAGGCCCAGCTCTGCAAGGTCTTTCAGCAGGTGCTTGTTCACTATTATGAACTCACCACTCAGTACACGGCGTGTATAGATGTTGGAAGTATACGGCTCGAAACACTCGTTATTGCCCAGTATCTGCGATGTAGATGCGGTAGGCATTGGCGCTACCAGCAGCGAGTTGCGCGCGCCATGCTTCATTACCTCTGCGCGCAGTGCATCCCAGTCGTAGCGGTCCGAAGGCTGCACGTTCCACATATCGAACTGGAAGATACCCTTCGATAACGGAGAACCTGCGAAGGTCTCATATGCGCCATCTTTCTTCGCCAGATCCTTACTGGCCGTCATAGCGGCAAAGTATATGGTCTCGAAGATGTTCTTGTTCAGCAGCTTGGCCATATCGCTCTCAAAGGGCAGGCGCATCAGTATGAACACATCGGCCAGGCCCTGTACGCCCAGACCCACGGGGCGGTGGCGCATGTTAGAGTTGCGGGCCTCTTCTACAGGGTAGTAGTTGCCATCTATTATCTTGTTCAGGTTGCAGGTTATGTGGTAGGTCACCTCGTACAGCTTATCGAAGTTGAACTTGCCATCCTGCACGAATCTTGGCAGCGCTATAGATGCCAGGTTGCACACGGCCACCTCATCGGGGCTGGTGTATTCTATTATCTCTGTGCAAAGGTTGCTGCTCTTTATGGTGCCCAGGTTCTGCTGGTTGCTCTTCCCATTGGCGGCATCTTTGTACAGCAGGTAGGGCGTACCTGTCTCTATCTGCGCCTCCACTATGGCGAACCACAGCTCCTGCGCCTTTATGGTCTTGCGCTGGCGGCCTTCTGCCTCGTACTGTGCATACAGCGCCTCGAACTCTGCACCGAAACACTCCGACAGGCCGGGAGCCTCATTGGGGCAGAACAGGCTCCAGTCGCCGTTCTCCTCTACCCTCTTCATGAACAGGTCGGGGATCCACAATGCGTTGAATAGGTCGCGGGCGCGCAGCTCTTCCTTACCATGGTTCTTGCGAATGTCCAGGAAGTCGAACACATCGGCATGCCAGGGCTCCAGGTATATGGCGAATGCGCCCTTGCGCTTGCCACCGCCCTGGTCCACATAGCGGGCCGTATCGTTGAATACGCGCAGCATCGGTATCAGGCCGTTGCTGGTACCATTGGTGCCACCTATGTAGCTGCCTGTTGCACGCACATTGTGTATCGCCAGGCCTATACCACCTGCACTCTGCGATATCTTGGCGGTCTGCTTCAGCGTATCGTATATGCCGTCTATGCTGTCATCCTTCATGGTAAGGAGGAAGCACGATGACATCTGCGGCTTGGGCGTACCTGCATTGAACAGTGTAGGCGTAGCATGCGTGAACCAGCGCTCGCTCATCAGGTTATACGTCTCTATGGCGGCCTGTATGTCTTCTTTGTGTATGCCTATGGCCACGCGCATATACATATGCTGCGGGCGCTCTACCACCTTGCCATTCAGGCGCAGCAGGTAAGATTTCTCTATGGTCTTGAAACCGAAATAATCGAAACCGAAATCGCGGTCGTATATTATAGAGCTGTCCAGCAGCTCGGCATTGTCCTCTATTATCTGCGCCACATCATCGGCCAGCAGCGGCATGCGGCGGCCATTGGTATCATCGGTATAGTTGTATAGCTGGCGCATCGTTTCCGAGAACGACTTTGTAGTGTTCTTGTGCAGGTTGCTTATAGCTATGCGGCTTGCCAGCAACGCATAATCGGGATGCTTTATAGTAAGCGATGCCGCGGTCTCTGCAGCCAGGTTATCCAGCTCGGTGGTGGTCACACCGTCGTATATGCCCTCTATCACCTTCTTGGCCACATCTATCACGTTCACGGCCTTGTTCAGGCTGTAAGACAGCTTCTCTATACGCGCCGTTATCTTGTCGAACTTTACGCTCTCTTTTTTACCGTTCCTTTTTATTACATACATAGCGTTCGTATTTTATAAGGTTAGTTTGTCGTTGCTTTAGTTACAGAGTCAATTAGTTAAAAGGGTAATAAGGTAAAAGGTCGATAAGGTAAAGGGTTGGTATTTGAAATTTGGAATTTGTGATCTGGAATTTGGTATTTGGAATTTGGACTTTGGAATTTGGTATTTCCCCTAAAAGTCTTCATCCAGCGAAAAGCTCTGTGTCGACTGGCCGCTTATCACACCTGCCTTCTGGTAGTCGCCCACACGTTTCTCGAAGAAGTTGGTCTTGCCCTGCAGCGATATCATCTCCATGAAGTCGAAGGGGTTGGTGGCGTTGTATACCTTGGGGTAACCCAGGTCGGCTATCCACCTGTCCGCTACGAATTCTATGTACTGCTGCATCAGCCTCGCGTTCATACCTATCAGGTCTACAGGTATGGCCTCGCTTATGAACTGTTTCTCTATCTCTACCGCCTCGCAAATGATAGCATATACCTCGTTCTTGCTCAGCTTGGTGGCCAGCATGCTGTACAGCAGGCAGGCAAATTCGCAATGCAGGCCCTCATCGCGGCTTATGAGCTCGTTGCTGAAGGTGAGGCCCGGCATCAGGCCACGTTTTTTGAGCCAGAATATAGAGCAGAAGCTGCCGCTGAAAAAGATGCCCTCTACCGCTGCAAAGGCCACCAGGCGCTCGGCAAATGTGCCGTTCTGTATCCAGCGCAGGGCCCATTCGGCCTTCTTGTTCACACCGGGTACGGTCTCTATGGCGTGGAACAGCCTGTTCTTTTCCTTGGGGTCTTTTATGTAGGTATCTATCAGCAGTGCATAGGTCTCAGAGTGTATGTTCTCCATCATTATCTGGAAACCATAGAAGCACCTTGCCTCCGGCAGCTGCACCTCGCTCATGAAGTTCACCGCCAGGTTCTCGTTCACTATGCCATCGCTGGCCGCAAAGAAGGCCAGTATATGCGATATGAAGTGACGTTCGCCATCGTTGAGGTTGGCCCAGTCTTTCAGGTCATCGCCAAGGTCTATCTCCTCTGCTGTCCAGAAGCTCGCCTCGTGTTTCTTGTACATCTCCCACACCTTCGGGTAGTTGATGGGCAGTATCACAAAACGGTCTTTGTTCTCTTTCAAAAGTATCTCTTCCTGCATATCGGTAATGATGTTATCAGTTTCAGGAACACTACGGTAAAAAAGACAAGGGTGCCATGCCTGCAAGAGGCTGTACCACCACTACTTTTCCACCGAAAGTGTACGGTGCGTTACCGGGCAGGTCTTCTGGCTCTCCTTGGTCTTCAGATACCTTCCCATCCGCCGGGGGCGAACAGTGGTATTGGGCTTTCCGAAAACTGGGCGCATCTCTGCGCCAGGACTACAGCTACGGGGATAGCGCCGGACTGAGACCGGCTTCCCTTTTTCATCACGCAGGACATTCAGAGAATGGCCTGATAAGCGAACCCGATAACGAAACAAATGTAGACAGTTGGCCCGACCGCAACAGAAAATGATATGCACAACTGTGGATAACCGCAGGCCTCTTTTAGAACACAATACCAATGCCCAAAACACAAAAATAATTAATTAGTTAAATAAATAATTTATTTCAAAAAAGAGGCCCTAAAAGCATGCAAAAAGCATAGCGGTATATAGAAATGCTCCACGATGCGGGTCGCCATAAAGTATGATCTCATATCATTAGTTTTGCAGCCATCCTCACACCACTTATGAAGAACATCTTTCTTATCATACTCTTTACACTCTCTTTCTCGGCCAGGAATGCGCAGGCGCAGTATGCCATGCATGATACCTGGTACAATAATCCTCTGGGCTTTGCCCCGCTCAACCTGCACACATCCATGGGCTTCCTGGTGCCGGCCGCTACAGTGGCACTATGCCTGGCGCTTACAGGCAAGGACAGCTCATTGCATCACCGGTTCTCTATAAGCAGTACTGCAGGCTGGGCCGGCGGCTATAAATACCCCGCCACTACCCTTTCATAAAGCAATACGGCTGTGAACTTTCAGCTACGCAAATGGATGTCCATAGGCATAGAGGCACACCTGTACTTCATGCGCGACATGTATAACAATACTATGGGCACCGCACTGAGGCCCTTTGCAAGGTTCTATATGGCCAACAGGGCCAACTGGCGCCTGTATCTCTCATCGGGCGGAGGGCTCATTTACTGCATAGATCCTTTCCCCGCACCTACCTTCAACGATGGCCGCATAGGCACCCGCCTCAATGGCACCACACGGTACGACCTCAGCACCGAGATACGCTTCTCTCCCCGCACATTCTTCACAGCGGGCATTTGCCACCTGCACATATCCAATGGCAATACGAAAAGGGTGGACCGCAACCCCTCTCACGATAGCAACGGCTTCATTTTCGGCATCTCTCACATGTTGTGGCCTCACCACCAGCACATAACACATTAGCAGGCACATACACCCGCCTGTAGCATCTTTTATGCGCTCCTTTCAGGGTCTGTGCATCATGTGGCTTTTATGAAAATAATAGGGTCCAATGTATAAGTACACAACTTTCGTTCGGTGCTAATTTTACAGTATTCTTTCACTATAAAAACACAGCATCATGAACCTGACAGAACTGAAAGGCAACTGGAACGAAATGAAAGGCAAGCTGAAGCAGAAATATGCACAGCTCACCGACGACGACCTGCTATTCGTAGAAGGCAAGGAAGATGAACTTGTAGGCCGCATACAGACCCGGCTGGGAAAAACAAAAGACGAAGTACACAAAATGCTCACCGAGGACGAGGACCTATAGTACCACGGCTACAGTACATACTACCCACTTCCTCCCCGGTCGGGGAGACCGGGAGGGAGTTGAACACAGCTACCCATTGAACAGCACAACTTTGTACAATAACGGCCCACCGGAGGGGTTTAACAACATTTACCGAAAAACCGAACAGCTATGGAACAGAAAAAGAACAGCACGCAAGAGCAGGGCACGCCGCAGAACGCTGCGCAGGGCACCGGCAAGGAGCCACAACCCATACCGGGCCAACCTACCCCCGATAAACAAAAGCCCGAGATACCCGAAATGCCTGATAAAGAGACCCCTGATATGCCCATACGACATACCGAGGTGCCGCAGCAGGAGCCTCTTACACAACCGCAGACAGACCAGCCGGAGAAGGATCATAACACCCCTACTCCTAACACTACACCGGCCCAGCCGGGCAAAGGCCAGCAACAGCAGGGCGAACAGCACAACACACCGGGCACACAACAGCCACAGTAAAAAGTACAGGAAGAACAGGAACAACACTGACCGGCGGCCGCATCAATTCTTGAAGGCGGCCGCTATTATTTTGTAAGAGGTACAGGCCTTGCCCGTAGGCTTGTCTATACAGCCTGTGCAGCCTATGGTACGCACCTCTTTGGGACTCAGGTTATCTACCAGCGTCGATTTTTTGCTCATACGCCCGTTGAACATCACAGACACATCCACACGCACCATCATGGTACGCGTCTCCGATTTATTGGTGATGGCTATACCCTTCATCTCGCCACTACAGCCGCCCTCCAGCGCCACAAAAGACACATCGTTGCGCGCATTGCCCTTTATGGTATCCTGCACTGCTGCGGGGCGCGGCCTGGGCGCTACTGCGGGCTTCTTCACCGCGGCCGGTGCGTCCGTTGCCGATGCCACAGCAGGCGTAGGCGCTGCCTCCACAACTTCGGGCAGGTCTGCCGGTGGTGCGGTAGAGTCCTCTACCTGTGCGAACACACTTGAGCAACAAAGGAATATAGCAGCAAGAAGTAGTGTGGATCTCAGTTTCATAGAATACCTGTATGGATGGACAAAGCTAGATATAAACTTTCGGAAATAGAAAACTCATAGCCGCTGCGCACTATATGCAACGGCTATGAGTTTATGATTGGTACAGCAGCAGCGGTACTAGTCTATGGATACCAGTTCTATATCGAATATGAGGTCCTGGCCGGCAAGGGGATGGTTGGCGTCAAGCCTTACCATATCGCCGTTCACCTGCGTTATCACTACAGGGAACACATTGCCCTGGTCGTCGCCCATCTGCAGCTCCATGCCCACCTGTGGTGTCATATCGGCCGGGAAATCGCTCACAGGGTAGTCCATTACCATATCCTCGTTGCGGTGGCCATATGCCTCGGCAACAGGTATGTGCACTGTTTTCTTATCGCCCGGCTGCATGTTCATCACCGCTTCGTCAAAGCCTTTTATCACCTGCCCCTTTCCGGCTACGAAATTCAGCGGTTCGCGGCCCTGCGAGCTATCGAATACGGAGCCATCGGTCAGTTTGCCGTGATAGTGAACACTTACCTTGTCTCCTGCTTTTACCTGTTGCATGTTGTAATATTATGATATTTGTGAAAAAAATGAACACGCAAGTTACAACAATAATTATCATCACAGGTCTGCAAATGATATGAAGTGTCATTATTTTTGTAGTATATCCGTCCTTGCATTGAAGAACATCTGTTGCCTGTTGCTGCTCGTATCGGCCTTTTTCTGCGGTCATGCCCGGGCCATACCCGATACCACCATTCTGCCCGCCGCGGCCGACCCCCGCGGCTATATGCGCCATCTGAAAGACAAACGCGTAGGCCTCGTCATCAACCAGACGTCGGAGTACCGGGGCGTATCGCTGCTGGATATAATGCGCGCGCAGGGCGTGAACGTGGTGCGCATCTTTGTGCCCGAGCATGGTTTTCGCGGCAGCGCCGATGCCGGTGCGCACATAGCCAACGATGTGGACTCTGCTACAGGCATACCTGTCATATCGCTCTATGGCGCCAATAAAAAGCCTAAACCCGAATACCTGAAGGATATAGATGCATTGGTGTACGACCTGCAGGATGTAGGCGTACGCTTCTATACCTACATATCTACGCTGGAATACTGCATGGAGGCCTGCGCCGATGCCGGTGTATACCTGCTGGTGCTGGACCGGCCAAACCCCAATGGCCACTATGTAGATGGCCCTGTGCTACAGAAAGAACATCGCTCATTTGTGGGCATGCAGCCCATACCCATTGTATATGGCATGACGGCGGGCGAATATGCCCTGATGCTGGCCGGCGAAAAATGGGTGGCCGGGGCCGGTAAATTGAAATTCGACGTGGTGCCCTGCAAGAACTATACCCACTACAAGCGCTACCAATTGCCGGTCCCCCCCTCGCCCAACCTGCGCACCATGGAGGCCGTGTATGCATACCCATCTATGTGCCTGTTCGAAGGTACAACCATCAGTGTAGGCCGTGGCACCTACTTCCCCTTCCTGCAGTATGGCTGCCCCGAATTCGAGGGTCTCATGCACCATAGCTTCACCCCCCGCAGCGGCCCCGGAGCAAAAACGCCCCCCTACGAGGGCAAAAAATGCTATGGGGAGATACTGGGCGATATAAAGGAACTGGGCCTTCGCGAAGAGGAAGATGGACAGCTGCAACTGAAGTGGCTGATAAAAGCTTACCGGTCCTACCCAACCAAAAAGAATTTTTTCACGTCTTTCTTTACAAAGCTGGCAGGAACCACCATTTTGGAAGAACAGATAAAGCAAAATGTGCCGGAAGCAGATATAAGGGCATCATGGAAGAACGACCTGGAGGCTTTTAAAAAAATAAGAAAAAAGTACCTTTTATACCAGGATGTATATTAGGAATAAGGATATTTTTGGGAGTAAAAAACGACACTTTCATTATATCTCACATAAAAAAACTAACTTAGTCGTCATCATTTAAACCAATTCAATACAACTGATATGAAAAAACTGATAGCTACTTGTGTGCTTCTCGCCTCTGTAACTGCGGTATCGTTCGCGCAATCGAAAGTCACCAACAAGCCTTCATCGGCACAGGCGAACGCGAGTTCCGGCACAGCAACAAAGACCTCTGCTTACCCCGAGATAACAACAGATAAGCCCACAAGCTACTTTGCCAAAGATGCCGAAAAAGCTGCACGCGCGGCCCAAACGCGATATGGCCTCTCTGAAGAGCAGTATAAGGGCGTATATGAAGCCGAAATGTACTATGCAAAACAGATGCACCAGGCATCGGCCGGTGGTGCACAGGTAAGCAATGGCCAGCACCTGCAAATGAAAATGGCAAGAGACTGGGGCTACAAGCGTGTGCTTACCGAAGAGCAGTACGGCAAGTACTTTGCCGCAGAGGGTGCCCAGCCATAATAGCTACCTCATTTTTTTCTATGATATTCAAAGCCCGGTACGCACCGGGCTTTGGCGTTTAAGAATATATGAATGTATATTTTACCTCATAAATAAACACATAACATAATAAACATTAATAATTATATCTCTTTTCAGCTCGTATTGATAGCTCGCTTATCGTATTGAATTATCTTTACTCTCTATTTAGCCCCGACCCGCTGTCTTATACAAGCACCATACCAAAACTATACCGCAGCAAATGAGTGAGCAGACCGAACAGCACGGTACCGACCAGAAAGCAACGTCGAAAAAAGATGCCGCAATGTATGGCCGTGTTACCAAGAAGAAAACGAAGGAGACCATAAGGTACAACGAGAAGATATACAAACATGTATACGACTACCGCGAGACCTTTAAAAGCGCATTCGACTACTCGGGCATAGGTATGGCCCTGCTCACCCCCGATGGTAATATACTGGATGCAAATAATGCACTTAGCACCTTTGTAGGCTACAGCCGCGCAGAACTGGCCGACCTCAATTTTCTGGACCTCGGCCACCCCGACGACAACCAGAACGACCGCTCGCTGCTGAACAGGATGCTGACAAATGTGCTGAATTACTACAGCCTGGAAAAACGCTACATAAGCAAGCAGAACACCATACTGTGGGGCATGCATACGGTATCGAAGGTGTATAACGAAGCCGGCCAGCTACAGCACTATGTGCTGCAGGTAGTAGATATAACCCGGCGCAAGAACCTCACCGATGAGCTGAACCGCAAGAACAGCGAGCTGGAAGCCATACGCAGCGGCCTCATCAATCGCATCGACCAACTGGAAGAGCTGAACCACATAATAGCGCACAACCTGCGCGGCCCTGCCAACAACATAGTGCTGCTGGTAGATATGCTGAAGGACAAGTACGAAGAGAAGGATACCGACGGCCTGCGCCTGGAGATGGAAGAGATAGTACAGTACCTGAAGGAGGGCAGCGGCTCGCTGGTCACCAGCCTGAACACGCTGATGGATGTGGTACGCATCAGCATGTCGCGCGAGATACCCTTCGACGACTGTGACGTATATGCCATGTGCCACGAGATACTGGACCAACTGAACAGTACCATCTTCGAAACAGGAGCCTTCGTGCAGCTGGAACTGGAGATAAAAAAGATACACTACCCGAAGGTCTTCCTCGAAAGCATCATCTACAACCTGCTGAGCAATGCCCTGAAATACATAAGTCCCGACCGCATACCCGACATACTGCTGCGCACCTACGAGCAGGATGGCAAGATAGTGCTATCGGTAAAGGACAACGGCCTGGGTATAGACCTTGTGAAATATGGCAACAAGATATTCAAGCTGAACCAGGTGTTCCACAAACGGCCCGACAGCAAGGGCGTGGGCCTTTACATCACCCGTGCGCAGATCGAATCGTTCGGTGGCAGCATACAGGTAAAAAGCAGGGAGAACGAAGGCTCCGAGTTCATCGTCACCTTCTGATCTCCCTGTATCTATATCTTTTCAAACTCCTTACTTCGTGCTCCATGCGGCCAGCTTCTCGCGCAGCACATTCAGCGGCACACAGCCATCTATCAGCACCTCGTCATGAAATGACGCTATGTTGAATTTGCCGCCCATCTGCTGCTCATATTTACGGCGCTCGCCGCTTATGGTCATCTGCCCTATCTTGTAAGACAGCGCCTGGCCCGGTATGGCCATATAGCGCTCTATCTCTGCAGTTGCCTCGGCCTCGCTCACCAGCTCGTGCTGCAGCATATACTTTATGGCCTCCTCACGCGTCATGCCCTTGTGGTGCATACCCACGTCCACTACCAGGCGAATGGCGCGGTGTATGCCATCGCTCAGGTGACCGAAGTACTGGTACGGATCGCCATACAGCCCCAGGTCGGTACCAAGGGTCTCGCAATAATGCGCCCATCCCTCGCCATAGGCGCCATACCACAGAAAGCGGCGGAAAGCAGGCAGGTCCTTGTTCTCCTGCTGCAGCGATATCTGGTAATGGTGGCCCGGTATGGCCTCGTGCAGGAAGAGGGTGCTCATACCTACACAATTATACTTTCGTGCGTCCACTATAGGCACATAGAATATGCCCGGGCGGGTACCGTCCTCAGAACCCTGGTTATACTCTGCACTGGCCGATGCCGCACGGAAGGCCTCCGTCTGCCTGATGGTGAACTGCGTTTTCGGCACATTGTTGAACAATTTTTTCAGTTGCGGGTCTTCCTGCTTCTTTATCGCCCAGAAACTGTCTATCACCTGCTTTGGCTCGGTAAAGGGGAAGAACTTCTTATCGTCGCTTATGAACTTGAAGAAGCTCTGCAGCGTACCCTTATACCCTACCTGGTCTTTTACCTTGTTCATTTCGGCCTCTATGCGTGCCACCTCGGCCAGGCCTATGTTGTATATACTATCGGGCGAAAGGTCGGTGGTGGTCCACAGGCGTATACAATATTTGTAATAGTCCTCGCCACCGGGCATTTCCTTTATACCGCTACCGCCACGCGCCTTGGGCAGGTATTCTTTCTCAAAGAAATCGTGCAGGCGGGTGTATGTCGGGTTCACTATGTTCTTTATCGCCTCCCTGTAGGCAGCATCCAGCCTTTTCTTGTCGGCATCGCTGGTGCCCTCGGGCAGCATCTTCATAGGGCCGTAGAATATACTGGCCTCCTCATTGGCCGCTACCACTGCCTTTAGCTGTGGCAGTATCTTCACCACCAGGCTGCGTGGCAGCACCCAGCCCGTCTCCGTGCCTTTGCGCATATTGGCTATGGCAGTATCGGCCCATGCGGGCACTGCGGCCAGGCGCTTTAGCCAGTTGTCATGGTCGGCAATGGTCTTGAACGGCTGGTTGCCCGAACCCGAGCCCAGTTGCGGCAGCTCCAGCGTGAAGGCCCAGAACTGCGATATGGGCAGCAGGTGCGAGGGGTACTTCAAACCCTCCATACCCATGCGCATCTCGTGGCAGAAGAGCCGCCAGCTCATCTTATCATCGGCCGAAAGCCCTGCGGTATCTATCTGTTCCGCCTCGCCCAGGTAGCGGCCATAGAAGCGGTCCAGGCTATCGCGAAAGCTCTGTGCTATGGTTATGGTCAGGCGGTCGTTGTAGCGCGTATCGCCTATACCTGTCGCCTCTACCGGGAAAAGCTGCAGCCGGTCCTCCCAGTACCTGCCCAGCATTTCGGCCAGTGCGGTGCCGTTGTTCTTCTTAGCTTCCTGCTTGCCGCTTTCGCCCCCGCAGGACACCAGCAATGCCGACATACCCAGCGCGGCCATGAATTTTCTCATCAATTGTATTTTTGTGTAAATAAAGGTAATAGTTCCCGTCATGTTTTCACCTTATGCGGGGGAATTGTACACATACGGCCGCCAAAGCCTAATCCTTCCTGTAATAGTAGATATTGTCGCTGGCAAAAGCAGCCGGCCTGTTGGATGAGAAGTAACCCGAGCCCTCGGCAGACAGCGCCATAGATATATCATCGTACGATGAATTGACAGGCGCTCCCATATTCACCGGCGGCAGGAAGACACTCTTTTCCCTGTCCCAATGTGATATAAAGATATCCAGCCCGCCAAGACCCGCATGCCCGTCAGATGCGAATATCAGCGTGGTATCATTCACCAGGTAAGGAAATACCTCCTCTCCCTCGGTATTCACGTTCGGGCCCAGGTTCACGGGCTTCATCCACTTGCCTTTTTTATTGCGGTGGCTCATATACATATCCGAGCCATTGCCGCTGGCCGTGGAAGAGAATATCATGGTACTGCCATCGGCGCTTATGGTAGGATGCGCTACGGAATGGCTCTGCCTGTTAAAGGCCATGGGCTTTACCTTAGTGAACTTGTGTGTGGCATCGTCATACTCTGTGGCCATCATCATTTCCAGCACCACCACAGAGTCCTTATTAGGCACTGCACCGCGGCTGAAGAATTTTTCGTTGTAGCGCGTGCGGGTAAAATACATGGTATCGCCCGTGGCATTGAAGGTGGCAGGCCCGTTATGCCATTCTATGTTCACCTTACCTGCTGCGCCCAGTGTCACCGCCTCTGTACCACAATTGCCCGAGCCATCGCATGGCACGGCATAGATATTATAGCACGAGTTGCCCGACCATGCGCTCTGTCGCTTGTGCACACCTATGGCCGTATCGGATGCAAAAACGAGGTTGCCGTTCCAGAACGTAGGCCCGAACTCCGACCTGTCGGTATTCACATCCAGCAGCGCCGGCGTACCCCTGTTGGGCGACCGCAGCATACCCGGCGCTATGCGGCAGCCTTCCACCAGGTTCACTGCACGGCGGTCCCTGGGATTATTGGCCGCAAATTCCTTCAGCCATCGCGATGCAGAGTCGTACTGCTGCAGTTGCATCAGCACCTTGCCATATTTCAGCCGCAGCGGGTCCGTCACTTTTTTCATCTCTATCACCTTCCGGTAATACTCTTCGGCCTTTGCTATATCGCCCGTCAGCCTGTAGCAATCGCCCAGGCGCGCGTACAGGTAAGCTGTACCGCCATTCTCTGCCAGCTTTTCGTAGTATGGTATGGCCTTGTAGAAAGCAAGATGCGTAAAGTAATAGTCCGCCCTTATCAGGTCCATATTATCCCGGGCATACACTGTGCTACCGCATAGTGCCTGTGCCGCAAAGGCCATTATCAGTAATGCTTTTTTCATAGGCCGGGTATCAGAATGCGCGTATGATACGCGGGGTGACATATTTCGAGTTATCACGGATCAGGTCGAAGCCTACTACTATCTCATGTGTGCCCTTATCGTACTGCCGCAGGCCCGATACCAGGTAGTCGTAGGCATAGCCCACATTGATGTTCCTGGTGGCCTGTATATGCACTATACCCTCGAACGACATGTCGGTACGGTACGTTACACCCACCAGCAGCCTGTCATAGAATATACCCGATACGTTCAGGTCGCCGTTGAAGGGCAGGTTGTATTTGCCATTCCCCGCATAGCGCATCAGCACCTGTGGCTCTATCTTCACTATATCGTTCACGGTAAATACATAGCCGGCACAGCCATAGTATCCACGTATCTCTTTGGCTACAGAGGCCAAGCTTTGCGTCTTGTCGTAGTAGTTCTGGAACAGGTTCGGCACCGATACCCCGGCATAGAAATTCTCTCCATACAGGTACACGCCCGCGCCCGCATTGGGCAGGAGCGCTCCCCTTACATCGCGGGTGAACGTAGCATCGTTCATCTGCGATAGGTTCAGTTGCCCGTAGTCGGCGCTATATGTTTTCAACCCACCACGCAGCCCCATAGACAGCACCATATCCTTTATCCGCAGTCGGTACGCATAGTAGCCCATCAGGTTGGTATAGCGCTCCACACCTATCGATTCGCTGGATATGCTACCCCCTGCCGCCACCTTTCGGAAGGGCCTCATATAGTTGCCGACAGGCGCATCCAGTGTCACATTGAAGGTCTTGGGAGCGCCGTTTATACCCGTCCACTGGTTTCGGTAGCAGGCATTGATGGATGTCACATCCCTGCTGCCTGTATAGCCGGGGTTGTACAGCAGCTTATTGTACAGGAACATGGTATAGTGAAGGTCGCTCTGCGCCGATGCCTTCGTAAAAGTGCCCGCGCAGAACAGTAAGAGTATCAAATATCTTCTCAGGCTCATAGTATCATCGTTTTACCAGTATAGTACCTGTGAACACGTCTTTACCACCCGTACCATTTTTGGCGTTCAGCTTTATCACATAAAAATAGGTACCGTCAGGCACAGGCATACCTGTTCTGCCGCGGCCATCCCATTTGTTATCGTAGTTGTGTTTCTCGTACACCATGTCTCCCCATTTATCGAATAGCTGCACCACATTATCTGGATAGTTATGCAGCCCCTTTATCACCCAGTACTCGTTCACACCATCTCCGTTCGGCGATATACCTGTGTTCACATCTATTTCGTCACAGTCTCCTTCCAGTATGTCTATCGTTGTGCTCTTTTCGCACAGGTTCTTATCTCGCACCGTTACTGCATAACTGCCGCGTCTCAGGTTCTCTGCACGGTCGGCAGTACTATTATCGAACCACTGGAAACTATAGGGCGCCCTGCCGCCGTTCACCGCAACTATAGCCGATCCGTTGGCCATCTTACACAGCTCGTCCTTCACATCGGGTGTTATGCTTAGCGAGTCGGGTTCCTTCACGGTATAGCCTTCGCTTTTCTGGCAGCCGTTGCTGTTGTCGGTCACGTTCACACCATAGCTGCCCGGTGCCAGCCCGCTTATGTCCGGCGATGTCGCGCCAGTGGTCCATTGGTAGCTCCATGGCCCGGTACCACCTGTAAGTCCCACCGATATACTGCCATCAGTGGTGCCATAGCAGCGCGTATCGTTCACCGTCTCATTGATCAGGAATGGCGCTATCGTATATATACTCAGCAGGTAGGTCGTCTTATTGGTACAGCCAAAGACACTTGGCGCCGTTACATATGTGATGGTCACATTACCTGCCACTACAGGCGTTACTGCTCCCGTTGTGGCATCTATAGCTGCTATAGCAGGCGCGCTGCTGCTCCATGTACCGCCCGGCACTGTGCATACAAGCACTATCGGCGCGCCCACACATGCCTGTTTCGGCCCCGATATGGTGCCCGCAGCGGGCAATGGCGCCACCGTCACCGTATGGCTCACACTAGCGCTGCAAGCCACATTGCTTACCGTAAATGTGATGATCACCGTACCCTCGGCAATGCCGGTCACCACACCTGCCACCACACTGGCTATGGCCGCATTGCTGCTGCTCCATGCGCCAGTGGTACTTACCGAGCTGGTGAGTGTTATGGTACTGCCTATGCATACCACATGTGGCCCGGATAGCGTACCTGCATCAGGCATAGGATCTACCGTTATCACCTTCGTAGCCGATGCCGAACCACATGCATTGGTAAGCGTATAGCTGATTGTAGCCGTACCCGCGACCATACCTGTTACCACACCTGTGGCAGATATAGCGGCCGCCCCTGCAGGCGTAGCATTGATGGCCCATACCCCACCGGGCACCGATGCCGTCATGGTAATAGAATTACCCTCGCATACCTGTACCGGCCCGGTGATCACACCTGGGTCGGGCAGCGGGTATACATTCACCGCATGTGCCGCGCTGGCAGAACATACGCCATCTGATACCGTATAGGATATCACCGCCACACCGCCACTTATACCCGTTACTACTCCCCCACCCGACACGCCTGCTATACCGGGAGCGCCACTGCTCCATGTACCGCCGCTTACTGTATTGATGAGTGTAACGGTGGTGCCTACGCACAGCGATGCCGGCCCCGAAAGGGTACCTGCATCGGGCACCGGGTGAACGGTAACTATATATGTGGCCGTGGCCGGGCCGCAGGCGTTCACTACCGTATAGCTGATGGTGGCCGTACCTGCCAGCACACCTGTTACCACCCCACCCGCCGATACGCTCACACCCGGCGCTCCGGAGCTCCATGTACCACCAGGTATAGTAGACGTAAGGGTGATGCTGGATGAGACACACAATGTATGAGGGCCGGAGATAACACCCGCATTGGGCAGAATATCTACGGTGATAATGCGCGTTATAGGTATGGGCCCGCATATGCCGCCCGGCACCGTATAGGTAACTATACCTGTACCGCCGCTCACACCCGTCACTACACCTGCAGCGCTTACCGTTACAGCGCCTGTGGCGCTCCATGTACCACCCGGCGTAGCACAGCTAAGGGTAATAGTATTGCCGATACATACGGCCGATGGCCCCGTGATGGGCGATACCGGCGGCAATGGGTTCACCGTAATGACCTTTGTGGCCATCGCCGAACCACAGGCGTTAGAGATGGAATAGGTAATGGTCACAGTACCCGGGGCCACACCTGTCACTACCCCGCCTGCCGACACTGTAGCTATAGCTACAGACCCGCTGCTCCAGGTACCGCCCGGCACACTGGCCGTGAGTGTGATACTCATGGAAACGCACACCGTACCCGGACCCGATATAGTGGCCGCAGCAGGCGGAGGGTCGATACTGATCACATAAGTGGCCACATCTATCCCACACCCATTGGACACCATATAGCTGATGGTGGTAGTACCGACCACAAGACCTGTCACCACACCCGAAGGGGTAACACTGGCATTCGGCGCACCGCCGAACCATGTGCCGCCCGGCACAGTAGAGGTCAGGGTAATGGTACCACCCACACATACCGATACCGGGCCGCCTATAGTGCCTGCATCAGGCAGCGGATCCACATTTATCACCGCTGTCACAGAGGTCGTACCACAGGCATTGGATACCGTATAGGTAACAGTGGCCGTTCCTGCGGCCAGGCCGGTCACTACACCGCCCGCACTTATACTGGCCGCGCCGCCCGCTATGCTCCAGGTGCCACCCGGTGTGGAGTTACTCAGTGTTATAGATGCGCCCTCGCAAACGCTGGCAGGCCCCGTAATGGGCGATAGCACAGGCGGAGTGTTCACCGTTATCACCGATGCGCCGCCGGCTGTGCCGCACGGTCCTGTTATAGAATAACTGATAGTGGCCGTACCACCCGATACACCCGTCACCACACCGGCAGCAGATACAGTAGCTACCGATGGGTCACTGCTGCTCCATGTACCGCCTGTAGTGGGGAAAGAAAGTGTGATGGTACTGCCCACACATACCGATACCGGGCCCGTAACACCGCCCGGTATACCCGGTGCAGCATTGACAGTGACCACATAAGTGGCCGTGGCCGCCCCACAGGAATTTGTGACAGTATAGGTAATGCTTGCCGTACCTGCCGCAACACCCGTCACCACACCCGATGCCGATACCGCAGCATTGGGCGCACCGCCGCTCCATGTGCCGCCCGGCACAGTAGAGGTCAGCGTTATGTTCCAGCCTGTACACACCGTTGCCGGGCCAGATATGGTACCTGCCACAGGCATGGTCTCTACCGTCACTATACGCGTAGCGGTGGCAGCGCCGCAACTATTGGTAACAGTATAAGAGACCGTTGCCGTACCGCCCGATACCCCTGTCACTACACCACCGGCACTTACAGTAGCGCTGCCGCTGCTGCTCCATGTACCGCCCGGTGTGGCATTGCTCAATGAAATGGTACTGCCTGCACATACCAGTCCCGGGCCCAGTATAGGCGCTACCGTAGGTAGTGTGTTCACCGTCACCACATGGGTAACGCTCAGCAGGCCGCATGCTCCCGATCCCGCTATTGAATAGCTGATGGTAGCAGTACCGCCCGATACACCCGTCACTACCCCACCCGCTGTCACTGTTGCGATACCACCACTGCTGCTGCTCCATGTGCCGCCAGCCGGTGTGGCAGATAAAACTATCGATGCGCCTGCGCATACCACAGCAGGCCCTGCTATAGGCGTAGGTGCAGGTGCCGATGGCGTAACGGTCACCACATAAGTGGCTACCGCCGGGCCGCAGGCGTTTATAACGGTATAGCTGATAAGGGCCGTGCCTGCAGAGATGCCTGTCACTACCCCGCCTGATGGCGTGACACTTGCAGTAGGGCTGCCGCTGCTCCAGGTGCCTCCCGGCACTGTCGATGTCAATGTTATAGACCCGGCCACGCATACACTCGTTGGCCCCGATATAGTACCCGCCGACGGCGCACTGTTCACCGTAACGATGTGCGTGGCCAGCGATGAGCCACAGCTATTGGTCACGGTATAAGAGATGATAACGATACCACCAGCTACACCCGTCACTACACCGCTTGCGCTTACCGAGGCCGCACCTGTAGCGCTCCACACACCACCCGGTGTAGCATTGCTCAGTGAAATGGTAGCGCCCACACACACCGATGCCGGCCCTGTTATAGGCGCTACAGTAGGAGTAGGGTCAATGGTCATTGCCATCGTTGCCGATGCCGTGCCACACATATTCGTAACTGTATAGCTGATAATGGCCGTTCCTGCAGTGGCACCCGTTACCACTCCCGTACCCGATACCGGTGCTACAACAGGATCGGAGGTGCTCCATGTACCGCCGCCTACACTGGGTGTAAGAGTGGTGGTAGTACCTATGCAGATAGGCGATATACCTGTAATGCTACCCGCAGGTGGTACCGTAGGCAGTACATTTATGGTATGTATGGCAGATACCGCACCACATGAATTGGATACCGTATAGCTGATGACCGCACTACCTGCAGCAGATGCCGTTACAACACCTGTGGCCGATACACTTGCAACAGGCGCTCCGCCCGACCATGTACCACCCGGGGGCGTAGCCGTAAGGGTTGCCACTGCACCTGCGCACATCGCTGCAGTTCCTGTTATCGCAGGCGTTGGCAATGCTATTACGGTCACTACTTTTGTGGCCGTGGCGCTACCGCAGGTATTGGTGACGGTATAACTGATGGTGGCCGTACCATCTGTCACCCCGGTCACTACGCCGCCCGCGCTCACTGTAGCGCTGCCCGATGCACCCCACGCACCGCCCGGTACCGAACCAGAGAGTGATATAGTAGCGCCCACGCATACAGTGGATGCACCTGATATAGTACCAGCATCGGGCAATGGCAGTACGGTCACTACCCTGGTGGCATAGAACGTACCACAGGTATCATTGAATGCATAGCTTATAGTAGCCGTGCCACCCGATATCCCTGTTACACTACCGCCACCCGTTACGGTTGCTACCGCTATATCGCTGCTCGTCCATGTACCGCCGGTAAGCGGAAAAGAAAGAGAGATGCTACTACCCACACATACCGATGATGGCCCTGTAATGGTGCCGGGGCTGCTGCCCGGTGTTACCGTTATGGTATATACCGCGGTAGCTGCTCCGCAGCCATTCACTACTGTATAGCTGATGATGGCAGTACCCGGTGTACCACCTGTCACTACACCGGTGGCCGATATGCTTACATCTGCGCTCGGGGTGCTCCATACGCCGCCGGGCACGGTAGATGTCATGTGTATCGTCCACATGGCGCAGACCGTATCCGGGCCCGATATCGTACCTGCGTCGGGCGCTATGTTCACCGTTACTATTTTTGTTACTGTGGTAGTACCGCAGCTATTGGTAACGGTATATGATACCGTCGCCGTCCCACCCGATACTCCACCTACCGATCCCGTTGGGCTTACGGTGGCAGTACCTGTTGCGCTCCATGTACCGCCGGGTGTGGTATTGGTAAGTACTATGGTGCCGCCCACACATACCATTGCAGGGCCTGCTATGGTATCTACCACAGGCACAGTGTTCACTGTTACGGCCCGGGTCAGTATGGTCGTACCGCAAGTGTTGTTCACGGTATAGCTTATGATCGCCGTGCCGCCTGCTACACCGTTCACCGTACCACCTGCCACAGTAGCTATGGTAGTACTGCTGCTGGCCCATGTACCGCCCGGCAGCGATGGTACCAGTACTATACTGCTGCCCACGCATACTGTCGATGGCCCTGTCAGCACACCTCCGGGGTCGGTCACCGGTCTTACATATATGGTCTTGGTAGCTACAGATGGCCCGCAGCTATTTGTTACTGTATAGCTGATGGTGGCAGACCCACTGATAAGGCCCGTTACTACCCCTGTAGCAGATACGGAAGCATTGGGCGCCCCACCCGACCATATACCCCCGGGCACCGATGCCGTCAGCGCAATGCTCGATGTGATACATACCGTATCGGGCCCAGAAATAGTACCTGCATCCGGCAGTGGGCTTACTGTTACTACACGCGTGGCCATTACCGAACTGCACATATTGGTCACCGTATAGGTCACTACCGCCGTTCCTCCCGATACACCCGTTACCTCGCCCGTTGTAGGGTTCACTGTGGCGGCACCTGTGGCGCTCCATGTACCGCCTGCTGTGGTATTGCTCAGTGTTATGGTAGCGCCCTGGCATACGGTATCCGGCCCGGTTATAGGGTTCACCGTGGCCAGCGGGTTCACTGTTATGGTCTTCGTAGCATATGCAGGTCCGCAACTGTTGCTTACCGTATAGCTTATCACCGTAGTACCGGCCGATATACCTGTCAGTATGCCGGTACTGCTTATCGTGCCCACAGCAGGCGTACTGCTCGTCCATGTACCGCCGGGTGCTGTTGAGGTATAGGCCGCCGCACTGCTTTCGCATATCGTTGGCGGGCCCGATATCACACCCGGATCGGGCGGCGAAGCCACTACCGTCACTATATAAGTGGCCGATACAGGCCCGCAATCATTGGTCACGGTATAGCTGATAGTGGCCGTTCCGGCATTTATACCTGTCACTACCCCTGCCGGCGATACACTGGCATTGGGCGCCCCGCCGCTCCATACACCGCCCACCACCGTAGAGGTCAGTGTTATGGCAGGCCCGCTGGTACATACCTCATGCGGGCCTGATATGACACCCGGATCGGCCAGTGCATTCACTGTTACCACCATAGAGGCGAACACTGGCCCGCAGGCCGATGACACGTTGTAGAAAACGGTCACTGTACCACCCGATAGTCCTGCAAGCACACCCGTGGTGGTACCTATCGATGCCGCAGGCCCTACTACGCTCCATGTACCGCCCGGCGTGGTATTGCTCAGTGTTATGGTGCTGCCCTGGCATACCGTATTCGGCCCCGTTATGGGGTTCACCGTAGGTATAGGTACCACAGGAAAAAAGGTAGTGGAATAACAGCCGCTGGGCAACGTATATGTGATCATTGCAGACCCCGTGGCCAGGGCTGTGAACACACCCGAGCTTGCCC
Source organism: Nemorincola caseinilytica (assembly GCF_039540515.1). NCBI lineage: Bacteria > Pseudomonadati > Bacteroidota > Chitinophagia > Chitinophagales > Chitinophagaceae > Nemorincola > Nemorincola caseinilytica. The sequence continues at coordinate 78,363 of NZ_BAABFA010000018.1, read as the reverse complement.
CTATCGTACCTACGGCAGGTATATAGCTGGTCCAGGTACCTCCGGCCGGTGTGCCTGTAAAAGTAGCTGTGGTACCCACACATACCGAAGATGGCCCGGCAATGGTAGGCACAGGGTCTATGATGATGGTGAAGGCACGGGTAAGCGTACCGGCATCGGGGCAATTGTTGTCGGTGAAGGTGACATAGAACGTATACGATCCCGGCGCAGTGCCGGTAGCGTTCCATAAGAAAGTACTGTGGGGCGCCGGGGTGGTATTGTCTACAGTATTGAAGGAAGAACCCGTGGGCAGGCCCGATGCTGTAACTGTAATGGTATCACCCTCGGGGTCCACCGGATATATGTTTATAGAGAATGGCCCGGAGTTCTGGCATATCCTGAATGTGGTGGTATCGGTAAGGGTACCGGCGGTTGCGCCGCTGAACACGCCCGATGGTGGCATATTCGAGCAGGGGCGAACATAGAACGTCATCTCCCGCTGGCAAGTACCCACCAGTATACCTCCCCTGAACTCGCGCACATTATATACCACCACCGATCGCTGCACAAAATTCGGGTTGAAAACTATTTGCCCTGTGGTGCTGGAGAAAGAATAAGATGCCGGAAGACATTGCAGGGGTGTTGCAGGGGTGATAGGCTGTCCCGGCCATGCCGAACCGGTATATGTGCAATCGCCGCCTACCACACTGCAGTTGCCCGTGCCATTGGTGGCCGCCACCAGTTGGAACACAAGATTATCTCCATCCGCATCGGCCGCGCCTGGATTGTATGTATTCAGTTCGTTCAGACAAAAGAAGGGTGTGGGAATAGTAGTGAACAGAGGGTTCGAATTGGCCGGGAAAGACAAGTTGTTCAGCGTATCTATCAGCTGAATACTGGTAGCAGGGGTCGTGGGCAGGTTAGTGATGGCCGCAGCCCTCCCTGCGGTCGCTGAAGTATATTGTCCATTGAACACAAAACGCCATACCGAAGAATTGTACGGTAGCATATAGTCCACAGAATAAACGAACTTTTTTATGCCCGGTATCGTAAAGGCGGTATTCGTACATTGTGTGGAAGAGATATCTGCTGCACAAACAGGTGTTATCTCCACACCTGCGGTAGGCGGTTGCAGAGATAAGCTAAGTGTGGTCACACTGGTAGCGCCATCATACACACACACCTGCGGCGTTCCTGTAGATAAACTAGGGAATGTCCCAGAACTGGCAGGCCCGCAATCGCCATAGAGCACTACGGTTATCCTGTAGGTATTGCCGGTAACATGGGTATAGAACAGATCTGCGCCTACTATATGCGATGCCCTGCCCACTGCAGGCAGGCAAAAGAACAGTAGCACCAGCAAAGAACGTTTGAGAAGAGTATAGGTAAATTTCATAAAGTAAGTGGTGTATAGCGTGAAAATAACAATAATTATGCCATTTATTTAATATTTTTAATGAAAGACACATGATCGCCGCATAAAAGCACAGAACACACTTTTCATACCCACCTATTAATGCATTATATACTGAAAGACAGTTCTCTATTCGTCTTGGTTTGGGAAATGACCATTTTTCCGGGCTATGCTTGGGGCTGAACCATATTTATAGGCAAAGAACAGCAGGAAAAAGTTAGTGTATAAGGAATATCGTCCTTTATATACCAATGCATTTGTGAGAAAATGCATTTTAATTATACATTTGCCATCGCTATTTATGAAAGTAACACAACTGCTGGCCGAAGCCAAGGATACCATCATATCCTACGAGATACTCCCCCCCACTAAGGGCAAAAGCATCGATTCCATCTACGATCACCTCGATCCGCTCATGGAGTTCAAGCCCTCTTTCATCAATGTCACCTACCACAGGGCCGAGCAGACGTTCAAAAAACGCGGCGATGGCAGCTTCGAGCGGGTGGAGATCCGCAAGCGCCCCGGCACAGTGGGTATCTGCGCCGCCCTTATGAACAAATACAAGGTCGAGGCCATCCCCCACCTTATATGCGGCGGCTTCAGCAAAGAAGAGACTGAGAACGCGCTTATAGACCTTGACTTCCTGGGTATAAAGAACGTACTGGCGCTGCGTGGCGATGCCGCTGCCAACGAAAAATTCTTCAACCCCCACCCTGCCGGTCACAGCTATGCCGAAGACCTGGTGCGCCAGATAGTGGGCCTCAACAATGGCCTGTACATGGAGGACGATATAATGGATGGCGCCAAGACCGATTTCTGCATAGGCATAGCGGGCTATCCCGAAAAACACTTCGAGTCGCCCAATACCGATACCGACATCTACTACCTGAAACGCAAGATAGACCTCGGTGCAGACTATGTGACCACCCAGCTTTTCTACAACAATGAGCACTATTATGCCTATGTGAACAAGTGCCGGGAGTTCGGTATAGAGGTGCCTATAATACCGGGCCTGAAACCCATCACCAACAAGAAGCAGCTAACTACCATACCCCGTGTGTTCAATATAGAGATACCCGTAGACCTCTACAATGCCATGATGAAGGCCAAGACCGATGCCGACTGCGAGCAGATAGGTACGGAATGGCTCACAGAGCAGTGCCGCGACCTGCTGAAGAACGGCGCCAAAGTGCTGCATTTCTATACACTGGGCAAACCCAGGGTCATCTACAACGTACTGAAGAAGCTGTTCTAAACCCTATAGCATATGAACTACTGGCTTGTAAAGTCCGAACCGTTCAAATACAGTTGGGACCAGTTCGTAAAGGATAAGAAGACCTTTTGGGATGGTGTACGCAACTATGCCGCCCGCAACAATATGAAGGCCATGGCCAAGGGCGATCATGTGCTTTTCTACCATAGCAACGAGGGCCTGGCCATAGTAGGCATAGCCACTGTGGTCAAAGAGGCCTACCAGGACCCCACTACCGAAGACCCTGCCTGGGTGGTGGTAGAGCTGAAACCCTACAAAGCCATTCCCACCCCCGTTACCCTTGCCGACATCAAAAAGGAACCCTCCCTCGCCGATATGCAACTCGTGAGGCTGGGCAGACTGTCAGTAAGCGCCGTCACCGAGGCCGAATACAAAAAGGTACTATCTATGGGTGGCCTTTGACATTCAACACATTACACGTTAAAAGTAAGAGCAGCAACGTTATTTTAACATTAAGGACCGGGAAGTTATCCACATAGCCTTGGAGCGACCGGCAGTTTCCCTTACTTTTGCACCTCGCAAACAAACATGCCGATGAGAAAGCGCTCCTTTACTTCAGCATGCCTGTTAATGATAGTATTTTTACTTACCAGCTGCGATGCAGGTAAGAGGGTTACATTAGCACATGCCAGGCAGCCAAAGTTTATTAATGGTATCTACCTGCACGGTCAGACAAAGACCGGTGAGGCTGCCAATGCTATAGATACCCGCACCGTTGCCACCCTGCCAGCGCAGGAGGCCGTGGCATCTGCTACATCATCCGAACCCGCTCATGCCGGGGCGCTCACCGCCGAAGAACAAAGGCCCGAACAACACCAGGGCCGTACCCATTTCATATTCATAAAGCGCAAAAAGCAGGAAACAGAAGAGGAAACAGAAACATCTGAACCCGCTACTACACCCACTGCTACTGCCACCGAAGAGATAGAGCCCGCCGGCCTTAAATACACCGACCTCGTAGGCATACAGGGCAAAGATGTGCACAACGGCCAGTTATACAACTTCATCACCAGGTGGTATGGTACCCGCTATCGCCTCGGCGGCCAGTCAGAGGCCGGTATAGACTGCTCGGGCTTCTCCCGCAAGCTGTACGATGATGTATATGGCATAGAGCTTACCCGCACCGCACAAGACCAGTACAAGAGCTGCAAAAGAGAGAAAAAGGCCGATGATGCCCAGGAAGGCGACCTCGTATTCTTCCGCCAGCGCGGCAAGCGCATCACCCATGTGGGCGTTTACCTGGCCAATGGTCATTTCATTCATTCATCTACCTCGCAGGGCGTTGTTATCAGCAGCCTCAAGGAAGATTACTGGCGCAGGCATTATGCAGGTATCGGCAAGATATCGCGCGGTGGTGGTGTATCGGGTCTGTAAAAGAATATCCCCTGCCGTATCGGCATTCCAGTTTGGTTACGGAGAAATAAATTTAGGATAGTAGCTTCTGCCTCAGCAGGAATTCCAGTTGCTCGTTCGAAAGGCTCAGTTTATTGGTCATTTCGCGCTCTTCTATCTTCTGGCGGTATACGTCAAAGGCGCGTGTTATGGTCATATCCAGTTCTTCCTCGTTCCATGGCTTGGTCAGGTAGTGAAATATCTTTCCCTTGTTCACGGCATCTATCACGGCGTTCATATCGGCATAGCCGGTGAGCAGTATGCGTATGGGATCGGGAAATTCATCAAGTATCGACTCCAGGAATTCCACACCTGTCATTTGTGGCATACGCTGGTCAGTGATAATGATATTTACCATATTGTTCTTTAAGATCTTTATCGCTTCCTCTCCGCTAATAGCCGTAAGTATGTTATATTTAATGCGGAAAACAGCTTTGAACGAGATGAGGTTGTTCATTTCATCATCAACGTACAATATGGTAATTTTATCTTTATTCATTGGCTGTGAGATGACCTGCGTTAAGGGGTAGGCTGTTGTTGTAAAAATAATAAACTTATTCGTTTAATACTAAAATCTACCATGGTGTTAACAAAGATAATTAATAATAAATTAAAAGAAATAAAAGAAGAACAAGATATGTACAGGCCCGTGTTCTTTCGCCTCATAGAGAAGGGGGACGAAGAGGCACTGGAACAGCTACTGAACACCCGCCCATGGATACGGGTCTATGACACCATCCACGCCCAGCTTCGCGAACTGGTAAAGACCAGCATACCCAAAGAGACCCTGAAAGACAATGAGATAGAACCGCGCATACACACCCACCTGGCCGGCACCCCCATAGACCAGTACGGCGTATGGGTATACTACCCATGGAACGATAAGCTGGTACACCTGCTCGATGAGAAGGAATTCGTCTTCATGCGTACCAACCGCAATAAGTACAAGATAACCGACGAGGAAGAAGAGATACTGGCTACCAAACGCATAGGTGTGGTAGGCCTCTCGGTAGGTCAGGCAGTATCGGTGACCATGGCCATGGAGCGTACCTTTGGCGAGCTGCGCATAGCCGATTTCGACGACCTGGAGATCACCAACCTCAACCGCCTGCGCAGCAGCGTATACAATATGGGCCTGAAAAAGACCATACAGGTAGCGCGCGACATAGCCGAGATAGACCCATTCCTGAAGATCACCCTCTTCTCAGAAGGCCTCACTACCACCAATATGGATGCCTTCTTCACCGAAGGCGGCAAGCTGGACCTCGTGATAGACGAATGCGACGGGCTGGACATGAAGATACTGCTGCGCCACAAGGCCAAGGCCCTGCGCATACCTGTGCTCATGGAGGCCAGCGACCGCGGTACTGTAGATGTAGAGCGCTTCGACCTGGAGCCCGACAGGGCCATACTGCACGGCTTCATAGACCACCTGGACCACACCAAGATAGGCTCCCTCACCAACGATGAGAAGATACCCTACATCATGCCTATGCTGGGGCTGGATACCATATCCAAACGCCTGCGGGCATCTATGGTAGAGATAAAGCAGACCATTTCCACATGGCCGCAACTGGCCTCGGCCGTGGCCCTTGGCGGTGCCCTCTGTGCCGATGTCTGCCGCCGCATCATGCTGAACAAATACAGCAGCTCGGGCCGGTATTTTGTAGATATAGAAGAACTGATAGGCGACAAGCCCCAGAAGATGGAAGGCACCTACGAGGTACGCGAAATGCCCTATCCCCGGCTTACAGAGCAGCAAATGCTGCAGTTGGCAGGTGCACATGCCGCGCCATCATCGGCCATAAGCGCAGGAGATCTGCAGCAGGTAGCACAGGCCGCTATAGAGGCCCCATCTGCTGCAAACAACCAGCCATGGAAGCTGCTGTCGAAAGATGGCGCTCTCTACCTCTTCCACGACAAGCAACAGTCCTACTCGTGGACGGATCCCATAGACTTCATAGCGCGTATATCGCTCGGTGCCGCGCTGGAGAATATCATCATCAAGGCCGCCAGCCTGGGCTTCGAGGCCCACTATACCCTCTTCCCCGCCGGCGAGGACCAGCCATTGGTGGCCACTATAGCCTTCCGGCCCAGCGAGGCGGTACGCCCCCTTGGCGCACCCGCCATGTATATAGGCACACGCTGCACCAACCGCAAGCGGGGCGATAACGCCCCCCTGCCCGCCGGCATCTATACCGATCTGGCTACCGCCTGCGCACGTGTGGCAGACACCAAACTCACCTTTCTTACCGACCCCGACATTATCAATGCCTTTGCCGATATAGAATCTGCCGCAGAGCGTGTACGCTCGCTGCACCCGCAGTCGCACCACGAGTTCTTTCACAAAGAGCTGCGCTGGAACGATAGCGGTACCGAAAAGATAACCGAGGGCCTGGACATAAAGACCCTGGAGCTCACCGTGGCCGAGGAAATGGGCATGCGCATCGGTTCCGACCCGGGCGTTATAGCCCTGCTCAACCAGTGGCGCACCGGCAAGGTCTTCGAAAAGCTCATCCGCCTCAGTATACGCAGCTCTTCGGCAGTAGGCCTTGTCTCCGTTCCGCAGTATAGTGCCGCCCACCTTGTGAATGGTGGCCGCGCTGTAGAGCAGGTATGGCTGGAGGCCACCCGCCATCACCTGTCGGTACAGCCCATTTCGGCCCCATTGTTCCTGCATGCCAGGGCCAAATATGCGGGCATGGATGGCGAAGACCCTAATATGGTATCAGAGATATATGAATTGTATGGGAAATTATGTACCTTGTTTCCGGAATTGCATGACAGGCACGGTTTATTCTTATTCCGCCTCTTCAAAGCCGAACCGCCTACGGCGCGATCGCTCCGGAAAAGCATAAATGAACTGTACACCATTGCCTGAAGATGTTGAAATTAAAATTCACTGCATTCAAACCTGTGGATGACCTGGAGCTATCCGAGCGTTATCTGAAGGGTCATACGAAAGTGCTGGAGGATTATGGTATCACCAATATCACTTCCAACAACAGGGTATGGCTGGAAATGCCATGCATATATGGTGTAGTGGCGCAGAACGAGGAAGGAGAGCTGGTAGGCGGTATACGCGTGCAGATGGCCGATGGCATACACCCCCTGCCCGTAGAGAAAGCAGTAGGCCATATGGACGGCCGCATATACGATGTGGTGAAGCAATACTACGACAATGGCGTAGGCGAGCTGTCGGCGCTGTGGAACGCCAAATCGGTGGCCGGCTATGGAATAAGTGTACTGCTTACCCGTGCAGGTATATCCATGACCAACCAGATGGGCTGCAACACACTGGTAGGTATATGCGGCGACTACACATTGGATATGTTCAAGAACGTGGGCTTTGTGGTAGATAATACGCTAGGCTCCAATGGTGAGTTCTTTTACCCCAAGGAAGACTTTATTGCGCGTGTACTGGGTATCCTCAACTCGAAGAACCTGGAGACCGCCGAAAAAGTGAACAGGGAACGAATGCTGGATCTCCGCAACAACCCCGTTCAGAAATATATGGAAACAGGCCCCAAGGGGCTTGTGGAAATAGATTATAACTTAGTGATACCCACAAAAGCTCAGTAATGCTCATACGCTATCTTCTTCTTGTTGCCTGTTCGCTATTGTCTGTAGTTGCCGGCGCGCAGAACGTACCACCTATCACCATCAGCGACCCCGACAAGAACTACCTGGTCACCACCGGCGTAGAATACATAGAAGACAAGACGCATTCGCTCACCTACAAAGATGTAGTGAACGCTCATTACGAGGTTTGGCCCAAGGGTATCCCCAATTTTGCCACTACTTCATCGGCATACTGGCTCAGGATCAGGCTGCGCAACGAATCCAGCACGGGCAAGCTCATGCTCAGGCTTTCTGCCCCTACTACGGACAGTGTCTTTTTCTACGAGCCCATAGGCGATTCAGGGCTCAAGGCCCACTCTACCGGTGCTGCATTCCCATTCGGCTACCGCGAAAAGATCAGCTCCGACCTCATATTCCCCGTCTCCGTTACTCCCGGTACCGAGAAGTATGTATACCTCAAGGCCTCCAGCACCTCTCCGCTGCTGCTACCCCTTTCTACCGGCACCAATATCGCCATATCCGACTCCGATAAGTACAAGGACATATTCTGGGGCATGTACATGGGCCTTATGCTGGCCATGCTGCTTTACAACTTCTTCGTTTACCTCACCACCCGCGATGCCAGCTATCTCTTCTATATAGGCTATGTGCTGGCCGTTATACTCGCGCAGATCACCCTTTCGGGCTATGGCTTCCAGTTGTTATGGCCCAAAAGCCCATGGTTCTCTATAGCCAGCACCTACCTCACTCCCCCACTGGCGGGCATCACCGGTATGGAGTTCCTGCGGCACTTCCTGCGCACGCGCGAGCATATACCCAGGGCCGCCGACAGGGGTTTCTTTATCCTTTATATCCTTTATGGCATAGCCATAGTGGCCGCCCTTGCGGGCAAATACACCATTACTTACAATGTCATAGACATGACGGCCTCGCTCGTATCCATCTACATGCTGGTAGTGGCCATCGTCATCTGGCGCAAGGGGTACAGGCCGGCCGGCTTCTTCCTGGTGGCATGGGTAGCGTTCCTGATAGGTGTTTTCATATTCGTATTCAAGAATTTCAACATCCTCCCTTACAACATATTCACGGCATATACCATGCCTGTAGGTTCGGCTATGGAGGTGATACTGCTGTCCTTCGCCCTGGCCGATAGGATAAACATTCTGAAGAAAGAAAAGGAAAAGCACCAGGCCGAGGCCATCGCCGCACTGGAAGAGAACGAAAAGATAATACGCGAACAGAATGTAGTGCTGGAACAAAAAGTAACAGAGCGCACATATGAACTGAAAAGATCGAACGACGACCTGAACAAGGCCCTTACCGACCTGAAAGAGGCCGAGACACAACTGGTGGAATCTGAAAAGATGGCCTCTCTCGGCCAGCTTACGGCAGGTATAGCGCACGAGATCAATAACCCCATCAACTTCGTCACCTCTAACGTGAAACCCCTCAACAGGGATGTACTGATACTGCTGGACACAGTAAAAGAACTGGAGCAGATAGCCACATCCGATATGTCTGCCGGGGAAAAAGCAAAGGCCATAGAGAATTATAAGACCGATATAGATTACGAATACCTGCAGATAGAGATAGATCAGCTACTGAATGGTATAGGCGAAGGCGCCAGCCGCACGGCCGAGATAGTGAAAGGCCTCAGGATATTCTCTCGCCTCGATGAGGACGACCTGAAAAAGGCCGACATAAATGAGGGCCTCAACTCTACCCTCATCATCACCAACAATATGCTCAATAACACCATAGCTGTGGCGAAGAGCTATGCCAACCTGCCGCTCATAGAGTGTTATCCCGGCAAGCTGAACCAGGTGTTCCTGAACATGATATCGAATGCCGTTTACGCCATTCGCAAGAAATACGGAGAGGCCGAGGGCGGCGTACTTTCCATCACCACCACGTTCGATGAGTCGAACGTGCACATCACCATCGGCGACAATGGTACCGGTATGGACGAGAACACCAAAAAACGCCTGTTCGAACCTTTCTTTACTACCAAAGATGTGGGCGAGGGCACCGGTCTGGGTATGTCCATTGCCTATAATACCATCAACAAACATCACGGCCAAATAAATATTAACTCCGAACTTGGCAGGGGAACAGAATTTATCATTACTTTACCACTGATTCAAAAATAACGTAGCGTTGAACACAGGAGAGAAAATAAAAGTGCTCTACATCGATGATGAACAGAATAACCTGAATGGCTTTAAAGCCACTTTCAGGTTCGATTACACTATTTATATCGCTGCGAATACCCCACAAGCATACGAGTACCTCAAGGCCCATCCCGATATAAGAGTAGTACTTTGCGACCAGCGTATGCCCGATAAAACGGGAGTACAGTTCTTTGAAGAGATGCGCGACCAATACCCCGACCCTGTACGAATGCTGATAACCGGCTATACCGATATAGAGTCTGTGATAGATGCGGTGAACAGGGGCCACATTTTCAGGTATATCAAGAAACCATGGACCGATAATGATGTGCGCTCGGCCATAGAAGAGGCCAACAAATTCTACCTTACCAGCTCGCTGCTGGTGCTGAAGAACAAAGAGCTGCAGTCGGCATACGACGAGCTGGGCAAATTCGCATACAGCATCACCCACGATGTGCGAGGCCCGCTGCTCAGCATCATAGGCGCCATAGACCTTGCCAACGGCATCAACAACCTCGATGAGCTGCGCGAACTGCTCAACATGATGTCCGAAGCGGTACGCAAGCTGGATGAATACATCAAGAACACACACGAATACTACAAGCTGAAGCGTGGTATGCTCCAGTTCGCCGAGATCAACTTCAATACCCTGCTCTCAGACATAGCCGCCCTCTTCCGCATAGCCAGCCGCAACAACAATATCAACTTCACCTCTACCGTCATACAGAACGAGCCGTTCTATTCCGACGAGATCAGCATCAAAATGATACTGAACAATCTCCTGTCCAATGCCTTCAACTACCAGCGCAAGGCCGCCAGCGAGAAATTAGTGGATGTGCACATAGAAGTGAAGGCCAATAATGTGCAGATAAAAGTAAAAGATAACGGAATAGGCATACATGAAAACCACATAAACAATATCTTTACATTGTTTTACAGGGCCACATCCGAAGAAACGGGCTCAGGTCTTGGCCTGTACAACGTGAAGGACGCGCTGAATAAACTGAATGGAAAGATAGAAGTGGAATCTGAACCCAATGTGGGATCAACGTTTATCGTAACAATACCCGGTCGAACTCATGGTACCAAATAAGAAACTGAATTTTATTGTCATTGATGATAGCAAGCTTGATTGTTTCATCGCTGAGAAGATAATCAAGAACACAGGCAAATGCGAGTCCATACGGTCTTTTCTGCAGGCCAAAGATGCCCTTGAGTTCATTGCCGCTACCCCGCCAGACGATCTCTCGCATACCATCATACTGGTAGATATACAAATGCCCATCATGAACGGTTTCGAGTTCGTAGAAGCGTTCGAGAACCTGCCCGGCAATATAGTGGCCAACTATACCATTTATGTCATATCCTCATCTATAAACGAGAACGACCTGCAAAAGGTGCACAACTACAAGTCGGTAAGGCAATTCCTCAATAAGCCGCTCACCAGCAACAACTTGTCGGCCCTGCTTTCCTGACGTATACCGCCTCCATCTTATTTATGTAGTATCTTTGTATAGCATTTGCTAACAAGCATTTTTATGTCCGTACTACAAGCCAGCAGCAGTTCCCCCATTATATTCACCGAATGCCCCCGCGATGCCATGCAAGGCTGGGACAGGCATATACCGGCCGCAGAGAAGGCCGAATACCTGAACCTGCTCCTTCGGGTTGGTTTCGATGTGCTCGATTTTGGTTCCTTCGTATCGGCCAAGGCCATACCACAACTGGCCGATACCAAAGAGGTGCTGTCCATGCTAGACCTGAGCGCCACCCGCAGCAAGCTGCTGGCCATCATAGCCAATACCCGCGGCGCCGAAGAGGCCGTACAGTACAGCGAGATATCTTACCTCGGCTTCCCGCTCTCCATATCCGAGACCTTCCAGATGCGCAATACCAACAAGACCATAGAGCAGTCGCTGGTACAGGTGCAGGAGATACAGGACCTCTGTGTACGCCACAGCAAAGAGCTGGTGGTATATATATCTATGGGCTTTGGCAACCCCTATGGCGATCCGTACAATGCAGAGGTGGCCATACAGCAGGTAGGCAAGCTGGTGCGCATGGGCATAGGCACCATAGCCATGTCCGATACAGTAGGCGTTGCCACGCCCCATAATATCAGTTATATCTTCAACAGCCTGTTGCCCGAATTCACCGGCACCAACATAGGCGCACACTTCCACTCTACAGCAGATACCTGGCGCGAGAAGGTGGGCGCCGCCTACAATGCAGGGTGCCGCCGGTACGACAGCGCCATCAGGGGCATAGGCGGCTGCCCCATGGCCAAGGACGACCTTGTGGGCAATATGGCTACCGAGCACCTGGTAGACTGGTGCGACGAGCATCAGCTCCCCCTTCAGCTCGATAAGGAAGCATTCCGCGCCGCATGGGAAATGGCAGGCAGGGTATTCCGTCATTAAAGGCAACGGACACCGGCCAAATTTTGGGGTAATGTTTGCATTTATTGCCCTACTATTGTGCTCCTCTTTATCAGGCATTTATGGATAACGGTATACAGGCCGCCACAAGGGGCGCATCGTTCTATGTAAGGCGTGTCATAGGCGCTATACTATTGCTGGCCCTTTCGGCCACATTCTTCTACTCTGCCTATACCAAGATATATAGCGAGAACGCCTTCGATAATTTCCACTGGACATTCATAGACCTCGGCATCAGCAACATACTCGTGGCCGGCATCATAGCGCGTATGATGATAGGCATGGAGTTGCTGCTGGGCCTGCTGCTGCTGGGCCATGTATACCTGCGCAGCTTCACCTACAAGGCCGTTATAGCCGTGCTGTCCGTCTTCATCATATACCTGCTGGTGATAATAGCCAAGCAGGGCAATACCGGCAACTGTGGCTGCTTTGGCGACAAGCTGGCCATGACACCCCTCACCGCCATATGGAAGAATGTGGCCATGATAGTGGCCACGGTGGCGCTCATGTTCATATACCCTGTGAGGCCCTACAGGCACCAGGCATATGTATGCATGGCACTGGCCTTCCTGGCGTTCTCCACACCCTTCGTCACGCACAATATCTATGTAGGTACCGCCCCCGTAAAGTACGGCCAGAAGCTGGACCTCGATCTGCTCTACAAGTACTCCCCTGCCCCGCCTATGGACCTTCGCAAGGGCAAGCACATCATAGCCTTCATGCACTTCACCTGTCCCCACTGCAAAAAAGCGGCCTTCCTGCTGCACATCATACACAGGCAGTACCCACAGATACCCATATACATGGTGCTCGATGGCGCCGACGTACACAAAAAAGCATTCTTCGATGAAAGCCAGGCCGAAAATGTACCCCACCTGCTCTACCCCCATTCTACAGAGTTCCTGCAACTGGCGGGCGAGGCCGTACCCGCCATATACTGGGTGAACAATGGTGTGGCCGAATACAAAAGCAAGTATGCCTACTACCAGCTAGATCCTTCTGATATGCTGAGCTGGCTGCAGGCAAAATGACCTCTGCCTCTTATATGCTTCTTATCTTATTCTTATTATTTATATCATTAGTACTCCGATAACAATTCAAGTGTTGTTCAGTGAATAAAACAAAAGTAGGTTTGAGGTATCGAACTCTGACCATATGAACAACAACTTGAGCGACATAGAGCAGAGGCTGCTCGAAAAATTTCTTCGCGATAGTACACTCAATGAGGCCAAAAGCCTGCAGATAGCGCTGCGCAACTTCCTGGCAGAAGAAAAAGATGCCCTCATGCAGGAGCTGTCGCTCGATGAGCGCGACATTCGCGCGCTCCAGACACAGGCATCAAAGAACATACTCGATTTCCTGAAAAGTAACGACTTCATAGCCGAGCGCGAGGGCGGTGTGCTCTTCATCACAGATAGAGGCAAGCAACTGCGCAAGCAAGGCACGCTGGCAAAGTATGAAGAATGGCAAAAGGATACCCGTGCAAAGAACAAGGTGATCATACAGACCATAGAGACCCGTGGCTACCTGGACCAGGACCAGATAATACGCAACAGGCGCGCCCTCATCATCAAGCGCATCAAAAAGTTCGTGCTCTATCCGCTGCTGCTCATCATTCTGTTCTTCTTCCTGCTGCTGGGCGCTCACCATTACAACCTCGACAAGAACGTACCTGCCGTGCGCAACTTCTTCAACAAGGTGAAGAACAATGCCGATTCTACCGCCAACGAAGAGGCCGCGACCGATGGAGAAAAACAGAAGGATACGCACAGTAAAAAGAAGAAAGGGCACAAAGGGCATTGATCCATTGCCGGTCATGGCACCTTATTTTTGATGAGATCATAAATAACTGTATTTTTATATCCGCGATGGCTCCGGCCTGTCTGGGGTCATATCGTTTGCACACATATCAAAGCGATATCAAATGAAGAAATTTCTCTTTTTTGTAGTGCTGCCTGCCATCATGGTAGCGGGGAACAGTTGCAAAAAACTGAGCTGGGAAAAAGACTCAAAGGCCAGGGACTGCTACTGTGTCTACTATTTCCGCCCCGGCGTAGAGCGTTATGAGACCTTCAAATACGGTCCGTCGTACAGCGATGCAGTGCTCAAGAACATCTGCAATGGTAAAGACCAGGAATTCAAAAAGAAATACGGCTATTACAACGCACATTGCGATGTAAAATAATATTCATATCGCAGCCGGTATAACATAGCAGATCCTAATGCGACACCCCACACGGTATTGGCCGTGTAACGAAAGCGATATACCTTTCCTTCATGGCAAAGAAACGACAGGCAAACCCGCGGAACACCACCGCCCCTGCTGCGGACAATAATATAAAGCAGCCCGGCAGGCCATCGCCACAACGGCCCGAACCGACCACTGCAGAAAAGAAAAAAAGTCCCTTTGGGCTGGTACACCTGCTCATACTGGCCGGTATCTCTGTCATCACATGGCTCACATACCAGAGTGCGCTCGCCAACCAGTTCACCAACTGGGACGACCTCGGCTACGTCCTCACCGATCCCCTTATCAAAGATAGCTCCATCGAGGGGCTCAAAAGGTTGTTCCTCCTCGAAAGCCGCGTGATGGGCAACTATCACCCGCTCACCATGGTCACCTACTGGTGGGAGTATGGCAAAGAGGGGCTGGAACCCGCCATCTACCATCTCGATAGTATCATATTCCATATCATCACCACGGCCACGGCCTATATCTTCGTTCGCACGCTCACGCGCAGCATATTGGCAGCAGCAATAGCAGCCCTGCTCTTCGCGGTACATCCCATGCGTGTAGAGTCCGTCACCTGGATCGCAGGCCGGAAAGATATTCTCTATGGTATGTTCTACCTGCTGGCATGCACCACCCATATACTATATATACGCGCCCGCGAAGGTAAACGGGCGCTGTGGTTCGTAGCTACCATACTGCTTTTCGCGCTTTCCTTGCTGTGCAAGTCGGTAGGTGTCACCCTGCCTGTAGTGCTCCTGCTTATAGACCTCTACGAGCGCCGCGATCTGAAGGCTGTGCTCATCATAGAAAAACTGCCATTGTTCGGCCTATCCATGCTGTTCGGCCTCATTTCCATTTACGCGCAGAAAGATGTTGGTGCGCTCGGCACGCTCGATGTCCACTTTACCGTCCTCGAACGGCTGGCCCTGGGCTGCTATGCGCTCTGCACCTATGTATGGAAAATGGTAGTACCCGTAGGGCTCACCAACTTCTACCCCTACCCCATAAAGGTCAATGATGCGCTGCCTGCTGTATTCTATGTATACCCCTTGCTGGTAGGCGGTGCGCTCTTTGCCATATGGAAGTTCGGCAGGCACAACAGGCTGCTGCTGCTGGGTGTGCTCTTCTTCATCATCAACCTGCTGTTGCTGCTGCAATTCCTGCCTGTAGGCGGCGCCGTCATGTCCGATAGGTATACATATATACCCTATGTGGGCCTCTTTCTGCTCATAGGCTATTTCATAGCCAGGCTGGTAGAACAGAAAAAGCCCCTTGGTACCCTGCTGTTGGTAGTAGTACTGGGTGCAAGCGGTGCATATGCCTATATGACCAGCGAGCGCAATAAGGACTGGTACGACTCTGTAAGCCTCTGGACCGATGCTATAGAGAAAGACCCCGAGTCACCCATCGGCTACTTCTACCTGGGGCAGGAATATTATACCCGTTTCGAGGGGGCACAGAACCAGGTAGACCGCAAGAAATATGGCGATTCCGCATTGGTCTATTTCTCAAAGTCGGTAGAGCGCAAGCCCGATTATACCAGCCCCATCATTTGCATAGGCGAATACATGCGCAGCACGGGCCGCATAGAAGAGGCAAAAACGGCCTACCTGAGAGCACTAGCCATAAAGGATGGACTGGAAAGCGCCTACCTGGGCCTGGGTGTGGTGTACAGCATACAGGGCAAATACGACTCTGCCGCGCCCGTGTTCCGCAAGGCGCTTGCGCTCAAGAAATTCTTCCCGGAAGGTTATAGCAATTATGCCAACTTCCTGGAGATAGTGGGCAAGTCCGATTCGGCCATAATTACTTACGAGAAAGCCATTTCGCAGAACCCCGATGCCTATATACCCTACATGAACAGGGGCCGCATATACATGAAGCAGCAGAAGTATGACCTGGCCATAAAAGACTACGACCATGCCGTGATGCTGAAACCCGAATACCCCGATCCGCTGGTACAGCGCGCACAGGCACACCTGGCAAAGGGCAATAAAGCACAGGCCCATGCCGATATAGCTGAGGCCAAAAAACTAGGTGCTTTGATCGATCCGGCATTGGAAGAGAGCTCCCGGTAGCGCCATACGGCTATCGGCTTAGCAGGTCGTCTATATCCTCGTCGCCGTTCAGGTGGTTCATTTGTTCCACGATCCGGGGGTAGCGCCATGCCACTCTGCGGCTCATGGGCCTTACAGTGAATTTCTTGGGGTTGGGCAGGCAGGCTATTATCTGTGCGGCCTCGGCCTGCGTCAGGCTCTTTGCCGGCTTATGAAAGTATTGCTGCGCGGCCGCCTCTATCCCGAAGATGCCCGGGCCCATCTCTATCACGTTCAGGTACACTTCCATTATGCGCTTTTTGCCCCATGTCCACTCTATCAGTTGGGTAAAGTAGAATTCCGGCACCTTGCGCACATACCTGCCCCAGCCGCTACCCTGCCACAGAAACACGTTCTTGGCCGTCTGCTGGCTTATGGTACTGGCCCCGCCGCCGCGTACTTTATTCTTTTTCTTCTTTTGTGGCCCGAACACGCTTTTTTCCAGGGCCTTCCGGTCGAAACCGCCATGCTCTGCAAATAGCTGGTCTTCGCTGGCAATGGCGGCCAGCTTCACACTATTGGGTATCTTTTCCCAGCTCACATAGTCTCTCTTCAGGCCATAGCCCCCGAAGAGGGCAGCCACCTGGGTGATGGTGAACGGTGGCCATACCCACCTGCATACCACTACATACAGCGTAGACGACACGAACATCACCAGCAATGCACGCAGTATCCACCTGCCTATACGTCTTTTTCCTTTTGCCATTTGAGGCCGCAAAAGTATGAATGAATGGTTGTTATGTCAAAAACACCTCTTTTTCCGCTTGCACATTCCCCGACGAAAGATTATATTTGCCACACTTTTTAAACGATCACAACTTATGGGTCACGATACACACGGTCACAGCACAGAGAACAAAGCGATAATATCTTTTGGTAATGGTCTCTGGCTCGTTATCATCCTTGTAGGGCTTTTCATAGCTGCACTCAATTTCGTACAGGTCGAAAGTGCTTCTGAGGGCCATGGCGAGGCCACGCACGAAACACACCATGGCGCTGCCGGTGGCCACGAAGCTGCTCCTGCAGCGCATCACGATGCCGCTCCCAAGAACGAGACCCACGAGGCCGAGGGCGCACACCACAACGAGGAAATGACAGCTCCCGTTGGCGAAGGTGCAGAGACAGGCAACCACGAGCAACACTAATAGCCATTCCCGCACATGCAGGCGAACGATACCATACTGATAACCGGCGCGGCCGGTTTCATCGGTAGCTATCTTGTTGGCTACCTCAACCATGCAGGCTACGACAACCTCATACTTGCCGATGATTTTTCTGTAGAGAAAAAAGCGCCCAACCTAGCCGGTAAGCGCTACCTCGAAAAGGTACACAGGGACGATCTCTTTGCCTGGCTCCAAGCCAACCCGGGACGCGTACAGTATGTCTTCCACCTGGGCGCCCGCACCGATACCACCGAAATGGATTACGAGGTACACCGCAGGCTGAACCTTGAATATTCGCAAAAGTTGTGGGCCGTATGCGCTGCCAATGCCATACCGCTGGTATATGCTTCATCGGCCGCCACATATGGCGCAGGCGAGCATGGCTACAAGGACGACCACGATGTGATATACAAGCTGCAGCCGCTCAATCCCTATGGGGTGTCCAAGAACGAATTCGATAAATGGGCATTGCAGCAACCGCAGCAGCCACCCTTCTGGGCAGGTCTCAAATTTTTCAATGTTTTCGGCCCCAACGAGTATCACAAGGGCCGTATGGCATCGGTCATATTCCATGCCTATAATACCATTCAAAGCACAGGTAAGGTAAAACTGTTCCGCTCGCACCACCCTGCTTATAAAGATGGCGAGCAGATCCGCGACTTCATATATGTGCAGGATGTGGTGCAGATATGCGTATGGCTCATGCAACACCGCCCTGCCAATGGCCTGTACAATACAGGTACCGGCAAGGCCCGCACCTTCAACGACCTCGTAAAGGCCATATTCGATACGCTGCAGCTACCTGCCAATATAGAGTACATAGACACTCCTATCGATATCCGCGACAAATACCAGTATTTCACCGAGGCCGACATGACCAAACTCCGCGCGGCCGGTTACTATGCTCCTTTCCATACGCTGGAGCAGGGAGTACGCGAATACGTTACCACATATTTGACAACGGGCAGGTATCTCTGATACCTGCCCGTTCGCTTTATTCCTTTATCCTACTCTCTTACGGCTCATACACTATACGCAGTACTGCGGTGCTGCCATCATTGCCCACGAACCTGCACATATACATACCCTGTGCCAGGCCGCGTGGCAGGTTCATTTCGGTAGCAGATGCGTTCACCACATACCTGCTTACTTCCTTGCCGTCTATGGTATGAATGGTCACTACACCGGCCACAGGTGTCTCTATGGTCACCATACCGTCCGTAGGTGTAGGATATACTCTTATACCCGCTACAGGTGCTGCTGTTGGTGTCACCGCCGTAGGGCAGTCTATGCTGTACTTCACATATATCGGGAAGAAGGCCGTATCGGCACTGCAGTCGTTCTTCACTATATGCCTTATGATGGCCTTGCCGGGAGCAATGCCCGTCACCTTGCCTGTAGTACTTTCTACAGACACATAGGGGCTGCTGCTGTTCCATATACCACCCGGGGCAGTGCTGGTCAGGGTCACCGTATTGGCGTAGCATACTGTATCGGGCCCGCTTATGGTACCCGCCACTATAGGCGTTATCACGGCTACCGTCATGGTAGCTACGGCAGTGCCGCAGGCATTGGTACGCGAGTACGATATGGTGGCCGTACCTGCACTTACAGGTGTTGTTATGCCGCCCGCTACGGTCACTACAGCCTCGTTGCTGCTGCTCCACACACCGCCTACCACGCTGGCCGTTAGCACTGCAGTACTTCCCAGGCAAAAACTATCTATACCACTTATACTGCCTATGGCAGGCAGCGGGTTCACGGTAATGGTATACCGTGCCACAGCCGTACCACAGCCATTGGTAGCCGTATATTTTACGGTATCCACACCGCCCGCTACACCCGTCAACACACCTGCCGGTGTAATGGACACCTTGCCTGTTACCACACTCCACGATCCGCCCGCTACCGTGGCAGTGAGCGTCACTGTATTGCTCTGGCATACCGTAGGTGTACCCAGTATAGAGCCTGCCGTAGCCAGCGCATTCACCGACAGCACATCTGTTCCCACGCATCCGGCCGCGCTCCTGTAAGTAATGATAGTAGTACCTGCCGACACACCCGTGATATTCCCCGTAAGTATACCTGCAGTGGCAACAGCGGGTGCTGATGATGACCAGGTGCCGCCCGTAGGTGTGGCCGCAAATAATGCGGAGGAACCTACACACAGGTCGGCAGGGCCCTCTATGAGGCCCGGCAGTGGGTCTATGGTCACAATAGCTGTAGTATAGCAGCCTGTCGCCGTCATCACATACGATATCACAGAGGTGCCTGCCGCTATACCGCTCACCAGGCCCGCTACACTGCCTATGGTGGCTATGGCGGTATTACCGCTGCTCCATGTACCCGTTAGCGGAGAGCTACCCAGCAGTGTGGTAGCGCCCACACAGGCATGGCATGTACCTGCTATAGTGCTTGGTGTGGGATTCAGGGTCAGTGTCTTAGGGCGCTTGCAGCCTGTAGATAATACATATGATATGGCCACTGTACCGCTGTTCAGCGCTGTCACCACACCGGTAGTGCTGGTCACTGTGGCCATAGCGGTATTGCTGCTGACCCAGGTACCGCCGGCCGGTGTACCTGTAAGTGTAGTGGTAAGGCCGGTACAAAGGGCAGATGCACCGCTCACCGCCGTAGGCAGGGGATTTATGGTCACTATCACGCCCCTTGCGCATCCGCTCGGAAGTATATACGAAACTATAGATGTGCCCGGTGCTATGCCTGCCACTACGCCCGAGGCCGATATGATGCCTACTACCGTATTAGAGCTTACCCATACGCCATATGGCTGTGTATTGGTAAGTGTTCCCGTAGAGCCCTCGCACACGGCCAGGGGCCCCATTATGGCAGAAGGAGACTGGTTGACAGTAACAGTGACATATGCTTTGCAGCCCGAAGGAGCCGTATACGATATTCGCACCGTACCCGGTGCAACTGCATATACCGCACCTGTTCCCGAGTTCACTGTTGCTATGGTATAGTTGCTGCTGCTCCAGGTGCCGCCGGCCGGCGTGCAGCTAAAGGTGTCCGACATACCCGTGCACAGCACCAGGTCGCCCGATATGGCCGATGGCAGTGGGTTCACCGTTACTATACCTGTTATATAGCAGCCTGTCGATGTCTTGGTATATGTTATTACCGAGGTCCCGGGCGATACAGCGGTAACTATACCCGTAGATCCTATAGTGGCCACAGCGGTATTGCCGCTGGTCCAGGTGCCGCCGGTAACAGGGTTGGCAAGCGTACTGGTGCTGCCCATACATACCGCAAGACTACCTGCTATATAACCCGGCAGGGGATTCACCGTCACCAGGGCCGTACGGAAACAGCCTATCACCAGTGTATAGCTCACTCTTGCTGTACCGGCCGCCACACCTGTCATCACACCCAGCGCATCTACAGATACATTGGTGTTAGATGCGCTCCACGATCCTCCCGGCGTACTGCTGGTCAGTACCGTGGTAGCGTCCTTGCATATGGCAAAGGTACCGGCAATGGGTGCCGGCAGCGGGTTCACCGTCACTATCTGCGAGGCCGATATGGCTCCACAGCTATTGCTCACAGTATAAGATATGATGGTAGTACCTGCATCTATACCTGTCACCACACCCGCGGTAGATATGGTACCTGCCAGCGGATTGGAAGAAGACCATGTACCTGTCGTCACTACATTGGAAAGCGTGATGGTGCTGCCTCCGGCACATACCGACGGTGGGCCTGTTATAAGGCCGGTATCGGCTGTTACCTCTACGGTCACTATAGTTGTGGCCACAGATGTGGCGCAGCCGTTGCTCATGGTGTACGATATGGTCACGGTGCCATCGTCCACTCCGGTCACTATGCCACTCGTGCCCACTGTAGCTATGCTCACATCTGCCGACGACCAGGAGCCGCCAGCCATGGTAGATGTGAGTGTGATATCGCTACCTGTGCAGAATGTCGTTGCCCCTGACAGCACGCCGGCATATGGCGTTATATTCACGGTAATGAGCGCCGTAGTGGTACAGCCTGCCTTGCTGTAAGATATCAACACCACACCTGCGCCCACGCCCGATACCACACCCGTAGCTGCACCTACTGTAGCCAGCGAAGTGTTGCCGCTGGCCCAGGTGCCGCCTGTGGTAGTGCTGTTCAGTGTAGTGGTAGCGCCTATACATACGTTCAGCGGGCCTGTTATGGCATCGGGGGTAGCATTCACCGTTACTACGGTAGTGGCCGTAGCAGTGCCGCAGCCATCGGTCACAGAGTAGGAAATGGTGGCCGTACCACCGCTCACCCCTGTTACCTCTCCGGTACTGCTGCCTACTGTAGCTGCAGCATCGGCGGTGCTCCATGTACCACCTGCTACGCTTGGCGTCAGCGTTACATTGGTACCTGCACAGAATGGCGGCGCTGCGGTTATGACACCTGCCACAGGCAGGGCATTTACCGTCACATCCGTGGTAGCTACCACAGTACCACAGCCGCTAGATACCGTATACGATATGGTAGTAGTGCCTGCGGCTATACCCATTACCACACCCGATGCACTTACTGTACCTGCAGCAGCATTTGTCGACGACCATACGCCGCCCGGTGTAGTATTGGCCAGGGCGGTAGTGCCGCCTGCGCATACACTGGCAGTACCTGTTATAGAGGCCACAGTAGGTGCAGCGTTCACCGTCACTATGGCCGAGGTACTGTTACCTGCTACCGTATAGATGATGGTGGCCGTACCGGCCGATATGCCCGTTACCACACCCGTGGCCGCATTCACAGTAGCTATCGTTATGGCCGCACTGCTCCATGTGCCACCGGTAGTGGTTATGTTCAGTGTAGTGGTAGCGCTTATGCATACAGTAGTAGTACCCGTTATATGCCCGAAGGGGTCATTGCGGTGCAGGGCCACAAGCCCCGGCAGCTCGCCGGTACATACTACATCCGGGTGTGTATCGCCATCTAGGTCGGCGGCGGCCAGTCCGCGTGTGCCATCTACAGTGGCCACATCGCTTTTAGGTGCAAAGGTGGCTGCATCTATCACTCCCGTAGTGCTGGTGTTGCGCAGTACAGAAAAGCTCAGTGCATTATAATTCGATACCAGCAGGTCGGGCTTGCCATCACCATTGATATCGCTCATTACCATTTCTGCGGGTGCTGTACCGGTCGCATAGTTCACACGGGCAGCGAACGAGCCCGATGTGATAGAGCCCGGCGCACTCGTGTTCCTGTATACCGATACGTTATTGCTGTTGAAGTTCGCTACGCACATGTCATGCTTACCGTCGCCATCTACATCGGCCACTACTATAGCACTGGGCGAGCTGTTGGTGCTGAAGTTGACAATAGTACCGAAGGAGGAAGGCAGTAATGTACCCGGCGTACTATTGTTGTGGAACACCGAAACATTGTCCGATCCGCTGTTCACTATTATCAGTTCGGGCTTGCCGTCGCCATCTATCTCGGCTATGGCCACCTTATTGGGTGCCGCACCGGGGGTTATGTTCTCTTTCGGGGCAAATGAGCCTGCCGTTATGCTACCCACGGTGCTTATGTTGCGGAACAGGTTCACCGTGTTCGCCAGGCAGGCCACGGCCACTTCCGGCCTGCCATCCATATCCAGGTCGCCTACGGCCACACCCCTTGCATTAGCGTTCGCGCTCATATCTACCCTTGTGGCCAGCGATGCTGCTGTGAATGCACCCGAAGTAGTAGTATTGCGGAAAATGGTCACATAGCTGAGGATGGTGCCCGAATTGGCTACTATTATGTCCAGCTTGCCATCTCCGTCTATATCGCCCGTGGTCACATCATGCGGTGGCTGCGAGGTGGCAAAAGATACCCCCGCCTCAAAAGAGCCTGCAGTAAGTGTTCCCGAGGTGCTGATATTGCGATACAGTGTTATATTATTGGTGCCCGAGTTAGCCACTATCATATCGGTCTTGCCATCATTGTCCAGGTCGGCAAGGGCTATGCTGTAGGGTACGGTGGTAGCTCCATTCGTTATGTCCGCATGTACCTCAAAGTTGATCACCGTTGCATCGAACGCACTATTGTCATAGGTAGGCAAGAACGGCATGGCCGATGCCCCTGTTAGTGCCGATGCCGTATTGGTGATGCTCACCGGGCGGTAGGTGGCGCCATTCGGTACGGTAGCAGACAGCGTGGTACTGCCAGCCGATACCACAGTGGCTTTTGTGGCCCCGAAATAAACAATGTTATTGGTAGTGGTGGCATTGAAGCCGCTGCCCGTTATCAGCACATTATCGCCCGGGTGCCCCTGCATAGGTGCTACAGAGGTAATAACGGGCTGTTGCGCATATAGTGCAGGGGCCAGTATCAGTGAAAGGAATATAACAGGTAGCGTTCTTCTCATTTGCACGAACTTTAAATAAATATCTGATGGCCGCTTTCACGGCACATTTACCCTAAATTAATTGATCGACAAATTTACTTTATCGTAATGAACTTACAATTACCATTTGCTGATATTTTTTACTTGAATAAGATAATAAATGAGTGCCCGGGAAATGCGCTGCTACCTGTGGCTTTTATTACTTTTGCAGCCTCCGATGTATGCTTAGTATGAACTGGTTGAGAAAAATATCATTTGCCTGCACTCTTGCTGCTATTATAGGTCTGCTCACCGGCTGCGGCCCTGCAGAGAACGTACCCGATACTTCTGCCATAAAAGTAGACCTCAAGACCCAGCGGTTCGATGTGGACCTCTACGCCATCGATACCTCCAATATCGCCGCCGGCCTGCACCAGTTGCGCAGCAAATACCCCGATTTCCTCGACTATTTCCTCGATACCCTCATGGCCTATGAGATACATGGCAACTATAATGATACCGTGATGGGCATACGCGAGGGCCTGAAACCCTTCTTGGTACACAAGGACTACCGCGAGCTGGAGGACTACATCAAAAAGCAGTACCCCGACACCAAAAAGCAGGACGAACAGCTTACCGGGGGCTTCAAGCTGCTCAAATATTATTATCCACAATACAAGGTGCCCCGCATCATGTACCTGAACATGGGTCTAAGTAAATGGACCTCCTTCCTGGCAGACAGCGCTACCCAGTGCGTGGGGCTCGATATGTTCCTTGGCGATGATTACCCCCACTACTTCTCCGTTGGCCTGTTCGACTATATGTATCCCCAGCGTCGTGCATCCTACCTGCCCGTGGCCGTTTTCACTGTCATATACCGCACCGCCATACCGCTGCAAACGCAGGAGAAGAACCTGCTGGAGCTGATGCTGCAAAAAGGTAAGGAACAGTATTTCCTGCATAAGATACTGCCCCAGTTGCCCGACTCTGTACTGTTCGGCTTCCAGAAAAAACAGATGGAATGGTGCCAGCAGAATGAAGCATATATCTATAATTTCTTTGTGAAGAACCAGTTGATCTATAGCAAGGAAGTGCAGAACACTATACCCTATATCACCGATGGCCCCTTTGCCCGCGGTATGGAGCCACCGAGCAACCCCGAGAAATTCACTCCCGGTAACATCGGTACATGGCTGGGTTACAAGATGATATGCGCCTACATGGATCAGCACAAGGAGCTCACCATGCCCCAGTTGTTACAAACGGAGTTCAACTCTGCGACCTTCCTGGCCGAAGCAAAGTACAAGCCAAGATAAACGCCATAATAAATTGAAAATCAACACAAACACAAAACATCACACATATGAAGAAGCAATTACTTTTTTTATTCTGTCTCATCTCCTCGGCACCCATCTTTGCCCAGATCAATAAGGTGGATGATGTGAAAAAGTCGCTGCAGACCGAGAACAAGGATACCGTGGCATGGGTACACAGCGGTGTGGCCAGCATAGGCATCAATGGGGGCTTCCTGCACAACTGGGCCGCCGGTGGCGAACTCGCCTCACTGCTCGTCAACGGCATATTCAGCGGCAGGCTCGATCGCCTGAACCACCGCGATATATGGAGCAACAACCTGGATATGACCTATGGTCTTATCTACAACTACTCTACAGGTTTCGTTCCCCGCAAGACCGACGATCGTATCGACTTCACCTCGAAATACGGTATGATGCTGGACACCACCAATAATATATTCCTCACCGGCCTGTTCAACTTCAAGTCGCAGTTCACAAAAGGGTACGACTATTCCCTGCCCAAGTGGGATAGTATGTCCACTTCGGCATTCTTCTCCCCGGCCTTTTTCACACTCGCACTCGGTCTCGAATACCGCAAAGGCAGCGATATCAGCATATTCCTCTCCCCGGCCGCCGCACGCGTCATCACTGCCGATAGATATTATACCCTTAGCAACCCCGAGGGTATGTTCGGTGTGCCATATGGCAAAACGTATGCTAAACAGCTCGGTGCCTACTTCTCGGGCAGGTATACTGTGAACATCAATAAGAATATGATATACAAGACCCGCCTGGACCTCTACTCCAACTACCTGGCCAAAGACACAAAGGACAGCACGGGCGCAGTGATAAAGAAGGATAACCCCGGCAACATAAACGTACTTTTCGATAACCTCTTCTCATGGAAGGTGTCCAAAGTGTTCACCATCACATTGGGCCTTACCCTCATGTATGACAACAACATACCATACAGCAAGACCTATATAGACGACCTGGGGAACGAAGTACCCAAGAACGAACCCGGTGCCGACCTGGGCTGGATGCAGATAAAGCAGGTAGCCACCTTCGGCCTGGGGTATAAATTCTAAAGTACGTTACCCTCAAAATGGGTACTTTTGCCATCATTGCCATAGCTGAATGTCCTATACATACCAGATAAAATTGCCCCAGTTCGAGGGTCCTTTCGACCTGTTGCTGTTCTTCATAGAGCGCGACGAGCTGGACATTTATAATATACCTATAGCCCGCCTTACAAACGACTTCCTGGGGTACATACACTCGCTGGAGAACCTGAACATAGAGCTTGCCAGCGAGTTCATACTGTTCGTATCTACCCTCATGCGCATAAAGGCCAAGATGCTGCTGCCCCGCCGTGAGCTGGATGCACAGGGCAACGAGATAGACCCCCGCCAGGAGCTGGTAGATAAGATACTGGAATACAAGCGCTTCAAAGAGGCATCGGAAATGATGGCCGTAATGGAGGCCGACCGCCAGATGCAGCAGAAACGCGGCAACATAAAGCAGGAGATGGACGGCCTCACCGACTCATACTCAGAAGGTACCGAGATACAGACCGTTACCATGTACAAGCTGCTGCAGGCCTACGAAAAGGTCATAAAACGCTTCAACGAGCGCAATGCCAAGCCGCAGCATGTGGTAGTGAAGTACAACTACAGCCTTGAAGGCCAGCGTGCCTACCTGATGGGCGACCTGCAGGAAAAAAAGCGTGTGCCCTTCGAAATGCTCTTCGCTACCTGCGAGAACAGGATACATGCCATATTCACCTTCCTGGCCATGCTGGAGCTCATACAGCAGAAATTCCTGGCCATACTTATAGGTACGGGCCGCAATAATTTCATAGTAGAGTGGAGTGCCGACCGCGACAATGAGGCCGCCGACACCGAACAACCCGCTGAAGGCATAGAAACAGCCAACGATACGTTAAATACCCCCGAAGAACCAGCCAACGATGACGGTCTGGCACAGTAATTGCACTATACCAGGCATAGAGTAGCTATACTCAAAAGATGTCCCTTGTGAGGCGCTGTCGAACAGTAGGCCAGCAAGGGATCGTCGTTTTCAGGAGGTCCCACATACTCCTTCCGATACCACCTCTCAATACCCCGACCAGAAACCAACGACTCATGACTATCTACTAACGACTATCTACTCATGACTATCTACTAACTACTATCTACTCATGACTATCTACTAACGACTATCTACTAACGACTAATAAAAAGTTAATTCGCCCCTACCTCATTAAACTCCCGGGCATCCGTCATGTCTGTTATAAAGTATTATCGTACTTTTCAGCACTGTACGGTGCAGGTTCTGCCTGCATCTGTCAGGCTATTGTTCCATGACCCCCGGCATACTACTTGGTGCATATCGTCCCGACCTGCTGCATGAGGAAACTCTTGCAGATATTTTCCGTGCCACTGCCCAAAAGTACCCCCATAAGGTAGCCCTCATCTTCAACGATACCCACCTTACCTATGCCCAACTAGACCGCTGGAGCGATGCCATGGCCGATCACCTCTCGCAGCGCGGCATAGGTCCCGGCCATTTTGTAGGTGTATGGTGGCCCCGCGGCATAGAGCTGCATGTGGCGGTACTGGGCATAGTAAAGACCGGTGCCGCCTATGTGCCCCTCGATCACGAGATGCCTGCTGAGCGTGTAGAAGGTGTACTGCAGGAGGTAGGCGCCAGCGGCTACATAAGCGCCACTACGCTGAACCTCTCCTGCCCCGCCTATACCGTAGTGCCCCCACCGTCGCCCGATGAACTGGTATATACCCATCCCGGTCCACGCCCGCACCATACCGCCTATGTGCTCTACACATCGGGCAGTACGGGCAAGCCCAAGGGTATACCCATATCGCATAGGTCCATCTGCCACTTCGCCCGCTCAGAGCAGGCTATACTGGACATACAGCCCACCGACAAAGTATACCAGGGCTTCTCCGTATCGTTCGATATGTGGTGCGAGGAGGTATGGATAGGCTACCTGGTGGGCGCTACCCTATGGGTGGCCGATGCCGCCACTGCCAAGTCCATAGACGAACTGTCGGATGTACTGCGCCGCAACGACATCACAGTATTGCACGCCGTACCTAGCCTGCTAGCCGTTATGGACGATGATATACCCTCTATACGCCTGGTAAATGCCGGTGGCGAGGCCTGCACATCGCAGGTACTGGCTCGCTGGTCTGCCCCGCCCCGCCGCTTTTTCAATACCTATGGCCCTACCGAGACCACGGTAACGGCCACCATTGCAGAGCTGCAGCCCGGCGACCCCATAACCATAGGCATACCTCTGCCCAACTATGCGCTGGCCGTAGTGAATGAAAAAATGGAGCCCCTGCCCCGCGGCGAGCGCGGCGAGCTGGTGATAGCCGGTCCCGGCCTCAGTAGTGGCTACATAGACCGAGAGGAGCTGACAAGGGAGAAATTCGTACCGAAGTCCGAGGCGCTGCACGAAATGCCCGGCGACCGCATATACCGCACCGGCGATGCTGCCATCATAAACACCGATGGCAGTATAGATTTCCAGGGCCGTTTCGACGACCAGGTAAAGCTGCGCGGCTACCGCATAGAGCTGGGCGAGATAGAGAACCGCCTCAGCGGTCTTACAGACATTACGGCCGCAGCCGTAGCTGTAAAGAAAGACCTGAACGGGCAAGACCACCTTGCGGCCTATGTAGTGTGCGACGACCCTGTACGCATGAACCAGCAAAGCATTCGCGAGGAACTGGCGCGTGTGCTGCCTGCCTACATGGTACCTGCCGTTATAGTGCAACTGCCTGAGATGCCGCGCCTGCCCAGCGGCAAGATAGACCGCAAGGCACTACCCATACCGGCCATGCTGCTGGAGAATATAGGCCCCGTGGCCGATGAGGTGATAGATATAGACGCACCTATTGGCGAACGGGTCATATCTGTATTGCGCAAATTCTTCCCCAATCGCACCATCACACTCGATAACGATTTTTTTACCGACCTCGGCGGCCATTCGCTGCTGGCGGCGGCCGTAGTATCGCGGCTGCGTCGCGATGCGGCCATACCCCAGGCATCGCTGAAGGACCTTTACATGCACCGGCCGCTGAGCAAGGCGGCAGAGCACTGGGCCACTAAGCCGGTAGAGCAGGTAAAGGCCAGGCGGGTGTTCAACAATATACCTGCTGCACGCTTCTACATCTGCTGGGCGGCGCAGACCATTTCGCTGCTGCTCATGTACGGCCTGTTCGCCATACAGATATTCTTTCCCTATCTCGGTTACTATATAGTAAAAGAAGAGTACAATGATATACCGCTCGCAATAGCCGCTGCCCTCTGCCTCTTCCTGCTCATACCCCCTTTCTTCGCGCTCTGCAGTATAGTCATAAAATGGCTGGTCATAGGCCGTATGAAAGAGGGCGACTACCCACTCTGGGGCAGCTATTACTTCCGTTGGTGGTTCGTAAAGACCATGCAGCGCCTGCTACCTTCGCAGTTCCTTAATGGCACTCCGCTATATAGTGGCTACCTGCGCCGCCTGGGGGTAAAGGTGGCAAAGGATGCCCAACTGGCCGCCATCACCATAGGCGCCGAAGACCTTGTGACCATAGGCAGCGATGTCAGCATCAGTTCCGGCGCGGTGTTGAACAATGCCTATGTAGAGGACGGCCTGCTGAAGCTGCGCCGCATTCACCTGGGCCATCATGCCTATATCGGCACCTGCGCGGTCATAGCAGGTGGCACTACGGTAGAGGATTGGGGCGAGCTGCAAGACCTCAGTCACCTTTCGGCAGGCAACACCATAAAAAGTGGCGAGGTATGGCAGGGAAGCCCGGCCGTACTGAAAGAAAAAAAGAACATTGCCGATCTGCCACAGCCATTGCAGGTCTCTAATGGCAAGCGCCGCAGGTATTCGCTCATCTTCCTGCTGTCGCTGCTGGTGTTCCCCGTGGTGGTGCTGCTGCCGCTACTGCCTACCATCATCATCATTCACAACCTCGACAACTCCACCCCCGATTACGATTTCAGCTACCTCACCGTCACCCCTTCGCTGGCACTCAGCTATATCATTCTCTTTACCCTTACCACCATACTCTTGTCGCGCCTGCTGCAATGGGGCATAAAGCCCGGCAAGTACCCTATATACAGCCTCTTCTATGTACGCAAGTGGTTCGCCGACCAGCTCATGTCCCTCTCGCTCATAGTGCTGCACCCCATGTATGCCACGGTATATGTATCGCTGCTGTTCAGAGCGCTGGGCGCAAAGGTGGGCAGCAATACCGAGATATCTACCGCCAGCAGTGTCACCCATCCCTTGCTGGAGATAGGTAAGGATGCCTTTGTGGCCGATGCCGTAACCCTGGGCGAGGCCGATGTGCGCGGCCAGCAACTTATACTGGACAAGACCGTTATAGGCAACAACAGCTTTGTAGGCAATAGCGCCCTCATACCACAGGGCTACGAACTGCCCGACCGTATGCTGATAGGTGTGCTATCTACCCCACCCTCCAAAGATCAGTTGAACAGCAGCGATGCCCGCGACTGGTTCGGCTCGCCGGCCATACCATTACCCCGCAGGCAGGAAAGTCGTACTTTCCCCGCTACGCAAACATCTCGCCCTACGCCACCACGCATACTGGGTCGCAGCCTAGTAGAGCTCATACGCATCATACTGCCCGAGACCACTATCCTCATATGCAGTATCCTCTTCATAGCCTATGCACACAACCTGCTGGTAGATGACAACTGGTGGACCATAGCCATGCAGCTACCGTTCTATTACCTGTTCTTCATGGGCGTACCCGCCCTGCTGGTGACACTGGCGCTGAAATGGCTGCTCGTAGGCCGCTACAAGCCCGAACAGCAACCCATGTGGACACCCCGCGTATGGCTGAGCGAAGGGGTCACATCTACCTACGAATCGCTGGCCGTACCCTTCCTGCTCGATTATATGAAGGGTACCCCATGGCTGCCCTTCATGCTGCGCCTCTTCGGGGTGAAGGTAGGCCGCCGAGTATGGATGAACACTACCGACATCACCGAGCATGATATGGTAGAGATAGGCGATGATACCGCCTTCAACGAAGATTGCGGCCCGCAGACCCACCTCTTCGAGGACAGGGTGATGAAGATAGGCAAGATAAAGATAGGCGCGCGTTGCAGCATAGGCGCACGCAGCATCATACTCTATGACAGCGAGATAGGGAACGATGTGAATGTAGAGGCCCTGTCTCTGGTAATGAAGGGCGAGAACCTGCAGAACGATAGCAATTGGGTGGGCAGCCCGGTGAGGCCGGCATAGTTCATACCCTCTAATATCCTGCAATATCCGGACAATTCACCGAGGCCCACTCATAAGTTCTGGTCCTGCTATACCTCTTGCCCAACAGGCTCAGGTAAGGAGATGTCAGATCCTTCGGCCGTTCGAAAGGAGGATAAAGATCGCTGCGCTCCATCTTCTTTATGAATTTGTAATAGCGGTCCCCATCATCGCACAGCGCCAGCATCATTACTATTTTGGCACCCAGTTCCTTGTCTTTCCTTGCATTCACCAGTGCTTTCTCATACATTTTTATGGCCCATGTGCAGTTATAGTATACCTTCTCTATTACCGGGTCGGCAGAACGGAATCTGAAATACTCCCACTTCCCGTTCACATCATATACATCGTTCTCGTGGCTCGACCATCCGTAGCTATACATCATCCAGTCTCGCCCATAGTAGCTCATGTTGTAGAATGCATTACCTAGCTGAAAGCATATTCTCGCCACCTTTGTGCTATCCTTTTCCGTTTGCAATTGTTTACGCAGCCTTACTATATCCTGCAGGGCATACTTTTTACTTACCATATCATAGTATCTCGGCATGGTCTCAGGTTCGGGCAGCAGGGTGCCGCCAGCCGTTATATTCAGCCTGTCCAGGTATATTTTGAACTCATAATTCTCAGCCCAGTAATTCTCTGGCAAATTCGAGTAGACAGCCAGCGCCTCCTCGAATTTGCCCTGCCGCATCAGTAGTGTACCCTTCAGCTCTGCATACCATTCATTCTTTCCCCTGCGCTCCGGCATCACCGACCGCTCGAATGCGGTCTTGCCTTTCTTGTCATAAAAGGCCAGCAGGCTATCTACATCCTCCGGCCTGCCATACCTGTCCAGGTGGTGTATATAGTGATAACGGAATTCCGTATCGTCCTCCCCGGGAGGGTTATACCCGCAATGATCGTTCACCTGCATATCTGCCTTTCTGAACAACAGGTGGGCCATTACTATATCGCCCTTTTTGCGGAACTTCCCGCTCAGCATCAGGTATAGCTCGCTGCGCACATCCACCGGCGGATAATAATAGTCCCAGTACCCTGCCTCCTTCTTTACCACATCCAGTACCGCAAAGTGTTCGTATAGTTTTTGCTGCACCGTACCGGCCGCTATATCCTCTGTGTTCATTATGTGGATGATGCGCTCCACATTGCGCTGCTGCTCTATGGTACGGTCTTTCTGCCGTGGTATCTTGTCTAGGTATGTAGCGGCCATTGCAAAGTTCTTGTCCACCTGGTGCAGATGCGCCAATGCCAGCATCCTCAGGGTAGCGTTCTTTCCTCTTAGGTCCCGCAGGCCTTCCAGGCAGCTCATGAGTTGCCTCATGTATACCTTGTCCTTGGCCAGGTTCTTCAGGGCAAAAAAACGTGCCAGTGTATCCCCATGATCATACCAGTCGCTTCCCCTATCCGATCCCGAATAGAAACCATTCACCTCAGGCCCCAATACCCAGTTATCCAGCTTGCTTATCTCCCTTACCATCAGTAGCCCCAGGTAGTCGCTCCCCGGGGCATTCTCGTACACGGCCTTTATCTCCGCCATTGCCTTGCCGGGTGTCTTTATACCCTTATATGCATATATGGCAGCGCGCATCTCCTTATTTTTTTCGGTGGCCAGCAGGTCGTTCACTTCACCTGCACTCAGGTGCTTGTATATGAAATCCTTCTTCTCATCGCACCTGTGAAAGCATCGTATCAGCTCTGCTGCGCGTTTCCTCTTATCGGCAAATGACAGGCCGTAGTACAAACGCCCCCATTTGGCCACTATCGTTGGTCTGTCTTTCAGGTATCTTTCGTAGCACTGTATCAGTGGTGTATTGTCTTTTGTACCACCATCGGCATCGCATATGACGGTATCGGTGCTGTAGTAGTTCTCATAGTACATCATCTTCACGGCCTGGAAAGCATACCGCTGCCGCAGGAACTGCGCCACATCTGCGTTCTCGCATAGTACCATCGCATCTTTTATCAGGAAGTATTCACCCTCCCTATCCATACCCACATCTACTATCCGCCATTTCCATAGGTTCTGTTCGTCCTGGGTCCACCTGCTGTGCGCCAGTTCCACCTTTTTGGCAAAGAGCATATAATCCATCGCCTTTTTGTTCTGCGGCAGCAGCAGCCATTGTATGAAGGTGTTCTGCCGTAGCCTGCCCCAGTCATTGTTCGCATATGCATCTACGAACTCATATCCCGGTACATTGTACATCACCGTATCTATATCTGCCGGTCTTGCGGCTCCCCATGTATAGGTGCTCCATTCATTGGCATTGCGCAGGCGGTCGCCCTCGCCTATTCCCCCGTTCAGAAAGCTGTAGGTGAAGTAGAACATGGACAGGCCATCGTTACCCACCATCTCCTGCAGGAAAAGCGACACCCTCGTATCTCCTTCGGTGAGGTATGCCCCACATCCCCGCGATGAACGCGGCCATACGGTGAGCGACAGGATGCTAATGGCGGCTATATATAGCCTGTATGGTATGTTCATAACGTATAATGGATGTAGTGTTCCAGTCGAAAAATGCAAGCCGCCTCATATCGGGTAGCTTTTTGTGCAACATATCCGCTGCTGCTATCAGTTCGTGCTCACCGGCATACTCTGCACGCAATACATCGCCCTCCCTGAAGTAACGGTCACCGAGGACAGTATCTGTCACGAAACGATACCTGTTATCCCCCTCTCTTACATACAGTTGCTCATTACCTGTCAGCAGGTCCTCATGTATGATACCCTTGTACTTACCATTGCCGAACCACACCTGCCAGCCGAATACCGGCAAGGCCGCATCCAACGGCAGTGGGTATTTGTCCACCGTAAGGTACTTGCCCAGCTCCTTAGCATCAAAAACAGAGTTCTTTGTGGCCATATTGCTTATGCCACCCATGTTATAGCACATCAGCATACCCCTGTCTACGGGTGGTACACCCATTTTTGTACGGTACTTGTAGGGGTATGCGCGTATGGTAGCAGATAGCTCTACACCCGGTTCCAGCGTCCTTAACCTTCGCAGGAACCTGAAGTATCTTTCCTTCGATGCCGCTGTCCAGTCACAGTCTATCTGCAACTCTTTGGGTCCACTCGCACCTGCGGCCAGGCGGTGGTTTATCTCGGCTACCTTATCGGCTATCTTTTCGGCCAGTGTATCTGCCCCGGCATCTGTGATGCTGCCGAACACCCTTGCCGTAATGAATACCACGGGCGTAAAGCTCTTGCCTGTGAACGCCGCACTACCCCTGTTCTTCTGCCCTATGGCGGCCACAGGTACCGGCTGCCCGGTGCGCTTGTCTATGTCCACATCCATATAGCGGATGTAGAAGTGTGCCGCGTCCAGCCTGTCTATTAGCCCTGCAGATACGGTATCATTATCGTCAAAGGTGGTGCGCCAGTAGTAGAAGGCATGTACGGGTCTACTGTTGCCTGTATCGCAGCCCGATAGCAGTAGCAGCAGCAAAAAAAGCGGTAAGATCGCTCGCAGGAACACAGAAGTGGAAAAGTGATATAAAGTTAGTGAAGTGTATCATTCACTGACAACTTTTATACCATATAAAAGATCGTTAAAGCCTTATACCTTCTCTTTGAAGCGGTAACGCACCGTGCGGCCATTGTTCACCTTGGTGGTGGCTATGGTTATCACACAGTTCACGTTGTTGGTAAAGGTATACTCGAACTCCCTGCAGCCCGGGTCTTGCAGCATGGCCTTGTTTCGCGCTATCACCCGTGTTATATAGGGCACCTTCGATGCCGGGTGCACGCGCTCTGCAGTACCTACAGGCTTTATACCGTAGCATTTGGAAGGTACATTCCCCGCCGGCTCATCAAACTTCTTTGTGATCTTGAACTCAGGAAAATACACCGACCGTTCCTTTACCTTGCCGTTCTCGCCATAGGTATAGTTCTCTACATGTATCACGTCCTTGTTATTGTCGTTCATCCGCACCTCCTTTATCTTCTGGCCCTCCTTGTCGTAGTACATTTTGGTGTAGAACTCTATCTTGCCGTTAAAGTAAGAGCACTCCGATGTCACCGACTCGCCTGTCTTCTTGTCCGCACTGTAGTCATAGGTCTTCTTATACACATTGCTGTTCAGCGCATTGGTGCGTATGTGGCATATCTTGCGGTTCTTGTCGTCATACCTCCATTCGTTAGCCTCCAGCAGGTTGCCATCCTTATAGTCCTCGGTCTTCAGCAGTTGCCGTTTGGGGCTGAAGTAGTTGATGGTCTTGTACACATTGTTGTCCCTGCCACGCACGGCCTCGGTCATGGTCACCGAGCTGTCGGTCGCTATATAGGTTATGATGCTGTCCGCCAGCGAAAGCCGCACACTATCGGCATGGGTGTAGTTGTAAATGTACTCGTGAATGATGCTGCCGGCAGTATAGGTCTTCCACCCTGCCTTGAAGGTTTGCTGGCCACGCAGCGTGCCTGCTACCAGCAAAAGTGGTACAGCTAGATACAGTGTTGGCCTCATAGCAAAAGAGAATTTGGTGATATTATGCACAAAGTAAAACAGGACAGCAGAACAGCCATCATATTTTAACTAACAGGATGTGGATATGTACCCCTAGCACAAGGGCTACCAACGCAAAATATCAAGGAGCTTCAAGGATCTGATAATTATGAAATAGTGTGATCAGAGCCCATCTCCTCCCCTTGGGGGAGGTCGGGAGGGGCTGAATATAGGCCTTGTTTTTATGTCCTCATGGTA
The DNA here is from genome assembly GCF_039540515.1 of Nemorincola caseinilytica. Lineage (NCBI taxonomy): Bacteria > Pseudomonadati > Bacteroidota > Chitinophagia > Chitinophagales > Chitinophagaceae > Nemorincola > Nemorincola caseinilytica. The sequence goes on along the minus strand of NZ_BAABFA010000018.1, from coordinate 41,998 downwards.
TAACTTGCATCCTACATCATCCATATCCCTATGAGCAGCAGAAAAGTTGTACTATACATAGCCACCAGCGCCGATGGCTACATTGCCAAAGAAGATGGCGACCTGGGATGGCTATCGGCAGTAGAAAAGCCGGGCGAGGACTACGGCTACCACGAATTCGTAAGCACGGTAGATACCGTGATAATGGGCCGCAAGACCTACGACAAGGTGCTGAGCTTCGGCATAGAATTCCCCCACAAGGGCCGCAAATGTTATGTATGGTCGCAGAGCCGCACGGGCAGCGACGATAATGTGACCTATGTGAACGGCCCCCTGGCCTCACTTATAGCAGAGCTGAAAAGCACCGAAGGCAAGGACATATTCATAGACGGCGGCGCCGAAGTAGTGAACCAACTGATGAAGGAAGACCTTATAGACCGCTATATCATCTCTGTCATACCGGTGTTCATAGGCGGCGGCATACGTTTGTACAATGAGGGCAGGCCACAGCAGCAGCTATCGCTGGTACGCTCCATGGCATACACATCAGGCCTTGTTCAGACGTGGTATGAGCCGAAAGCCGACTGATCAGCCTACCATCTTTTTAGCCACCAGGCATATGCCACCCAGCGCTACCCCTACGGCCACGCCTATCACCGGGCCGGTAAGCAGGGGAAAGAAACGCGCAGGCATAAAGGTCACTTTATCGAAATTCTCTTTCAAAGAGGGGTTGTTGGCTATATAGCTGTCGAAAAAGGCACATTGGCTCAGGCCGTTCAGTACGCCCCACAATATGCCTATGTACAGCCCATGCAGAAATATTTTGCCCTCCACGTTCCGGGCTACCACCAGGGCGGTCACCACCGCAAAGAGCAGCCAGAGAAATGGCTCTATCTTTTGTGTATAGCCGTTCACGGCCAGCGCTCCCATCAGCAGGCCACAGCACGACAATATAGAAACGATCATCCAGTTCATAGCATCCGTTCTCATTCAATGATGCAAGTTAGCCCCCATGGCGGCATACTTTCACAACTAAATTAACAACATTTACACGATGCTTTTGCTACTTTCACGCATTGCAGGCACCATATGGACCGTAAACAGCTGAAATGGCGGCTTCTCTACTACTGGCAGTACTTTCCCTTCACGCTCAATACTGTGCTGTGCGGGGTAGCTGCATGGGCCGCCTTCAAGCTGCTGTACAAGCCCGCCCCCAAGGGTGACTACCCTTCGCCCTTCATGCCCTTCATCATCCTCATGGGCAAGCTGGCCTTCTGGTTACTGGTAGCATTGGTACTGCTGTCCATGCTCAGTACACTGGCCAGTTACTTCTACTACGCATGGCTGCGCGCATCAAAGGGCGTGACCCTGAATGTAGAGTTCGCTACCGAGACAAAGAAGGGCAAGACCAATAAGCTATACCTTATAGCCCAGCTAGAGGGCGCTTTCCGCCCCATACTGGGTTTCATAAAGGGCCGCCTCTACTATGACGACAACATCATGACCGACCGCTTTGCCCTCATGACCGACAAGCGCAGGCCCCGTAGCCTGCGCCGCCTGGCAGTAAGCGGCAAAAGCAGGCTATACCTGCCCGACATAAAGGAATACGACCTCAAAGGCGGCTTCATCTACTTCCAGGATATGCTGCATATCTTCTCACTGGCGGTAGAGCAGCCGGTGAGCGGCCACTTCTACCAGCCACCCGTGCTCACCGGCCAGCACGATGCCGAGGTATACCCCAAAAAGACCGAGAACATGGATGTGCGCATAGAGCAATTGCGCCGGGTAGAGGGCGAATACCTCAATTACAAGGACTTTGAAAGCGGCGACGATGTGCGTCGCATAGTATGGAAGGTATATGCCAAGAATCGCGACCTGGTGGTGCGCATACCCGAGATGTTCGAGCCCTATGCTTCGCACCTGTATTTCCATGCCTCCTTCTATGCCGATGTGAAGGCCCAATGGCTGGCCGATGGCTACATGAAGGAAATGCTGAACTACTACAAGAACTGTGTATGGACGGTATACGACACCCTGTCGAAAAAGGAATGGGAGATGCGCTACATACCCGATCAGTCCTTCAACCTGGCCGATATGCCCGAGGATGAGCGTCCGGCACGCATCATCACCAATAGCGACTGGCACCGCGACCGCTCACTGCGGCAGTACTTCAACCCTCGCACCGGCGCCGTGCTCTGCATATCTTCCTTCACCAGCATGGCAGAGCTGCAGGAGGTGCTGGAACATTGCGATGCATCTACCGTGGTATACTTCGTAAAGGCATCGGGTATTCTGCGCTCCTTTGTACCCCTCACCTGGATCAGCAGGCTCATTTTCCTGCCCCCGCAGGACCGCCTCTCCAAACTACGCGCCCGCTGGACCTTCTCGCCCATGCGCCTGCAGGTACAAAAGCGCGAGAAAGAGATAGAAAAGATACTGCAGGCCAGCAAGGTCACTTATGGTGTCATATAATACCGGCACAAAAAAGGGCCGGCATAACGCCGACCCACAAAATATCTTTCTTCTGGCCTGTTACTCCAGGTATACGGCCGTCACCTTCTTTCCCGTTGTCTCTACCTCTATATGGTCTTGCAGCGTGGTGGCCACGGTATGACCCACTATATCGGCAGCTATGGGGAACGATTTATGTTTCCTGTCCACCAGTACGGCCACCATTATCTTTTTCAGGTCGTAAGATAGTATGCCGTTCAGGGCATACATCATTGTCTTGCCCGAGTTCGCCACATCATCCACCATCACCACCGTTCTGCCGCTCAGGTTCTCATCTACCGCAAATACGAAGTCCAGCGGGCTCTTCTTGTTGATGGTCACCGTTATGAACTTGATCTTCAGCGGAGACACCTTTTTCAGCATCGCCACCAGGTTGGCCGCCACTATACTGCCGGTATTCTCTATACCTATCACCACTATCTCTTTCTCATCGCTGTTGCGCTCCCATATCTCGTAAGCCATGCGGCGCAGCTTGAATTCTATACGTTCCTGATCGAGGAGAAGTACTCTCTTTTTTTTCATAAGCAGTTAGTTTGATCTGATGGCTACTACCGGGTCCAGTTTAGATGCCGACACGGCCGGAATGATGCCTGCCAACACGCCTACGAATATAGAAACAAAGATGCCAATGAAGAAATTACTTAACGAGAGGATAACCTCGAATTCAAATCCATATGTTAAGATAAGACTTATCAGCATAACTATCATTATACCTGCCACCCCACCTATGAGGGAAAGTACCACTGCCTCCAGCAGGAACTCTAGCAATACCGAGCTGTTCTTTGCCCCTATGGCCTTTTTCAGGCCTATGATGCGCGTACGCTCACGCACCGTCACGAACATGATATTGGCGATACCGAAAGCGCCCACCAGCAGCGATAGTCCACCTATGAACCACCCCACTATGTCTATGGTACCGAACACCATGTTCAATCGTTCCGATACCTGGCTCAATTGATTGATAGCGAAATCATTAGGCTGTCCGGGCCTCACCTTTCGCATACGGCGCAGCACCCCTTCTACCTCGTACTTCACCTCGTCCACATCCTTGCCATCGGCAGCCTTTACGGCCAGTATGGGGTCGTAATTCAGCGAATGCACATCCAGCACGGTAGCGGCCGAATAGTAGGGGAAAACCACCGAATTGTCATAGTCGAATCCCGCCATGTTCTGCCCTGCCTTCTTCATTACCCCCACCACATTGAACTTTTTGCCCAGGAAGCTCACATTCTTGCCCAGCGGGTCGGTATTGCCGCCAAAGAGGTTGCGGTACACGGCATAGCCCAGTACCACGGCATTATTGCCCCCGTCTATCTCCGAAGAGCTCAGGTACCTGCCCAGCTGTATGTCTATGTTCTGCACCTTGTCAAAGTAGTTCAGCACGGCATAGCCCGCTATGCTGCTCAGTTCGGCATCATTATATTTCACCGTTATACGGTGAGACGACAGGCAGAGTGTCACTGCAGCCACATCGGGTACATTGGCCTCTATGGCCCTTACTTCCTGCGGGGTCATACCCGGCCTGCGCCAGTATTCCCACCACTTATATTCGGTACCGTCATCCATCCACGGCCAGCGGCCCACATATAGTACATTGCTGCCCAGTGTGGCCATATCTTTCTGTATATTGTTCTTCAGGCTGTCCAGTACAGTAAGTACAGATATGATGCAGAATATACCTATGGTAATACCCAGCAGAGACAGGAACGTACGCAACTTATTGGCTTTCAGCTCCAGGAAGGCCTGAACGATACTCGTACCCGTTATCTGCCAGAAGTTGGTCATGCACAACAAAAGTAATGGTAAAATTTCGTGGTCCACACCATAATGATCTCGCCGCCATGGAATAATTTTGCAGCTAACTAAATACGGCCGTTTTGCCATTCATAGCTCCCTTCCTTTCCAGGAACAAGGCATTGGGTTACCCCCGCTTCCGCAACTACATGATGATGCGTTTTTCCATCATCATGGCGCTCAATATGCAGGCGGCCATCATTGCCTACTATGTATACCAGCTCACCCACGATAAGCTGGCGCTGGGCATGATAGGCCTGTGGGAGGTGATACCCGCCGTGGGTGTCTCCATGTTCTCGGGCCATTTTGTAGACCTGCGCGAGAAGCGCACCCTGCTCGTACGCTGTTTCTTTGCCTACCTGCTTTTATCCGCTTTTTTTGTATCGCTTACCTGGCCGGGTATAGACGGGCTCATTTCTACCCGGGGCATAGTATGGCTCATATACGCAGGCATCTTTGCAGGCGGTGCATTGCGGGCCTTCATCAGCCCATCGTCTTTTGCCCTTATGGGTATGCTGGTACCCAAAGACCTCTACCCCAATGCCACTACCTGGAGCAGTGCCGCATGGCAGGCAGGCGCTGTATTGGGCCCGCTGGCAGGCGGTTTCATGATAGCCTATGCAGGTTTCCGTACCAGCCTTGTGTGCAGCGGCCTCATAGAGGTGGTAGGCCTGCTGGCCCTGCTGCGCATTCCCAAACAGCAGATACTGAACAAGACCCGAGAGCCCATTTTCAAAAGCCTGGGCGAGGGCATACGCTTCGTATTCAGTACACAGATAATACTTGCCGCTCTCTCACTCGATATGTTCGCTGTGCTCTTTGGCGGTGCGGTGGCCCTCCTGCCCGTCTTTACCGACGATATCCTGAAGGCCGGCGAGGTAGGCTATGGCTGGCTGCGTGCCGCGCCGGGTATAGGCTCCATCATCACGCTGCTCATACTTTCCTTTGTACCACTGGGCAAAAAGCCGGGGGTAAAGCTGCTCATCTGCATAGCAGGCTTCGGTATCACTACCATCCTATTCGGGCTATGTGGGCATTTCGGCACCGAGCCTGTTTTTAGCTATAGTGGCTTTGCGGTATCATACGGCTTCCTGGTGGCCTTCCTTATGCTGCTGGCCGGTGGCATGTTCGATGCCGTCAGCGTGGTCATACGCGGTACCATACTGCAGGTATATACGCCCGATAACATGCGTGGCCGCGTAGCCGCCGTCAATACCATGTTCATCAGCTCGTCCAACGAGCTGGGGGCTATGGAAAGCGGCATCACCGCCCGCCTCATGGGCACCGTACCCGCCGTGGTATTCGGCGGCTGCATGACCCTCCTCGTAGTGGCCGTCACATGGTTCAAAGCCCCTGCGCTGCATACACTAAGCCTGCATGGCGGTGAGGATAAGGATACCGACAAAAAGACAAATTAGCGGAAATACGTTATCTCCTGATCCATAGTGATCTTAGAGCTACCCGAGGCGCCCTTCATGTCCCATACCGCCCTTCGGTAGTTTCCATATCTGTCAAAGTCCAGGTAAGTAGTGGTGGTCGTTCCGCCTTTGTAGAGCTCGGTCTTTTTCAGAATGTTGCCTTGCAGGTCGTACACATATTTTGTAGTAGTGTGCCGTGAGTTTCCATCATCATACCTAGTATGTTCCTTTACCACATTGCCATACCTGTCATAGAGATACTCGGTAGTTCTTTGCAGGTGTCCATTCTCGTACTGCAGCATTTTCATGCCGGGCTTGCTATCGTCATACCTGTATACTGTTCTCTTGTTCTCGCCATTGGTACGGTGGCTGGTCTCCTCTATCAGCCTGTTCTTCCTGTCATAGACACTTCGGAAGTAAGTGAATATCATCCCACCTTCGAACTCGGTCACGAACATTCGCTCTACGATATTCTGCCGTTCATCGTACAGATCCACCCTTGAGGGGTATTTTTTCCCACCAACGAACTGCTCGGCACGCAGCAACCTATCGCCATCATATATATACTGGATCTTGCTGTCGTTCCTGGCGTCCTTTGTGTACCACAGCTCTTCCGTCAGCCTGTCGTTGCTGTACTTATAGAGTGTCTTATAGTCAAAGCCATGCCGCTTGTCTTTCACTTCGCTCTTGGCAAGCAGGCCCCCATTATACTTGTATGTATGTACCGAGTATACTGCACCCTTATTCCTGTCATCACCATATTTCGCCATGGTAATGTTCCCGTCCATGTTATAGGTCCTGCTTTCCGCAAAATAAGGGCCCCATACTTTCGTATCACCTACTTCATCCACGTTCTCACCCCATCGGGTGACATGCATACTCTTTACAGGCCCTTTTGGTTTGTCTTGGGCAAACACCGAAAGACATAGCATCAAAAGAACGACCATCAACATTCCCTGTTTCATAACCGAAAAATTTACAAAATACACTTATGGGGTGCTCGTAGACACCGGCACTATCTTCCCATTCATGAACCTATGGTTGTGCAGGCAGAAGTGGGCCACCATCCGCGCCATCTCTTCTGCCCCTACCGGCGCCTGGTAGCCGGGAAAAGCCTCGTTCAGCATTTCGGTATTCACCGCGCCCAGCGCCAGACAGTTCACCTTTATGTTCAGGGGCTTGAGTTCCTCTGCCAGGCACTCGGTCAGGTTGGCTATGGCCGCCTTGCTGGCGCTATAGGCCGCCAGCCCGGGAAACTTGCTGGTGCCCTGTACACCGCCCATGCTGCCTATGTTCACTATATGTGCCACAGCGCTCTTTTGCATCAGCGGTATGGCAGCCTGCACCATCTTCACCGTACCAAAGAGGTTTGCCTCGAATGTGCGCTGCCACATGCCCATATCCGTCATGGCAAATGGCTTGTTCATCAGCACACCCGCATTATTTATCAGTACATCTACCTCCTCGCAGGGTGCCAGTATGGCCTCCAGATCGGCCACGGTACTGGTGGCCAGGTCTGCGGGAAATATATAGATATTGCCATGAGGCGCATTGCTCCGCAGCACATCCAGCGCAGCAGTATTTCGCGATAGCGCTATTACCCTGTTGGCCGGGTCTTTGGCCAGTTCCAGCGCCGTATGATACCCTATGCCCCTGCTCGCCCCTGTGATAACTATATTCATGATATATGGGCTAAAAATACAGTATTATTCACAATACCACGGCCAGCAGGGCGCACAGCACACCGGCTGCACTATCTTTGCACCCACATGTACTCCATCATACGCAAGATATTGTTCGGCATAGAGGCCGAAAAGACCCACTACCTCGTAATGAGGTGGCTCACAAGAGGATATAACATATCGTTCGTCCGCAGCCTGCTCAAAAGCAGCTTCGTAAAACGGTCTCCCTCGCTAGAGCGTACCCTTTGGGGTATCAAATTCCCCAATCCCGTAGGTCTTGCCGCCGGTTTCGACAAGGATGCCAAATTCACCGATGCGCTGGCATGCCTGGGCTTCGGCTTCATAGAGATAGGTACGGTCACTCCCCGTCCCCAGCCCGGCAACCCCAAGCCCCGCCTCTTCCGCCTGCCTGCCGATAAGGCACTCATCAACCGTATGGGCTTCAATAATGATGGTGCTACAGAGGCCGCCAAAAGACTGCGCTCCCGCAAAGAGCCTATCATAATAGGCGGCAACATAGGCAAGAATAAGGACACCCCCAACGAGCAGGCCACCGACGACTATGTAAAAGGCTTCAACGAACTGTACGATGTGGTGGATTACTTCGTGGTGAATGTAAGCAGCCCCAATACGCCCGGCCTGCGCGCCCTGCAGGACAAAGAGCCGCTCACACAACTACTCAGTACCCTGCAAGGCCTCAATAAGCAGCACGGTGGCAAAAAGCCCCTGCTGCTGAAGATAGCCCCCGACCTCACCAACGAGCAACTGGATGATATAATAGACATAGTACGCACCACATCGCTCGATGGTATCGTATCTTCCAACACCACCATCAGCCGCGAGGGACTTGCCACACCCAAAGCCGTGGTAGAGGCCATAGGTATGGGCGGTCTCAGCGGTGCGCCCCTGCGCCAGCGCGCTACCGAGGTAGTACGCTACATACATACCCACAGCAAAGGCAGCATACCTATCATAGCATCGGGCGGCATATTCACCGCGGCTGATGCAAAGGAAAAGCTGGATGCCGGCGCATCATTGGTACAGGTATACACAGGCTTCATATACGAAGGGCCCGGCATAGTGAAGAATATCTGCAAGGGGTTGATGTGAGACACATAGATAAATTTGGCACACTTATTGTTTTGAAAAGATCATGCGTAGATCACACCTTCTATTATTGGCATCCATTTGCATAAGCACATTACCTGCATGCCGCAAAGAGAAAGTGATAACGCTTGATCCTCCTACTCCCGTTCCTGCTAATAAATGGCGGGCGCTCATATATAAAATGGGAAATAGCAGGACATGGAAAAGGACAGAATTGCACTGGCACTATGGCCCTTACGACTCATTGGTAGTTAAACCAGACACGACCTTTGCTTTGACAATAATAAACGACAGTAGTATATCCACTCCCATACCCGGCGTTGATATTGCATATTTAGGTGGTGCAGACTCCGATGTATTATTGTTTTACAACACATATTACGATGCAGGTCCTAATGTCCTGTCTTACCCTTGCAAGGTGTACTATTTCCCTGCTACAGACAGTATCAGTATAAAATATGATCCTTCATACCCATTTGGAATTGCGTATCAGTTCCATAACCCCTGATCTCTATGAGAAAAATAGCTGCTTGTATTATCATGATGATCACATGTGCCTGCCATAAACAAAAAAATGTAGTTATGGCAAAGCCTGACCTTTCCCTTTATACTCCCAATATTCTTGGCCCGCATATGTGGAGAAGAGGGATCGGCACAGGTGATGTTGTAGGGATACACAGGGTAGGAGGCGGAGATTCGGTAATTTATATAGATGCTATAGCCGGGTTGGGCGACTATATGTATTATTATACTTCAAGTGACAGTACTTTAGAATATAGGTCATATCCCCCCGAAAACTCCTCGAATATATTGATATACAATTTCAAGAAAAATTATCTTGAATACAATGGCATGTTCAGCTTTACAATATATGCACGGCTGTAACACCCAAATCTCACCTCATGAAAAACACCTCTGTAAACCCAGGCATATACCGCCACTACAAGGGAAAAGAATACCGTGTGCTAGGCACAGCCAAACATTCAGAGACCTTAGAAGATCTTGTGGTATATGAGACCCTGTACGAGAATGACCTGTCGAAGCTATGGGTACGCCCGCTGAAGATGTTCACCGAAATGGTGGAAGTGAATGGAGCTATGATATCCAGGTTCCAATATGTGCGCCCTGCCTAATGGCGTTCTTTTCTCGCAGCGGCGTTCTGCTCTTCTATACTGGCTTTGTTCGCAACTATATAGTTACGCAACTTAGTAAGCCCATCCAGTATCTCTTTATGTTTCGCCGGGCTTTTCTTCTTTGGGTAGAAGGTATATTCGTGTCTTTTATCCCATGCCAGTACCGAGTCCAGCACTATCGCATAATTGTCCGCATGACCGCCCAGGAAGAAGTTGATCTCCTCCCCCACTACACTGTTCAGCGATGCCAGTACGGCCTTATCTCCATCCTCCTCCACTTCGGGGTTGGCATGGCAGTAATATTTGTACCGCAACTGACCCAGGTAGTACAGAAAAGCGCCACCATACTTATCGCCCCTGTCGTAGGCATTTATGGCAGCCTCGTAGAACCCTGCAGGATGCATTCGCTCATATAGTAACGCCGTGTCGAACACTTTTTTATTCATCAGCGGCTTGGTCTGACCCATAGCAGCTAGAGGCAACAGGAAAATGGCCAGGATGGCCTGAACATAGAAACGCATGGGGTATATCATTAAAAGGTAAGCTATAAAAGTAAGGACAACAGACATAGGAAACTATACTGTATTTTATAAGCACGATCGTGATACTACATACTAACGGGTATCAGCCTACTTTCTCAATATCTTCTCCATTGCCCTTCCTTTGGCCAGTTCGTCTATCAGTTTGTCCATATAGCGCACCTTTCGCATCAGCTCATCTTCTATCTCTTCTATACGGTACCCGCATATCATTCCCGTTATCTTTGACACGTTCGGGTTCAGTTCCGGGGCCTCGGCAAAAAAGGTCTCAAAGTCACTTTTCCTGTCTATCTGCTGCTGCAATGTCTTTGCATCATAGCCCGTTAGCCAGAAGATGACAGTATCTACCTCTTCTTTCGTGCGTCCTTTTCTTTCCGCCTTTTGTATATATAACGGATAGACACTTGCAAAAGACATTCTGTACACCCTCGTATTATCCATTTGCCTGTTTTGTCCATCAAAGATAATTTTTTATCGCCTGCTGTCCGCTCCCCCGCTTTCCTACATTCCGCTTACCTTTGCACCCGTTATGACACAAGAGAACCTGAAAGAGATGCGCGAGCGTATAGCGCACCTGCATCGATTTCTGCGTGTAGAGGACAGGCTGGCCAAAATGGAGAACGACCGCCAGCTCACACTTGCCCCCGGCTTCTGGGACGATAATGCCCGTGCCACAGGCATCCTCAAAGAAATAAAGATCGACAAATACTGGGCCGACTTCTTCGACCGCGTGAGGGATTCTGTAGAAGACTTCGCCGTGCTATTCGACTTCTGGAAAGAGGGCGAGGCAAAAGAAGAGGAGGTACAGGAAGCCTACGACAAGGCGCTGAAGGATATAGACGACCTGGAGTTCAAGAGCACCCTCAATACCCCCGAGGACGAAATGCCTGCCATGGTGGTGATAAACAGTGGCGCCGGCGGTACCGAAAGCCAGGACTGGGCCGAGATGCTGCTGCGCATGTACCGCATGTATGGCGAAAAGCAGGGCTGGAAGGTGAGCGAGGTAGATGTGCAGTATGGCGATGGCGCAGGCATCAAACAGGCCACGCTGGAATTCGATGGCGAGTTCGCCTACGGACTGCTGAAGGCCGAAAGCGGTGTGCACAGGCTGGTACGTATCTCCCCCTTCGACTCTAATGCCCGCCGCCATACATCCTTTGCATCTGTATTCGTATACCCCCTTATAGATGATACCATAGATATACAGGTGAGCCCGGCAGACCTGGAATGGGCATTCTTCCGCTCGGGCGGCTCGGGTGGACAGAACGTGAACAAGGTAGAAACGGCCGTACGCCTGAAACATATACCCACAGGTATAATAGTAGAATGCCAGCAGGCGCGTACACAGGGCGAGAACCGCGAAAAGGCCCTCACCATGCTGAAAAGCCGCCTGTACGAGGAAGAGATGCGCAAGCGAGAAGAGATACTGAATGCCACCAATGCCACCAAGAAGAAGATAGAATGGGGATCGCAGATACGCAGCTATGTGTTCCACCCCTACAAGATGATAAAGGACCACCGTACCGACCACGAAGTAGGCAATGTGCAGCCCGTGATGGACGGTGAGATAGACGACTTCATAAAGGCATACCTGATGGCGGCCAAAGAGTAATAACAGACCACACATCCAGGCAGACCCAAACTCCATTAGCACGATATGAGCACACCCGCACCGGGAAACAGCGGAAAAAAGAAATTCGACCTGAAGCAGCTGCGCCGCATCTTCTCGTTCACCGGGCCATACCGCCGCACGCTCTACCTCGTAGCCATACTGGCCATAGTGCTGTCTATACTCTCACCGCTCAGGCCCTACCTCATCAAGGTATCGGTAGATAGATACATAGGCCAAAATATGCTCAAGGGCCTTATCTGGATCAGCGTTGTTCAGCTGGGCCTGCTTATGGCAGAGAGCCTGCTGCGCTTCTGGTTCAGCTACCGCGCCAACTGGCTGGGGCAGACCGTAGTGAACGACATTCGCAATACCGTCTTCCGCAAGATACTCTTCCAGAATGTCTCCTTCTACGACCGCACACCCATAGGCCAGCTCACTACCCGCACCATCAATGACATAGAGGCTGTGAACGATATCTTCTCCGAGGGTATCATTTCCATCGTGGCCGATGTGCTCACCATACTGGCCATTATTACGGTCATGCTTGTCACCGACTGGCGGCTTACCCTTGTGTGCCTGGCCACCTTTCCCCTGCTCATACTGGCCACCTGGTGGTTCAAGGAGGCGGTCAATAAGTCCTTCCAGCGGGTACGCAATGCCGTGGCCGCGCTCAATGCCTTTGCGCAGGAGCATCTTACGGGCATGTATATAGTACAGGCCTTTGCCGCGCAAGACCGCGAGCTTGCCAAATTCACCACCATCAACAAAGAGCACCGCGATGCCAATATCAAGGGCATCTTCGCCTACTCTGTTTTTTTTCCTATAGTAGAGATAATACTGGCCATGTCTCTGGGGCTGCTGGTGTGGTACGGGGCATCGCGCATCCTGCATTATGGTGCCACCACGGGTGTTATCATATCTTTCGTACTCTACCTCAACCTCCTCTTCCGCCCACTGCGCATGATGGCCGATAAGTTCAATGTGCTGCAGATGGGCATCATAGCTGCCGAGCGCGTCTTTACCGTGCTGGACAGCGAAGAATATCTTTCAGACAATGGCGCAGCCAAAGCAGACACCATAAAAGGCGATATCACGTTCGAGAACGTACACTTCCGCTACAAGCCCGAAGTACCTGTGCTGCGGGGCGTATCTTTCAGACTGCAGGCAGGCAAGACCATGGCCGTAGTGGGCCATACGGGCGCAGGCAAAACATCCCTCATCAGCATACTGAACCGCCAGTACGAGATAGAAAGCGGCCGCATACTCATAGATGGCCGCGACCTGAAGGAATACGATATATACAGCCTTCGCCAGCGCATAGGCATAGTGCTGCAGGATGTGTTCCTGTTCTCGGGTTCTGTGGCCGATAATATAACTCTGCGCAATAAGTCCATCCCCCGCGAGAAAGTAGAGGCCGTATGCCGTATGCTGGGCATTCACGACTTCATTATGCGCCTGCCGGGTGGCTACGATTTCGAGGTCATGGAGCGTGGCGGTACACTCTCGCAGGGCCAGCGGCAGTTGCTGTCCTTTGCCCGTGCCCTGCTGTACGACCCTGCCATACTGGTGCTGGACGAGGCCACCTCATCGGTAGACAGCGAGACCGAGCAACTGATACAGCACGCCATAGATACCCTCATCAAGGGCCGTACATCTATAGTCATAGCCCACAGGCTATCTACCATTCGCAAGGCCGATGAGATACTGGTGATGGACAAAGGGACCGTCATAGAGCGTGGCGACCACGAAGCCCTCATTGCTGCCCGTGGCGAGTATTACAAGCTCTATACTGCTGTAGAGCAGCGGAAGGAAAAAGAAGTATTATAAATGAATTGAGACCACTTCCGGCCCGGTTCATTCTACCGGGAAATTATAGATCACCCCCTTGCCGGCCACATATTGCCTTACGCTCATGAAGGAAAGACCGTCATTGGCATCCAGGTCGCTTACTATCAATATCACATCATATAGGGGAGCGTCAGTATCGGCTGAGGATATCACATTCCGTTCACCATTCTCATACGCAGCAAAAAAAGCCTCCTTCTCCGTTGTCTCAAAGGGGCATACCACTACATCTTCTACCATATAGGGCCTCCCTTCCAGTGCGAATTCGGTATCCTTCAGGTCTTCGAAGTCCTCGCATATCTCTTCCGCCTCTTCCAGGGTGAATGGTCTTAGCTCCATAAATGTGCAGGTATGGCTTTATACGGCAAATGAGCTGCCGCAACCGCAGGAACTGCTCGCATTGGGGTTATTGAATACGAAGCCGCGTGCGTTCAGGCCGTCAGAATAGTCTACCTGCATACCAAGGAGGTATATGCCATGGGCATCTTTCATTACTACGGGTATACCCTCTATTTCGTATTCCTTATCATCGGCTTCCATCCTGTCGAAACCCAGCACATAGCTCAGGCCAGAGCAGCCACCGCCCTTCACACCTATACGCAGGTGCTGGCCTGCTTCAAAACCCGGCTCGTTCATCAGGCGTTTTACCTCTGCCACTGCGTTAGCGGTCAGTTTTACCGGCACTTCTGTGCTTACTGCTACTTCCATTTTCTAACTGATGTATTTATGCAAATTTACGCCCATTGGCAAGGCTATCCAAATCCCATGTGCCGCATTATAAGCAAAAGCAATGCGGATATCATCTGTTCCATCGCAAAGCCAAAGGTAACATCTGCAGAAATGGCTGTGCGTCCTTCAGATCCAGTGCATCATAGAACATTCCTACCCTGTTCAGGTTACGGTAGTATTCGTTCACATGATCATAATAATATTTTTCAGAGCGTATATACCATGCTTTGTTACCTATATGCTGCACCACGAACCATTTCTCTAAAAGGCGAGCCGCCCGGCCGTTACCATCATTGAAAGGGTGTATACACACGAACATCATATGTATGAACGCCGCATAATAGAATACTTCATTCATCGGCAATTCTCTGGCAAGAAGCTCATCTATATCTTCCCACAGCTTTTGCATTTCCACAGCTACTATAGCGGCCGGTGCGGCTTCGAACTGTACCCTGCCACTACCATGCTCCAGCACCAGCATTTCGTTCTTCCTGTATACGCCACGCCATTTTTCGGGCAGCAAATGTTCTGTTATCAGCTTATGCGCCTGCAGAAAATGTTCTTCATCCAGGGGAGCCTTTCTTGCGAATGCATATGCCCTGTACAGGTCGTTGGGCTTCTCTACCAGTTCGGGCAGGTATTCTATATCCTGCACCTTGTGCTTCACATAGCTATCCACCTCCATCTGCTCCCCCTCTATACGTGATGACGATATGACCGCTACCGATGTATAGAAGGTAAAATTGTGCACCGTATCATCAATGGCCGAGATACTATCCAGTGTTGCGGCTATGTCCGCACCGCAGGTTTCGGTATATGCAGCAAGATATATGTCGGTAAGCAGATGCAAGAGATAGTTATTAGCCCTGCAAAATAGCCAAAGAAAAGGAAAGCATCACCTATCGGTCTATACTACATTAACAATACTTTACCCATCCTTAACCCATAAATGATCTTTGAATAAGTATTATCTGTACCTTTGCACGCTGAAAAATGACCCCCTTCCTCATTTTCACTACGGGAAGGGCATTTTTTTAGGTACAAAAAAAAAGGAATAAAAGATCGATATGGATATTCGTAACATTGCCATCATTGCGCACGTTGACCACGGTAAGACCACGCTGGTAGACAAGATATTGCATTCTACCAACGTCTTCCGCGACAACCAGGAGACAGGAGAACTGATAATGGACAGCAACGACCTGGAACGTGAGCGCGGCATCACCATCCTGGCCAAGAACGTCTCTGTGACCTACAAGGGCGTGAAGATAAACGTGATAGACACTCCGGGCCACGCCGACTTCGGTGGCGAGGTGGAGCGCGTACTGAAAATGGCCGATGGTGTACTGCTGCTGGTAGATGCGTTCGAAGGTCCTATGCCGCAGACACGCTTCGTGCTGCAGAAGGCGCTGAACCTGAACCTGCACCCAATAGTTATCATCAATAAAGTAGATAAGCCAAACTGCCGCCCCGAGGAAGTGCATGATGCGGTTTTCGAACTGTTCTTCCAGCTCGATGCTACCGAAGAGCAGCTCAACTTCCCCACCGTTTACGGTTCTTCAAAGCAAGGTTGGTTCAATACATCACTCACCCCCACACAGGACATCACTGTACTGCTCGATACCATACTGGAAAAAGTACCGGCTCCAAAAGTAGTAGAAGGCCCTGTACAGATGCAGGTCACCTCGCTCGACTATTCATCTTTCCTTGGCCGTATAGCCATAGGCAAGGTAACGCGCGGTACACTGAAAGAAGGTCAGGCGGTAATGCTGTGCAAGGCCGATGGCACCATGCAGCGCAGCCGTGTGAAGGAACTGTATGTGTTCGTAGACATGGGCAAGAAGCGTGTACAGGAAGTACAATGCGGCGATATATGCGCTGTGGTAGGTATAGAGGGCTTCCAGATAGGTGAGACAATAGCCGATGCCGAGAACCCCGAGGCAGTGCCTGTGATACCCATAGACGAGCCTACAATGAACATGCAGTTCTCTATCAATAACTCACCGTTCTTCGGTAAGGAGGGCAAGTTCGTTACCAGCCGCCACATACGCGACAGGCTTATGAAGGAACTGGAGAAGAACCTGGCCCTGCGCGTACTGGAGACCGACGATGCCGATAAATTCCTCGTTTACGGCCGTGGTATCCTGCACCTCAGCGTACTGGTAGAGACCATGCGCCGCGAAGGCTACGAGCTCACCGTAGGCCAGCCACAGGTGATAGTAAAAGAGATAGACGGCAAAAAATGCGAGCCGTATGAGATACTGGTGGTAGACGTACCGGCCGAGTTCAGCGGCAAGGTCATAGACCTGGTAACGCAGCGCAAGGGCGAAATGATGATCATGGAGACCAAGGGCGAAATGCAGCACCTCGAGTTCGATATACCATCGCGTGGCCTTATAGGCCTGCGTTCGCAGATGCTTACCGCTACTACAGGTGAGGCCGTTATGGCACACCGCTTCAGCGAGTACAAGGCATGGAAGGGCCAGATACCCGGCCGCAACAATGGCGTGCTCCTGGCCAAGCAGGCAGGCACATCTACAGCATACTCTATAGACAAGCTACAGGACCGTGGTGCGTTCTTCATCGATCCGGGTCAGGAGCTGTATGCCGGCCAGGTAATAGGTGAGCACATCAAACCGGGAGACCTGGTAGTGAACGTGACAGAAGGTAAAAAACTTACCAACATGCGCGCCAGCGGTAGCGACGACTCTGTACGCATAGTACCCAAGATACAGATGACGCTTGAAGAATGTATGGAATACATTCAGCAGGACGAATGCATAGAGGTGACCCCGCAGAACATACGCCTCCGTAAGATAATGCTGGATGAAGAGGACCGTAAGAAGTTCCAGAAGATGATAAAGTCGGAAGCATGATAGTTATCGACATGTGAAGCTATCAACTAATATTTAATAAAACACAGTGCAAATAGCCCCGGAACGTCCGGGGCTATCTTTTTTTGTCATAAAAAGGTCTTCATAAGCCATTTATTCCAACATTTTGGTGAAAAAAACCGTCTATATATAGATATATTAAGTGTAGAATAAGTAAATTTATACCACTCATATTTCACAACGCAGAACCCAAGAAACGACAGACCAATGAAAAAAGTCTTATTACCCTTACTCGTTTGCCTATTGCTGAGCACTCGTGCGCTCCCGCAATTCGTCGCAGACCTTGCTGGTTTCCCGCTCGTTACCACTGGCTGGAACATAGGTGGTTTCGCTACTGTGATAGATAGCTTCGTACAGCTCACCAACCCCACCACCAACCAGAATGGCTATGTATACTATGCCACCCCGGTCAATCTTACCGGCTGCGGCCAGTTCACCGTCGATTTCGATTACCGCATACAGGTATCTCCCGCCTCCACCGTGGCCGATGGTATCGCGTTCTGGTATATTAGCAATCCTCCCAGCGGCTTCGTTACGGGTGGCGGTATAGGCCTCCCCAGCAATCCCAATGGTCTCATCATGATCATGGACACCTACAACAACGTGGCCCCGGCCGATGTTCCCCTTGCTACCCTGCTGGGCTATAACGGCACCATACCGGGGTATACCGAGGGGTCTGCGGCAGGTTTGCTCTGTCCTGTTGCCCCTCTGCTCACATATATAACCGATGGTACATGGCGCCATTGCAAGATCACCTACAACACCGGTACCGTCAATGTGTATTTCAACTATAGTGCCACGCCCACCCTTACCGGCTCCTACCCCCTCACCATCACAGGCTATTTCGGTTTCAGCTCCAGTACGGGTGCTGCTTACAGCACACAGAGCGTGAAGAACATACACATCACGGCCCTGGTATCGCTGCCTACGCCTACCATCACCACCCCTGTCACCTACTGCCAGGATGCCGTGGCCTCACCCCTCACAGCTACCCCGGCCACAGGCGCCACTATCAGGTGGTTCTCTACCGATACAGCTATCACGGTATCACTTCCCGGCGCACCTACCCCCAGCACTACTGTGCCCGGTACATACAAATACTATGTACGCCAGACGGCCGGTACCTGTATCAGCCCTCCCGATTCCATTACTGTTGTGGTGAACCCGCGCCCTGTGCCGCCCACCATTACAGGCGATACCGCCTATTGCCAGAACGAGACCTTTGTACCATTTACCGTTACCGGCAGCAGCATACTGTGGTACACCACTACTACAGGCGGCACAGGCTCTTCTACAGCGCCTACGGTACCTACGGCCACCCCGGGCACATATAAGCACTATGCTTCGCAAACGCTACTGGGCTGCGAAAGCTATCGCGACTCGATAGAAGTATTTGTACATTCCACTCCACCCACGCCTGTGATGGTCACAGGCCAGCTTACCTATTGCCAGTACGAGGCTTTTGTGCCCTTTACCACTACAGGTACCAATGTGCGCTGGTACACCGTGGCTACAGGCGGCCTGGGTACGCTTATAGCGCCCACCATCAACACAAGCACCGCAGGCACCTACGACTATTATGTGAGCCAAACAGATGTGTTCGGCTGCGAAAGCGACAGGCTACACCTGCACATCACCATTACTGCAGAGCCACCGGCGCCCGCGGTATCGCCCATCACACATTGCCAGGGCACACTGGCGCCACCACTCATCGCAGGCGGCACAGGGCTCACATGGTATGGCCCCGGCCCTACACCGGGCTCTTCTACCGCACCTACACCATCTACGGCAGTTACGGGTACTACCACCTACTATGTTACACAAACGGTAGGCGGTTGCACCGGCGACAGCGCTATGCTGGTGGTTACTATAGACAGTACACCTGTTACACCCAGCGCATTCAGCAATAGCCCCGTTTGCGAGGGCGATACCCTGTACCTTTCGGCTGTTACCGCTACCGCAGGTATCACCTGGGGCTGGGCCGGTCCTAACTCCTTTACGGCAACTACGCCGAGCACATATATCCATCCCGTTACACTGGCCGCCGATGGTTTCTATACCGTTACTGCTACACTGGGTGCATGCTCTTCCAATGCTATCATAGCAGTTGCCATCACCCCCAGGCCGCTTGTTACTATCACCAGCAACTCGCCCGTATGTACCGGCGATACACTGGAACTGCATGCTACAGGCGCTACAGGTACGGTCTTCAACTGGACAGGCCCTTATGTATTCGCATCAAGCGCACAAGACCCGGTACGCCTTCCTGTGATAGCAGAGTATGGCGGCGAATACCATGTGAATGTGCTGTACAATGGCTGCACCAATGCTACGAGCCATATAGTAGTAGTGTACCCCACACCCAACGCACCATGGATAAAATGGCTCACCTACTGCCAGCACTATGATGCCCCCAACCTGCAGGCCAATGGCAACCCCGGCAGCACTATACTGTGGTATACATCATCCACGCCGGGCAGCATAGGCTCTCCTGTACCGCCCAAACCACAGACCGATGTAGTTGGTTATTCTTTCTACTATGTCAACCAGGTATTGGCGGGCTGCCCCAGTATCATAGATTCTATAAGGGTGACCATAGATCCCAAGCCATCTGTCACAGTTACGCCAATGGACACCACCGTTTGCCCACGCGATTCTGTGCAGATGATAGCTACCAACCCCGATGCCGTTGCCTATTACAAATGGTATCCCGATATGTACCTGAACGCTGCAACAGGCCCGCAAGTGAAGGCTTATCCCGAGACCGACATGGAATATACGGTGGTAACAAGTAATATGTACAACTGTACCGATACCTCTACCGTAATGGTACATGTAAGGCCCGGCGCAGTGATACACCTGCAGGACTCTGTGACCCTCTACCCCGGCGAAAGCTACCAGATAGACCCGCAGACCAACTGTACCATATTCTCATGGACACCCGCAGGCGGCCTCTCAGGCAAGTACATTTCCAACCCCACTGCCAGCCCTGTCATCAGCACCAAGTATGTGCTCACAGGTGTTACCGAATGGGGTTGCCGCACAAAGGACTCTATAAATGTGAACATAGCCAGCGATGCCGTGATAGGTGTGCCTAATGCTTTCGCCCCGGGCAGTGTTAATGGTATCTTCAAACCCATCAGGCGTGGCAATGCCAGGCTGGTAAGCTTCAAGGTATACGACCGCTGGGGTGTGGTAGTGTACGAGGGCAAGGATATAGATGCAGGCTGGGACGGTACCTATAAGGGTGTACCGCAGCCGATAGGCGTATATATATACGAAGTGAGCGCAGTGACCGCCAATGGCAGTGTCTTCAACAAAACGGGCAATGTGACATTATTGCGATAGCCCTTCAAATAATTTTTCCTTTAAAAAAGCTCTCTTTCCAGAGGGCCTTTTTCATGTTACAAATTGGCATATACACACTCAAAGGCAGGCATGTACACTGCTTTATTTATTTTATGTTATAAAAAGAGGGTTTGCGGCCTATCATTTTGCCCGAAAAGGTGGTCTTTATGTACAGAAAGGTTCTTTGAGATCTGTTTTTTCTTCCATAGAATGTTAATAATTATCACTATTTTTATACCAAGCGGCACGGCATATTCTATATGCTGTGCATGCCTGTTATGACCCACTGAAAACAACTGATAGTAAATATTTACAACCCAAGCCAATGAAATTGAAATTTATTTTACCTGTTCTTGGTTGTTCCCTGGCGCTTAGCACACTTTGCAAAGCCCAGCTGATAGCCCCCAGTGTATTTTTGCAGGGGGCGTTCGTAGAGGTAGGCGTGGCGCAGAACGGATCTTGGGGAGCGGGCCCTGTACCTGCCACCTACCATCCCCTGGGCACCTTTGGCCCCGGTAGCAATATAGCCATCGTATACGACTATGGCCACGACGGATGGGCTACCGGTACTCCCGGTTTTTTTGGCGACTATATATTTCCCGGCACACCCTTCGAGGGGTGGTCGGTACAGGTGGCCGGCGATAGAAGCGATGCGTTCTATTCCAGTGGTCCCGCCTCCTTTGCAGGCCCCGGCGGCCTTACGGGCAGTAATGTTTCTTACTCATATACGCCCTCGTCCTCTACCTGCGGTGTTCCGCCCGATCCGGCCTCGGTATCTGGTGTATGGCAAGGCAGCATGACGGCCGGCGGCGGTGGGCTGCGGATCCGCCAGACCACCACTATAGATACCAATGCATCGTGGGTATATGTCACCACCGTATTCTCCAATGCGGGCGCTACACCCATCACAGACCTTTATTATCACCGCACCTGCGATCCCGATAATGATGTTACTTATTCAGGCTCATACAGTACCGTAAATTCCGTAACATACCAGGACGATATGGACCATAGGGTGCTTGTGGGCTCCTACGGTTTCTCTCTGCACCACAATGCCTACCTGGCGCTTGCCACCAAAGATTGCCGTGCTAAGTGTCTCATATACCAGTCGTGGCCGCCACCTGCCGGCGTGGGCAATAACCTTGACCTTATATATTCCGGGGGTTCCGGACTGGGAACCACCTATTACTCGCCCGGCCAGAAAAGTATCAACCAGGATATAGCCATTGGTCTTGTATACAAGCTGGGCAACCTTGCCCCCGGCGATAGCACCATGATATGTTATGCCTACATCACCAAGGACTCTCTGGCCATAGATAGCGTGTTCAGAGAGCCGCAACTGGTGGTGAATTGTGTGGCAGCAACGCCATCAGGCCCTGCACCGGCCCCTACTTATGATACCTTTGCCATGTGCGAACATCCGGGTGTCACCAGCATACCCGTGTATGTGAAATATGGCGGCGTAAAGAACTGGAGCTGGAGCAAATGGAACTGGGCGCCCACTACAGGCCTGTCATCGGCCACAGGTCTCAATAATACTATCGACCTCACTACCATTACAGCCCCCACTACTTATACCATCACCGGTACCGATAGCGCTACGGGCATGTTCTCATGTGCCAACAGGGTGCTCTACCTCACTATACTGCCATGCTTCAATGCCACCAGCAATAGCCCCGACAATAACAGGATATGTGTAGGCGACACGCTGAGGCTCTTCGCCCATGGCGATTCTACAGATGCTACCTACCGCTGGTATGGTCCCGGTATCACCGGCCCGCTCAGGGGTACTGACCAGTATATAAAAATACCCAACATAGCCATGACCGATACCGGCTGGTACTATGTGATAAGGACCATTGGTACCGATCGTGATACCGTGCGCACGCATGTGCTCTTCACGCCCAAGCCGGTCATCAATGCCACTACGAATGCACCTATATGCTCGGGCCTCACCCTGAACCTGTACTCCAACCCCGACTCTGTAGGCGAGACATGGGTATGGAAAGGCCCCGGCGGGTTCGCCTCCGTTCTGTCCGATCCTACACGACCCTCGGCGCTCACATCCTACTCGGGTGTGTATACGGTCATAGCCACGTTCCGCGGCTGTACCGATAGCAATACCGTAAGCGTGACGGTAGATTCTACCCCCGTAGTACCTACCGTTGGCAGCAATACCCCCGTCTGCGATAACGACACCCTCTTCCTTACATCATCCAGCGCCACATCAGGCGTCACCTATAGCTGGTCGGGGCCATTATCGTTCTCATCTACCGTGCAGAACCCTGTGGTCATCAACCCTGCCGTTGCTGCCAGTGGCACTTATACGGTCACCGTCACGCTGGGTAGCTGCAGCAGCAGGAACACTACCGTGGTAGAGATACGGCCTACGCCCACACCTGTGCTCGGCAGCAACTCGCCCGTATGCTCAGGTAATACGCTCAATCTTACCTCCACAGGTGTCACGGGCTCTACCTTCAGCTGGACGGGCCCATATAGTTTTACTTCTACATTGCAGAGCCCATCCATAAGCCCTGCCATCACAGCCAATTCGGGTGTGTACTCAGTGGTAGTGACACTGAATGGCTGCATATCTGCCGTTACCACCATAAATGTGGTAGTAGATACTACGCCATCACTCATAGTATTCGAAACCAACAGCCCGGGCCCTCCCGGCCCCAGCATATGCCAGGGCGATACGCTTACATTCCTTGCGCTCAGCTCCACATCGGGCGCTACCTATTCGTGGACCGGCCCCAACTCGTTCACCTCTACCCTGCCAAACCCCTTCATATTACCTGCTACACCTGCCGCTACAGGCATATATACGCTGGTAGTATCTGTGGGTAGCTGCTCGGTATCTGCCGTATTGAATGCATCTGTAACGCCTACTCCGCCGCTCACTGTTACCAGCAACTCGCCGGTATGTTCCGGCGCGGGCGATACGTTGCAACTGCACGCCATCAGCGATCCCGGCGCTATATTCTCATGGACAGGCCCATACACCTTCTCATCGGGCGCGCAAGATCCGTTCCGTACGCCTGTGCTCACAGAGCATGCCGGTACATATATAGCCACCGTTTTTGTAAATGGCTGTAGCAATACCGTAAGCCACAATGTGATAGTGAACCCCACTCCACTCCCACCCTGGATCAAATGGCTCACCTACTGCCAGTACTACGATGCCCCCTACCTGCAGGCATGGGGTAACAATGTGCTGTGGTTCTCTTCTTCCGCTCCGGGTGGTGTAGGATCTCCAACTCCGCCCAAGCCGCAGACCGATGTGGTTGGTTACTCGTTCTACTTCGTGAACCAGACCGTGGCCGACTGCCCCAGCGCCATAGATTCTATACGCGTGGTGGTGAACCCCAAACCTGTGGTAAGTGTGAGCAAGGGTGCAACGGTATGCCCGCACGACTCGCTGGTAATGACCGCTACCAACGCTGATGCCATTGCCTACTATCACTGGACACCCTATATGTACCTGAACGATACCGTAGGCGCAGAAGTAGTGGCATATCCCGAGACCGATGTGGACTATACTGTTGTCACCAGCAATATGTATGGCTGCACCGATACCGGTATCATCAAGGTAGAGGTCAAACCATCTGCCGTAGTATTTCTCGAAGACTCGGTGACACTATTCCCCGGCGAGACATACCAGATACAGCCGCAGACCAACTGTACCATCTTCTCATGGACACCCTCAGGTGGCCTGTCAGGCAAGTACATACCCAACCCTACTGCATCGCCCGTCATCAGCACCAAATATGTGCTTACCGGCGTTACAGAATGGGGTTGCCGCACCAAAGACTCCATAAACGTGAACATAGCCGAGGACGCCTCACTGAATATGCCTAATGCCTTTGCACCCGGTGGCGCCAATGGTACCTTCAAGGTTGTAAAACGCGGCATTGCACAGTTGCAGAGCTTCCGCATATACGACAGGTGGGGTGTAGTAGTGTACGATGGCAAGGATATAGATGCCGGCTGGGATGGTACCTACAAAGGTGTACCACAACCCGTGGGCGTATATGTATACGAGATCATAGCCGTTACCAAAAATGGCAAAACATTCAACAAGGCGGGCAATGTGACCCTGCTGCGCTGATGCTGTCGCCTTATTCATTCACATTCCGAAGGCCGCTTGTCGCGGCCTTCGGTCATTAGATCTGCTATGGAAAAACTGAACATCTCAGAAAAGCTATCCCTCTTCTCCGACCACTGGAACCCGCGCATCGTTGCCACGCTCAATGGCCAGCATGTAAAGCTGGTAAAATTCAAGGGCGAGTTCGTCTGGCACCGCCACGACCACGAGGACGAGCTCTTCTATGTGCTCGATGGCGCCTTCAATATGCATTTCCGCGATAGAATAGTACATTTGGATAAGGGCGATATGCTGGTAGTGCCACGCGGTATAGAGCACAGGCCGGTGGCAGAGCAGGAAGTATCGGTAATGCTGTTCGAACCTGCCACTACCCTCAATACAGGCGATGCCGGTGGCCCGCTTACAAAAGAGACATTGGATACCATATAAAGCACTATATAATGAACGGAACACACCACTACAAGCTCACTGTAGAATGGACGGGCAACAATGGTACCGGCACCAGCAATGCCCGCGCCTATGAGCGCAGCCACACCCTGGTGGCCGATGGCAAAGAACCGTTGCCATGCTCCTCCGACCCGGCATTCCGTGGCGACCCTACCAAGTACAATCCCGAGGATATGCTGGTCTATGCGCTCTCTTCCTGCCACATGCTGTGGTACCTGCACCTCTGCGCCGATGCGGGCATCGTCATCACCAGCTATGTCGATCATCCCGAGGGCACTATGGTAGAAGAGCATGGCGATGAGAAAGGCCGCTTCACAGAGGTGACCCTGCACCCTATTATCACCATTACCGATGGCAGCAAGCAGGCCCTTGCAGAAAGCCTGCACGAGCAGGCGCATCACAAGTGCTTCATTGCCAATTCCTGCAATTTCCCGGTACATCACAAGCCCCGGTTCATAATACAGGCAGCATACGCTCAATGATATTTCACTAAAACTTACCTTTGGGTATGGACGAATACATCTCATTCGAACAGATACCTTTCGGCAGCGACAACTTCGCGGACAATCCCGAACCGCGCTGCCCCTGCGTACTCCTGCTCGATACTTCAGGCTCTATGGGCGGCATGCCCATCATGCAGCTCAATGAGGGCGTGCGCACCTTCCGCCAGGAGCTGCTGGCCGACCCCATTGCTACCAAACGTGTAGAGGTGGCCGTTGTCACCTTCGGCCCCGTTACCATAGAAACGGACTTCCATACGGTGCCCAATTTTCACCCGCGCGAGCTGGAGACTACCGGCGACACACCCATGGGCGAGGCAATAGCTACGGGTATAGAGCTTATCACAAAGCGCAAGAAGGAATATAAGGAGAGCGGCATAGCTTACTACAAGCCTTGGATCATCCTCATTACCGATGGCGCACCCACTGATGAATGGGCCGCTGCAGCACAAATGGTGCAAAAAGGCGAGGCCAATAAGTCGTTCGCCTTCTTTGCCATAGGCGTGGAAGATGCCAATATGGATATACTGAAACAGATATCGGTACGCGCCCCGCTGAAGCTGAAAGGCCTCATGTTCCGCGAGTTCTTCATATGGCTGTCGGCATCTATGAAAATGGTATCGGCCAAAGAGCCGGGCAATGCCATCAATCTTTTACCCCCAAGCGGCTGGAGCGAGCTATGACATGGAAAGCCATAGGGCAGAGTGTCGCAGGCACATCGCACATTGCCGCAGCTAAGGGCTGCGAAGATGCCGTACGTTACGAGGTATTTTCTCACCCTCATGGCTACGATGTGCTTGCATGCTGCATCAGCGATGGTGCAGGCTCTGCCACGCATGCGGCCATTGCTTCCGCGTTCACGGTCACGAAAGCAATGGAGTACATACAGCACTTTATAGCGCATGGCGAAGAGCTTACCGAAGCGCACATCTATGCATTGGCAGAGGATATATACCATGGCCTGGCAGAGGAAGCAGCCGCAAATGAGCTACCCATTAGCGAATACTCCTGCACCATAGCTGCATGTATACTCACTCCGGACAGATCGGCATTCATGCAGATAGGCGATGGCGCCATAGTGCGCGATGATGGCAATGACGGGTACAACATAGTATGGTGGCCGCAGACCGGCGAATATCACAATACTACTTACTTCATTACCGACAACAGCAGCCTGGGCGACCTGCATGTAATGGTCACCGATACCCCGGTGAACGAGATAGCCCTGTTTACCGATGGCCTGCAATTGCTGGCGCTCAATATGGAGGCCAGTTCGGTACACCAGCCCTTCTTCAAAGACCTGTTCCGCTACCTGCGGCAGGCCGACAATTCCGATAAGATAGCTGTGCTCGACCACAAGCTGGCCGAGTACCTGGACAGCCCGCGCATCAACGAACGCACCGACGATGATAAGACCCTTTTTATGGCCACAAGGCTACCGGCATGATATGGCACGGACGCAATAACGAACAGTATGTGACCACCCGCGAGCTGGGCAAGGGCGGCGAGGGCAGCGTGTACGAATTGCAAAGCCATCATGGGCTGGTACTGAAACATTACAACGAGCCTCCATCTCCCGACCGTATAGCCAAACTGGAGCTGATGGTATCTATGCGCACACCTGCCATAGAGGCCTATGCCGCATGGCCTGTAGATATAGTACACAACGATACAGACGCTGTTTGTGGCTTCGTAATGAAGAAGCTCACAGGCTATATACCGCTCCACCACGTTTTCAGCCCTATGGACAGAAAAAAGATGTTCCCCGACAAGGGCTACAACTTCCTGGTGCATGTGGCGCGCAATGTTGCCACTGCCTTCCACAAGCTGCATGAGGCAGGCCTTGTAGTGGGCGATGTTAACGAGGGCAATATACTGGTGAGCGCATCGGGCATGGTAGCCTTTATAGACTGCGATTCCTTCCAGGTAAAAGGGCCGCACAGGTACTACTTCTGCGAGGTAGGTATACCCCGCTATACCCCACCCGAGCTGCTAAGGAAAAAGACCTTCGAGAATGTAGTACGCACACCCCATACCGACAACTTCTCTATGGCGGTGCTCATCTTCCAGTTGCTCTTCCTGGGCAGGCACCCCTTTGCAGGCAAGAACAGAACGGCCGGAGATATAGACGAGGAAACAGCCATCAGGCAGGGACAGTTCGCCTATTCGCTCACCAACACCAAAAAGAAACTCACGCCCCCGCCCGCCAGCTTTGCCATCACGGCTTTGCCACAAGATGTCTCAGACCTCTTTCACCATGCGTTCGAGGCCGAAGAACGGCCTACTGCCGCCGACTGGGTAAAAGCCCTTGCTGCCCTGCTTGTCGATATGACCACCTGTGGCGTATCGAAGCTGCACAGCTACCCTGCCGCCCTGCAGGAGTGCCCCTGGTGCGCCTTCCGCAAGGAAATGGGCATCATGTACTTCCTCGACGATAGCTATGTACAGGCCAATGCTGCGCTGGGCAACATAGAGCATTTCATAAACGGCTTCAAGCCCCAGCGGCCCGAGCTAAGAAAATGGGTGTTCAAAGGCCCAATGCCAAAGATCACCCCGGCGCCACTGCCGCCCCAGGTGCTCCGCGCAAAAAAGCTGCGGATATGGGTAAGCATAGGTATCGCGGTCACAGGTCTTGTTATGGGTTTCCTTCATCCTGCCATCACGGTCACATTCCTGCTCATTGCGTTCTATGTGTACACACGGTCGGGATGGGTGAACACATTGGCACAGCAACAAAAGACAATGGCCCGCAACCATGCGGACCTTACCGCTAGGTTGCGCAACACGATACGCGACTACGAGCAACCTGCCGACATGGTAGCCTATAACAAGGGGTTGGACACATTGGAACAGCTCATTCACCAGTTCAGGCGGCTGCCCGATGAGCTGATGCGGCGTACCAAGCTACACGAAGAACAGCTCTACAACGAACAACTGGACGACTACCTGCGCCGGTTCGATATTGAGTCGCACAGCATACCCTCCATAGGTCCCGAGCGCAAGCGTGCCCTCTATAGCTCCGGTATACGCAACGCATCACACATCTCCCTGCTGGCCACTACCAAAGTACCCGGCATAGGTCCCGCATATGTACAAAAAATGCTGGACTGGCGCAGGCAAATGGCCACAGGCTTTGTGTACATACCCGATAACTATAGGCTGGGTATCGCACGGCAAACAGCAGCCGATGAGGTGAACACCCTGAAGCAAAAACTGGAACAAAGGATCCGTACCGAATACCAGTCGCTCAACTTCCTGAAGCTGAACATC
This sequence comes from Nemorincola caseinilytica, assembly GCF_039540515.1. Classification (NCBI taxonomy): domain Bacteria; kingdom Pseudomonadati; phylum Bacteroidota; class Chitinophagia; order Chitinophagales; family Chitinophagaceae; genus Nemorincola; species Nemorincola caseinilytica. The sequence goes on along the minus strand of NZ_BAABFA010000018.1, from coordinate 13,082 downwards.
AACAACCGTATGTCCGCACTCGAGAAGCAACTGGACATACTTTACATTAAGGTACATCAGGCCCAGGCAGACCTTGAAGTTTTCAAAAAAGTAGCTGCCTGATATTTTTTCTCCTGCACCCAAGCAATGCCTGTATTGCTACGTCTTATATTGTACAAACACCCTATAGTTATGAGGTATCTGCTCTTACCCATCTTTGTGCTTTGCACATTGTCTGCCCTGTCGCAGACCAAGATCTCAAGAATAATGTTCACCCGCACCACCAGTCTCACAACACCGTACAACTACAGCTCCGGAAGCTCGCTGGTACATACCCCCGATGGCGGCTACTATATCAACAGTTCCTTCTTTGCACCTTTCATCGATGATTGGGGAGGCGAAACATATCTCACCAAGACCGATAGCCTTCTTCGCCCCCAGTGGAAGATGTACTATGGCGGCGCCCACCAATGCCTGCCTGATGGTTCTGTTATCATGGCATCAGGCGCCGATATGTTCGGCTCGGGCCTTGAATGCGAAGGCTCCGAGGTGATAAGGATGGATATGACCGGCGACACCAAATGGATAGGTAAGTTCTGTTCAGACGATGATAAAGTGGTAAAGCTACATGCTACTTCTATAGTCAATGGCCGCATAAGGCTGCTCGGCCATCTGCGAGATAACATAGGCTGGGGCACGGCCGCCATGCTCTGCGAGATAGATACCATGGGCCACCTGCTATCTTCCGACACCCTATCACTGCCGCATCTTGTCAACTACGCGCATATAGAAAGAATGTTCTCGGACGACTCAGGCAATGCCTATCTATTACTCACGTCTGTTCCCCCATGGCATAACCCCTACACCATAGTAAAGATGCGGCCCAATAATACTATAGTGTGGAGCTACGAATTCCAGCTACCCTATGTATCGCGTATCAATGCCATGGCATCCTTTGCAAATGGCGATGTAGTGTTCGCAGGAGACTTCCGTATCTCTGCCACCGACCATAGAACATTCGCCATAAAGATGGGCGCTACCGGCATATGCAAATGGCAAAAGGTAAGCGAGCAGCCATGCCACCTGTCCGCTATGCGGGCCATGCCCGATGGCCACCTGCTGCTATCGGCCGTAGGCCAGCCCATATATCTCAACACGGTACCATACTCATCTACCTATACCTACGAGTACCCCCTCATCCTGACCGACAGTGCCATGCATGTAAAATGGGCCCGCAACATGACACCCGGAAGCAGCAACTCTATCCAGTATACCGGCATGAGCGCTCCATACATAAAAAGCCCCAATGAATGGGTTTTCGCGGCCACAACACGCAGCCCGAATACCACAGTAGTATTCACCACAGATAGTCTTGGCTCGGGTCTCTGCAGTACCATACCTTACGAAGACCCAATATCCTTCCGCGATACCCTATTCACCCTTCTGCCAGTTCCTGTCAGCATAGGCCATTATACGCCCCTCCTTATTCGTGGCGTGCCCGATACATCCAGGGTAATGCGTGTAAAATATGTGGACGGCTGCTCCGACACCCCACCTACGCTCACTGCCACAACATCTGCCGGTATCATATCCATCTTCCCCAATCCTGCAGACCATACCCTGCACATCGCCAGCAATACCGCTCTAACAAGGCTGGAGCTTATAGATATGACGGGGCGTACTATAGCCACCCAGCACCCTGGTTCTACCGGCGACATTGATGTTGCGCACATTACAAATGGCAACTACCTGCTAAAGATATATACGGCCACATCAGCGCCTGTCTACCACAAGATCACGATACTGCACTGATACATCTCAAGTAAAAGGCGCATCCTGTATCTTTACGGCACAACACAGCTACATGAGCAGGACAATACTGATAACAGGCGCCACTGCCGGCTTCGGCAGGGCCATAGCAGAACGATGTGCTAAGGAAGGATATACCGTATGTATAACAGGCCGCCGCGAAGAGCGCTTAAAGGCCCTGAAGGAAGAACTGGAAGCAAAATATGGTGTACGCGTCATACCGCTGTGCTTCGATGTGCGGGATAGCGCACAGGTAGCCGCTGCCATAACCGAACTGAAACAACAGGTAGACCGCATAGATGTGCTGGTGAACAATGCAGGGCTGGCAGCAGGGCTGTCTACCATAGATGAGGGCGAACTGGCCGACTGGGAAGTGATGATAGACACCAACATCAAAGGCCTCGTCTACATGACCCGCCAGGTAGCTCCCATGATGCGCGAGCAGGCCAGTGGGCACATCATCAACATCGGCTCTACTGCGGGCAAGACCGTATACCGCAATGGCAATGTGTACTGCGCTACCAAGTTCGCGGTAGATGCCCTCACGCAGGCCACCCGCATAGATATGCTGCAGTACGGCATCAAGGTCACGTCCATCAATCCCGGTATGGCAGAGACAGAGTTCTCCCTGGTACGCTACAAAGGCGACGAGGAACGTGCCGCCAATATGTACAAGGGTGTAAGACCCCTGCAGGCCGAAGATATAGCCGATATACTGTGGTACTGCATCAACCTGCCACCACATGTATGCATCAACGATCTTACGGTCACATGCCTTACACAGGTCAATAGTGTATACCACATAAAAGAGGCCGAACGTATAGTAAAATAGCCCTCAATGCAGCCATACACCATTCGCCCTATCAGGCAAAACGACAATATCGCTATCGCGACCATCATTCGCAGCGTGCTTACAGAGTTCGGCGCCAACAAACCCGGCACTGTCTATTACGACCCCACTACCGACGATCTTTTCTCCCTCTTCTCCATGCCCGGTGCAGAGTATCATATACTAGAGGTAGATGGACAAATAGCAGGCGGTGCAGGTATCTACCCTACTCCCGGCCTGCCTAATGGCTGCTGCGAGCTGGTAAAGCTGTATATACTGCCCACTGTACGCGGCAAAGGACTGGGCAAGGTGCTTATAGAAGACTGTTTCGCAATAGCGCGCAGGCTTGGGTACACACAGGTATACCTCGAGACCATGCCAGAATTGAAGATGGCGGTCGGGCTATATGAGAAATGTGGATTCCGCTACCTCACCTGCTCTTTGGGCAACTCCGGCCACTTCGGCTGCGATCTCTGGATGCTGAAAGAATTATAACAAATACTACCTCCCTCTCCTTCGGAAAGGCCTGCCTGCCGGTAGGCAGGACCGGGAGAGGTCCTACTTATACCTCGGGTGATACCGTTCCAGTGTTTGCCGCAGGTAGGTGCGGTCCAGGTGGGTGTATATCTCTGTAGTGGTTATGCTCTTGTGGCCCATCATCTCCTGCACGGCCCTCAGGTCCGCCCCACCCTCTACCAGGTGCGTGGCAAATGAATGCCGCAGCGTATGCGGATGTATCTCCTCGCTCACACCCGCCTTTTTAGCCACGTCCTTCATTATCAGGAACACCATCACCCGCGACAGCTTACCTCCAAATCGGTTGAGGAATAGTATATCCTCGCTTCCTTTCTTAATAACAGGCACATGGCTGCGGATATGGTCTTTATACAGTGTCATTTGTTTTATGGCAGTATCGCCCACAGGTACCAGGCGCTCCTTATTGCCCTTCCCTATCACGCGTATATAGCCAAGGTTCAGGCTCAGGTCCGATATGCGCAACCCTATGACCTCCGATACACGCAACCCGCAACTATACATCACCTCCAGCATGGCCCTGTTGCGCTGGCCATCAGGCCTGCTATGGTCTATGGCCGCAAACAAGCGTTCTATCTCCTCTATGCTCATTACATGTGGCAGTGCCCGCCTTAGCTTGGGCGCTTCCAGCAGTTCTGTAGGGTCTATGCGTATCACCTCTTCCAGCATCAGGTAGCCAAAGAAAGACTTGATACCACTCAGCACCCGCGCCTGTGTGGTCGCTGCCAGTTCCATCTCGTTTATGGCCTTCAGCAGCGACCGCAGGTGCTGCAGCTGCACACTCTCTACTCCTAACCCCGGGTATTCGGCCTGCACATGGCGGTGCAGCATACCTATGTCGTTCAGGTAGGCGCTAACGGTGTTCTCCGACATAGACCGCTCCAGTTGCAGATATGCCTTATAGCCCTTTATGTATGCTTCCCACATTCGCGGTCAAAGCTACCAACTAACCATTAACTTTGAATAAGAAACAGTGAACATGAACGACATAACGAACCGTACTGATATAGAGCATCTTATAGACACCTTTTACAGCAAGGTCCGCAAGGACGATCTCCTCGGCCCCATATTCGATACCATCATCGGCAATGATTGGAGCCACCATCTGCCCATCATGTACAAGTTCTGGGACATGGTGCTTTTCAGCGCTCCGGGCTATGCGGGCAGCCCCGTGCGCAAGCATACCGATATAGATAAGAAGATGCCTATGGACCGCCCACACTTCGACCGCTGGCTGGCCATATGGATAGAGACCGTAGATGAAATGTTCGTCGGCGAATATGCCGATATGGCCAAGAACAAGGCCTCGCTCATGGCCAACCTGATACATATGAAGATACAGATGAGCCGCGAGGGCTTTGAAACACTGAACTAAAGGTACACCGCACCATGACCATCACCGGACAGCTTGTAGACCTCCATGCACGGCGCATATACCCTGCCGCGATAGCTATAGACAATGGCCGCATCGCATCCATCACCGAGGTAAGCGAAGCCCCTGCGCACTACATCATGCCCGGCTTTGTAGATGCGCACATACACATAGAAAGCTCTATGCTGGTGCCCACTGCGTTCGCCCGGCTGGCAGTGATACATGGCACGGTAGCCACAGTGTCCGATCCGCACGAGATAGCCAATGTATGCGGCTCCGCAGGGGTGCGCTACATGATAGATAATGCCAGGCAAAGCCCGTTCAAATTCTTCTTTGGCGCCCCCTCATGCGTACCTGCTACCGGCTTCGAGACCGCCGGTGCTACACTTGGTGCAAAAGCGGTGGCAGAGCTCCTTACCGATCCCGATATATGGTACCTTTCAGAGATGATGAACTATCCCGGTGTGTTGCACAACGCCCCTGAGGTAATGGCCAAGATAACAGCAGCAAAACAGGCAGGCAAACCCATAGATGGCCATGCACCCGGCCTTCGGGGGCAGCAGGCCGCTGCCTATGCGGCCGCAGGCATCACTACCGACCATGAATGCTTTACGCTCGACGAGGCGCTTGATAAGATAGCGGCAGGTATGCACATCCTCATACGCGAGGGCAGTGCTGCTAAGAACTTCGAGGCCCTTGCCCCGCTGCTGCGCCTGCACCCCGGCCGCGTGATGTTCTGCAGCGACGACAAGCACCCCGATGAGTTGGTAACACACCACATAAACGATACCGTAAAGCGCGCCCTGCAAAAGGGATATGATATCTATGATGTATTGCGTGCGGCATGCATTAACCCCGTACTGCACTACAGGCTACCCGTAGGGCTGCTTCGCCCCGGCGATGCTGCCGACCTCATAGTGGTGCGCGACCTCACCTCGTTCGATATACTCCAGACGTGGATCGATGGGACCCTCCTGGCAGAGAATGGCAGCACGCTACTACCACAGGTAGAGGCCCATATCATCAACAATTTCGATACAGGTAAAAGAACTCCTGCCGACCTCGCTATAAAGTCTGTGAACGACGGCCCCATCAGGGTCATAGAGGCCATAGAAGGCCAGCTCATAACCGACCAGCTATTTACCAACCCTGCTATAAAGGATGGCTACCTGGTAAGCGATACCACAAGAGATATACTGAAAATAGTGGTCGTGAACCGCTATACACCCGGCGCTCCTGTCGCAGTTGCTTTCATAAAGAATTTTGGGCTGAAGCATGGCGCCCTCGCCTCTACAGTAGCCCACGACTGTCACAACATCATAGCCGCAGGCGTGGATGATGACAGCATATGTGCGGCCATAAATGCACTGGTAGATAGCAAAGGCGGTATATCGGTGGCCCGTTCGGCATCAGCGGTACAGCATATGCCTTTGCCCGTGGCAGGGCTTATGTCGGCAGATGATGGCTACGAAGTAGCCGCAGCATATACGCGTATAGACAAGCTGGCAAAAGAACTGGGCACCCCGCTGCATGCACCATTCATGACGCTTTCCTTCATGGGCCTGCTGGTGATACCATCATTGAAACTGAGCGATAAAGGCCTCTTCGATGGCAGCACATTTACCTTCACCAGTGTGCAGGATCTGTAACATACACTTACACAACACATCCCTCTCCTTCGGAGAGGGCCGGGGAGAGGCCCTACTTCTTCTCCGCCACAAAGTTCAATCCAAAGAACAGGTATTCGCGCCTCATACCGGGACTGGCCTGTATCTTTTCCTCCTGCCGCAGTAGTTCTTCGGCATCAGAATGGCGGTAGTAGAACGGCAGGTAGTAGCGCACATACTGTACACTGGCATCGCTGATGTCAAAACCGTTCTTAGCGAACAGTTGCTGCCAGCTTGCCAGGCTGCGTATGTTCTCATTGCCTATCAGTATATCCTTTTGCAGCTTTTCGTCCCATATGGTTATGATGCGCTTATTGCCCCTGTACTTATACAGCTTGGCGCGCTGTATTATATTGTTGCCGTTCTCCTCTATAGACACCACCTGGCCACCCGGCCGCAGGCTGTTGTTGAATATCTGCAGGGCATCGTTTATTGGCTCCAGGTGGTGCAGGGTATCCTGTACTATTATGCGGTCATAACTGGCAGGCGCAGGCCTGTTGTCAAAGAGATTCTCATAAGTGCAGGTGAACAGCGAAGTATCGCCATACTGCGCCCAGTACTCCTTGCGTTTCTGCACTGTCTCATAGTAAAACTCCAGCGTGGTGCCATGCGTGGCTATGCCGTTCATGGCCAGGTACAGGCAGGTAGTGCCATAGCCGCAGCCACAGTCCCATATGGTCATACCCGGCCTGTGGCCCTCTACAAGGTACTTGTGTATATAACGCAGCCTTTGCAGAAAATAGTTGCGCCTGAAATGCCATGACGACCGCTTACCCAGAAATTTGTAGTAAGGCTGCATCTCGGTATGCACTTCCAGCTCTTTCAGCAGCAGTTCGAAGAACTGTTCCGGCGACATTTTGGGTCTTGTCAATGTTCAGTCTATTGCCCGCATCCCTTCCGGGGCGGTATCGTTAAAAAGTGTGCCAAATGTAGCAAGTATAAGGTATTTTTCCTTCGCTACAGCCCTATCGCCATTCATATATCAGGCACACGGCCGCTCACATGCCCATATTCACATAACGGACATACCCGGAACATCCCTGAATTCAACCCTGGAAACTGCCTTAGAAAGACATGCTGATACCCGCCGATAGGCCCGCATTGCTGTAGGGCAATGCTTCCGCTATACTCATGGCCGGCTTATCCTCATTCAGCGGAAAGGCCTCCTGCCCCGAAAGATCGAAGTTCACCCGCTTGTTTCTTGCCGATACGTTGGCCAGTTCGTTCACGCCATTCACCGTATACTTTGTCAGCACCATCTCATCCATTATAGGCGAGAGGGATAGCATATTCGCCTCTACCCATATACGTATCTTGTTACCTGCCTTAAAGCTTACGCCTGCTGCACCCGTAAAGCCCAGCTTCATCTTGCTCGTCATTTCATATTCCGCATGCCCTCTGAATGGGTTCCCCGCCACCTCATAGTCATCCTTGATGTCTATCTTGTTCGATAGGGGTATGGCCAGCCCGAAACGGCTGTAGATGTTCACCTTCTCCCCGCCGCTCTGCACCACCATCGATGGCATCAGTACCATTGGGGTCCTTGCCCGTGTAGTTACGGTCTCCTTGTCATACATGGTAATGCCGCCAGAAGAAACGAACCCCTCTGTTACATATGTATATTCAGGCGTTCCTGTTACTATATATGCGCGCAGCTCTGCGCCCACATGGCGCCCGAAAAGCGCGCCCACACTTATCTCTGCGCTCTGCCCTGCGGTGAACGATGCCGGCTTCATGTCTATTGTGCGCATGGTAGGTGTTACCCTTTCGCTGCCGTTATAGGTACTCACTATACCCGACGATACGAAGCCATACCCTATGCCTATTTTTGCATAAGCTGTCACTTCATTTTTGGGCTTTTTTTCGGTGGTCTGCGCGGTAGCGCTCAGTGCCAGGCAGGAGAGGGCTGCGAGTGTTAGTTTTTTCATAAGGTGGATATTAAATTGAGAATTAAAAGTATAAAATTTACCAGGATACTACATATTATTTGTACCCTAGTCCACCGAGCGTACTATGTCCACATCTTCTTCCTCTTCGGGTACGCCACGGCTCAGTTTGCTCTTTACCCATGCTGCCTGTCTATGGCCCGGCATCTGCCTCAGGGTAATGATGTAGATAACGCCTATCACGGCCAGTATATAGGCTATATGCAGCGGTGCAAAGAAATGCCATGTTATCACCTGCTCTATCACCATCACCACCAGTGAGCCTATCAGGTAGGGCCGCTGCGCGCGCTCTACCTCTCTGCGCCGATATACTACAGAGGATGTATAGTTGAGCGCGAACTGGCTCAGCGATGCCAGCGCCAGTATCCACAGATGCTCTATGTGGAACCAGCCTATATTGCCCCGCAGCAGGCCACTGATGCCGCCTACCAGCAGGCAGCCTATGTTGGTGGTGTTCACTATAGAAAAATTGTTCTCGTCCCTGGTAGAGCGCTTTATGAGCAGGTAGCTGATAGATATCTGCACTACGGCTATGATAGACAGTCCCAGCGCCACGGGGTCCTCATTGATGGTGCTAGAAAAGAACAGTATCGATAGTACCAGGCATATGGCGAATACCGATAGCCCTACCTTGAAGTCGCGCTTGCGCTTGCCGGCCATAAAGCCTATCATTACTGCTATGGGTATATCCAGCCTCGATACCATGGCCACCGTAGATGCAGTGAGCCCCTTATATGCCTCGAAAGCCAGCAGCAGCCCCACACCCGAATTGGTAAGGCGCAGCAATTGCAGGTGCAGCTTCTTCGGCATTACAGATTGGCCGCTATTGAGTGCGAACAGTACGGTGATGGCCATGCTCAGCATACCCCGGTACACCAGTACCGACGACGAGCTATAGCCGATATCCAGCAGCGCATCCAGCGAAAGGTTATACACCACCGCTGCCACTATAACTATAAGGGGGCTGAATTTGTAGACCAGTACGTCGGCTCTGTGCTGCATTGCGCCAGGGAGAAAGAATGCGAAGCTCTTCGCGGCGCAAAATTATGCCATTTCAGCATCAAAATGTGCTACATTATGTACTTCTATGGGTCTGAACGGAACACCTGCCTCTCCTTCGGAGAGTGCCGGGGAGAGGTCAGAAGCGGCGCATCTTCCACACACCGTACATGGCCTCTTTTATGATATTGCCAGACATCTTGGAAACTCCCTCCCTGCGGTCCTTAAAGGTAATGGGCACTTCCTTTATCTTGAAGCCCAGTTTCCATGCACGGTATTTCATCTCTATCTGGAAGGCGTACCCTACAAAATGTACCTCATCCAGCGGTATAGTGCTCAGCACCTTGGCGCTGTAGCATACAAAGCCCGCGGTAGGGTCGTTCACCGGCATCCAGGTTATCATTTTGGTGTACAGCGCCCCACCCTTCGATATGAATATCCTGTCCCAGGGCCAGTTCACCACCTTGCCACCTTTTGTATAGCGCGATCCCACTACCATGTCTGCACCTTTCGTACAGGCATCATACAGGCGTATCAGGTCGTCAGGATCGTGAGAGAAGTCAGCATCCATTTCGAAGATGTGGTCATATCCACGCTCCAGCGCCCATTTAAAACCCGCTATATACGCCCTTCCCAGGCCCGATTTTCCGGCACGTTCCAGTATGTTCAGCCTGTCGGGAAATTCCTGCTGCAGCTTCTTCACTATAGCGCCCGTACCATCGGGAGAACCATCGTCTACTATGAGCATATGAAACTCGCCGGGCAATGAGAGCACCTTGCGGATCATTTTCTCAATATTCTCCTTTTCGTTATACGTTGGTATGATGACAAGCTTCTTCAATCGGGCCGCAAATGAATTGGGTGGCAAAATAAGGATTAACTTATGAATTACGTCTAAAAAAATGCTAAACTTTCAGGCCGGAGCGTCCCAGTTTCATGCGGTTCAGGATCTCCGATATCTTTTGTTTGGTATGCAGGGCAAAGTCGGCTTGCATCATCCAGTCATAATATTGGGGCTCTTCGGTGAAAACGTCCTCTACCCTGCGCCCTTTGTGCTTGCCAAAGTTGAACACAGGGTGGCCATCCTTCATCACTATGCGGCGCGCATAGTCCACATACTCCTCGTTGGTGGTGAATTTGTGCAGTGCAGGCACATCGGCGCCCAGTTGCTGGTAGCGCTCCAGCTGAGCCTCCAGCACTTCTATAGTGGCCTCTATATCGGCCTCGGCGCTATGTGCGTTCGTCAGTTCCTTCGAGCAGTAGAAGCTGTAGGCCGCACTTAGCGTACGCGCCTCCATTTTGAAGAATATCTGCTGCACATCTATCATGTGGCGCTCTGTAAAGTCCACATTTATATCGCACCGCAGAAATTCCTCTGCCAGCAGCGGCAGGTCGAATTTGCTGGAATTGTACCCGCCCAGGTCGCAGCCCCTCATCCAGTCGAACAGCGTATGCGCTATCTGCCTGAAAGTAGGGCAGTTCTTCACATCCTCATCGGTTATTCCGTGTATGGCAGTGGTCTCTGCCGGTATGGGTATACCCGGGTTCACTCGCTTTACGAATCTATCCCGCTTCCCGTCGGGTGCTATCTTTATGAGCGCCAGCTCTACTATACGGTCCTTGGCATGGTCGGTCCCGGTCGTTTCCAGGTCGAAAAAGATGATAGGTCTCTTCAGTGTCAGTTTGGGCATGGTACTATTTCTTGTGCGAACTTACACTATTCCAATCAATTCCATCAAAAGTACCCGAGCTCATCAGCAGCAGGAACACCGGCTTGTCCTTGCCCGATATATGCTTGCGTACCGTAGCCTCCAGTTTTTCCTTGTCATCCGATACTATCAGGTCCTCCCTGCCAAAGTAGCTCTTTACCGTGGCTGTGTCCAGCGTAGGCAGCCCCTTCAGCTTCAGGGCATGGTGGCTGAAGTATACTATCGCATCATCGGCCCCATCCATACTGCCTGCATATTCGTTCAGGAACTGCTCGTTCAGGCTGCTGAAGGTATGCAGCTCGAAGCAGGCCACCAGGTGGTGTGTCGCATATGCCTCGCGCACGGCATTCAGGGTGGCTCTTAACTTGCTGGGCGCATGTGCAAAATCGCGGTACACCAGCAGGCCCGGCTCCTCTTTTACCTTCTCCAGCCTGCGTGCCGCCCCCATGAACGATGCTATCGCCTCGAAACATGCCTTTTCGCTCACACCCAGCTCCATGCATACATCTATGGCAGCGCGCATGTTCAGCAGGTTGTGCCTGCCAAATACCGATACCTTTACATTACCATCCGCGGTCTCCATCACAGGGTAGCCATCCTCATAGTGGAAAGGCGGCGTAGCATACGGATGCACCGCCAGCTTACCGCCCGATGTAGATATAGCGCGTATCACCTCTGTATCCTCGCTGTTGTAGTACACCTTGGCGCCCTCTGCCATACCCAGCAGGTACTGTTCGAACTGGTTGAAATAGTTGTCGTAAGTAGGAAAAACATTGATGTGGTCCCACGCTATGCCGCTAAGTACGCTTATATGCGGGTGGTAAAAGAATATCTTGGGCTTGCGCTCCTCGGCCGATGCCGGGTATTCATCGCCCTCCAGCACTATAAGTGGCGCATCGCTCAGCCGCACCGACTGGTCGAAACCCGCCACCCGTGCGCCCACCAGGTAGTCGAAGTCCATACCCTGCAGGCGCAGTATGTGCATGATCATAGATGTTATAGTGGTCTTGCCATGGCTGCCGGCTACCACTACCCTCTTCTTGTCCTTACTCACCTCGTACACATACTGCGGGAAGGAGTACACAGGTATACCCGCCTTTTTGGCCGCCAGCAGCTCGGGATTATCGGCCTTGGCATGCATGCCCAGTACCACCGCCTGTACCGATGAAGTTATCTTCCCGGGAAACCAGCCGAACTGTGCCGGCAGCAGCTCTGCAGCGGCCAGGTTGCTCTTCGCCGGATCGGTGATCTCATCGTCGCTTCCCGTCACTATATACCCCTTCCTGTGAAGTGCCAGCGCCAGTTGGTGCATGATAGCCCCGCCAACTGCTATGAAATGAATATGTTGCATATTTTGTCCTTACTTTTTTATATCTTCGTACAAAGTTAACTTAGCTTTTTACTATTTATAATCTCAGAAGTATGCAACTCTTTACAAAGATCGGACGTGTGTTGCCTCTGATCGCTATTATTGCGGTCCTCGCCATGTCTTCCTGCGGCACCAAAAAGTATGGCTGCCCGGGTCATATGTTCACCCCTCCTACTTACAACGTCCATATTTAGTACCGTTACGCGTGGCCGTTCTTAATACGTCCCTGCTACCGGTCACCTGCGATACAATAAATATATTTTTGGTAGTTGCGCGCGATCATTACCTTTGCCGCCCCATACCAATATGGAGAGATGCTCGAGTGGTTGAAGAGGCACGCCTGGAAAGTGTGTATATCTGTCAAAGGGTATCAAGGGTTCGAATCCCTTTCTCTCCGCAGAACGACAAAACCCGTGCTTAGCACGGGTTTTGTCGTTCGAAAAGTCCCGTTCTCATAAAATGCTGGCATCACCAGAATTTTAAAGATCAACGTTGGTGATATTACATTTTCCTTAACCTTCATTTGATTAACTTTACTATCGTTACAAACAGTAACAATCAAGACACGATTTTCCATTCTGCGGCATTTGCATTATTACTGATGCAACGCGTTTCATAAATGCACTTCCTTTCTTGAGATCTTTTCACTCCTTCAATTAAGGATCAGTATGTCTATTATCATTTTGTTTATTACCGTATGGTATTTATCTCTGTTCGCGCAAACTTTTTTTCATCACCGCTATGCATCGCACGGCGCATTTACCATGAGTAAAGGCTGGGAACGCTTTTTCTTTATTTTCCATACATCACACAGGGACCGCATTATATGAGCCCTCGGGCATATGCTATTATGCATCGTCTGCATCATG
>NZ_BAABFA010000017.1:0-39742 GCF_039540515.1 Nemorincola caseinilytica | reverse complement strand
CTCGTTGAGCTTTCAAATATGAAAGAAATGGTTATACAAAGAAAGGCAAACTTTCGAACACTTATGGATCGGTACCGGAGGATAACCCTATATCAGGTAGCCTCATATGGAGCCGGGGGCATAGGAATGTGCAGGGGCTGGCAATGGTGAACGGTATACTATATGCTTCGGAACATGGCCCGAACACCGATGATGAGATCAACATCATTCGCCCCGGGGGCAACTATGGCTGGCCCTTCGTGCGCGGGTATTGCGACCAGCCGGGGGAACAGGCATTCTGCGTTGCAAATACACTCACAGCGCCCCTGCGGGCATGGACGCCCACTATAGCCCCCTGTGGTATCGATCATTACCATAATGCTATGTTCCCGTCGCTACGGGGCGCATTGCTGATGACCACACTGAAGGATGCCCGCCTGTACCGCCTGCTACTGAGTGCGGATGGTATGGAAATGACCGATGCCGATGTGGTAGCAGGCATAGCCTATGGTAGGCTGCGCGACCTGTGCATATCGCCCGAGGGGAAGATATACCTGTCTACCAGCAACTCTAATGCCGATGGGAAGCCGCCCTTCACAGACAGGATAATAGAGGTGACGAACCCTGCATGGGGCCATCATACCGGTGGTGAGCTGGTGCTGTACCCCGATCCCGCAGGCGACCAGATATGGCTGCTGCCGCCTGTGCCATATACCCAACTGAGCTATATAGTGCATGATATGCAGGGTAGGGTGGTCATAGAAGGGACCATCACACCTGCGGCGGCTTACATTTCCCTGGGGCATATAGCCGGTGGTGTGTACCATGTGGGGCTATACCGCTCCGGCGAGCTTGTGGCCCGTGGGCGTTTTGTGCATATACACCAATGACAGGAGGCCACTCTTGCGAGCGGCCTCTGTGTTATGGATCTTTCAAATTTAATTAGTTCTGCTTGGAAGACATCATTGTTTTGGCCTCCATGCTGAGGGTAGCATGCGGCACGGCACGCAGGCGGGCCTTGTCTATGAGCTTGCCCGTAACGCGGCATACGCCATATGTCTTGTTCTCTATACGCACCAGGGCTTTCTCCAGGTGGTTCATGAACTGTATCTGGCGGCTGGCAAGCTGTGCCAGTTGCTCGCGCTCCATAGCGCCACTGCCGTCCTCCATGTTCATGAAACGGTTCTCGGTATCTTCGGTACCGGCCTCGTCCTTGTGTGTTATAAGGCCCTGCAGGTAGTGCAGTTCCTTCCTTGCGGCTTCCAGGCGGGTCTGTATTATCTGCCTGAACTCGTTCAGCTCCTCATCGCTATAGCGGTACACGGTGCCCTGTGTCTCTACTACGGGCTCGTCCAGTATAGAGCGGTAGGTCTCTGTATGGTATGGGGCCGCTGCGCTTGGGGTATCTTTAGTTGACCTCGATTTGTTCTCGAGTTTCCTGTGCGCTATGATCACCTGTGGTTTTTTCTCTATAGGGCGCGCTGCGGGTGTAGCTGTAGGCTTTGGCAGTACAGGCGCTGCTTTCACTACCGGCAGTGCTTTAGCAGGGGCCGCTTTTGAAAGAGGCTTTGCAGGCGCTTTTGCTACGGGTGCAGGTGCCGGCTTTGCAGGCGCTGCTTTCTTTGCTACGGGTGCGGGTGCTGCGGCCTTTTTAGGTGCAGGCGCTGGTTTGGCAGGCGCTTTTGGGGTCGGTCTCTGAGGGGCTGCTTTTTTGGGAGCCTCTTTCTTAGCTACAGGCGCTGCTTTTTTTGCAGGCGCTGCTTTCTTTACCGGGGCAGGCGCTGCCTTTTTCGCAGGCGCTGCTTTTTTAGCTGCTGGAGCTTTAGCCGTTGCTTTCGGTGCTGGTTTAGAATTCTTTTTATCCACGGTCTTCTGATTTGTTGCTTTAGATCTGCTGGTTAGTACTTGTTTCGATGTTACTGGCTTCTTTACAGGGCTTTTTGCAGGTGGCGCAGCCTTTTTTGCAGGCATCGCTTTTTTTGCAGGCGCTGCTTTCTTTACCGGGGCAGGCGCTGCCTTTTTCTGAGGGGCTTTTTTCGCAGGTGCAGCTTTGGCTACGACCTTTTTGGCCGGAGCCTGCTTTTTGGCAGGGCTAGCGGGTTTTGCGCTCTTTGCAGGTTTTACAGCCTGTTTTTTGTTGATAGCCATAACATTATGTAGTTTTTGATATGAGTATTTTGATCGTTATTTCGTTGATCTCTACTAACGTACCTTGCTCTGCTATCGGGGTTATCTCTATCTTATCGGCCAAAATTTCCGCGCAAATATAGCTACTAAAATTAATTATTGCACTTTTTATAGCATCGTGCTCTTCTATGCGCAGCACTATACGGTCGGTCACATCCAATCCGCTGTCCTTACGTTCTTTCTGTACTTTGTTCACTACTTCCCTGGCTATGCCTTCTTCCAGTAGCCCGGGCGTTACGGTTATATCCAGCGCCACGGTGAGGCTGCCCTTATTGGCCACAGACCAGCCGGGTATGTCCTCGGCTATTATCTCTACATCTTCGGGGGTTATGGTCACAGGGCTACCCTCTACCGACAGGTGGAAGCTGCCCTCTTTTTCCAGCATACTTATATTGTGCTGGCCCATGGCACCTATGGCGGCGGCGGCGGCTTTCATTTTGGCACCCATGCGCGTACCCAGCGCCTTATAGTTGGGCTTTATCTTTTTCTTTATGAAGCCTTCGGTATCTGTGAGGTATTCTATACCTTTTATGTTCACCTCGCTCTTTACCAGGTCCTCTATCTTCATTACCTGCTCTTTCATATACCCATCCAGTACGGGTATGAGTATACGGCTCAGCGGCTGGCGTACTTTTATATTCACTTTCTTTCTTATAGAAAGGACCAGCGAAGATATATCCTGTGCCAGTTGCATGCGCTCTTCCAGCGCCACATCTATGATGCTGTCATCGGCCTCGGGCATGTCTGCCAGGTGCACACTTGTGGCGCTCTGCCTCTTCGATACCTCGTTGAGGCTACGGTATATATGATCGGCAAAGAAGGGGGCTATGGGGGCCATCAGGCGGGTGAGGGTCTCCAGGCACTCGTAGAGTGTCTGGTAGGCGCATATCTTATCGTGCTCGTACTCGCCCTTCCAGAAACGGCGGCGGCACAGGCGCACATACCAGTTACTTAGGTGCTCATCGAGGAAATTCTCCATGGCGCGGCCTGCAAGGGTAGGCTCGTAGTCGTCAAGGGCGCTGTTCACATTCTTTACCAGGGTCTGCAGCGAAGAGAGTATCCATTTGTCTATCTCGGGGCGCTCCTTTACAGGTATATACTTTTCGCTGAATGTGAAATTGTCCACGTTAGCATATAGGGCAAAGAACTGGTAGGTATTGTACAGAGTTCCAAAATACTTCCGCTGAACCTCTTTAATTCCTTCAATATCAAACTTTAAGCTATCCCATGGAGAAGCGTTGGTGATGAGGTACCAGCGGGTAGCGTCGGCACTAAGCTGCTCTATGGTAGCAAAGGGGTCTACCACATTGCCCAGGCGCTTGCTCATTTTATTGCCGTTCTTGTCCAGCACCAGGCCATTGCTCACTACGGTCTTGTAGGCCACACTGTCGAAAAGCATTACGCCCAGGGCATGCAGGGTATAGAACCAGCCGCGTGTCTGATCCACCCCCTCAGCTATGAAGTCGGCAGGGAAGTTCTTTTTGAGTTCCTTTAGCGGATGTTTATCGAAGGGATAGTGTAGCTGGGCATAGGGCATGGCGCCACTGTCGAACCACACATCCACCAGGTCGGGCTCGCGGCGCATAGGTTTGCCAGAGTCTGAAACGAGTATTATCTGGTCTACATACGGCTTGTGCAGGTCTAGTGTTCCTTCTTCTATGAACTGATTGATATCCAGTATCTTATTGGTCTTATCTATTTCTTTTTTTAGCTCGTCTATGCTGCCTATGCACTTCATTTCTTCTCCATCTTCGCTTACCCATATGGGCAGGGGAGTACCCCAGAAACGACTGCGGCTCAGGTTCCAGTCCACCATGTTCTCCAGCCAGTTGCCGAAGCGGCCCTCGCCTGTGGCCTTGGGTTTCCAGTTGATGGTCTTGTTCAGCTCTACCATGCGGTCTTTCCGGGCAGTGGTGCGTATGAACCATGCATCGAGCGGGTAATATATGACAGGCTTATCGGTGCGCCAGCAGTGGGGATAGGTATGCTCGTATTTCTCTACTTTGAATGCGTTGCCGCTCAGTTTCAGCTTTACGGCTATATCCACATCCACATCCTTATACTCGGGGTCGTTCTTATAGTTCTTCACATACCTGCCGCTGAACTCGCCCGTATAGTCGTTGAACTTGCCCTCCTTATCGACCATGGTAAGGATGCCGATATTGTGCTTCTTGCCCACACGATAGTCGTCTGCACCAAAGGCGGGTGCGGTATGCACTATACCCGTACCGTCTTCGGTGGTAACGAAATCGCCGGTGATAACGCGCCATGGGTCGCCACCTGCTATCTCGCGGGTATTACCATCGAAAGACAGCAGTTGCTGGTAGCGCATGCCTTCCAGGGCATTGCCCTTATACTCGGCCACTACCTTCCATGGTATTATTTTGCTTTCTTTGTTAAAAGAAAGAATATCAATGTCTTGTCCTTCCTGTTTGAAGTGTTTGTGCAATAGTGCTTTGGCCAATATCACAAAACATTCGTCATGTGTGTAGGGGTTCAGGGTATGTACAAGTACATAATCTATATTCGGCCCTACGGTAAGGCCGCAGTTGCTGGGCAGGGTCCAGGGTGTGGTGGTCCAGGCGAGGAAGAAGGTGTTATCTGACCCGCTGGCTTCAAACAATGCGCGCGACCTTTCGTCCCTTACGGCCCTGAACATGGCCACTACGGTGGTATCTTTTACATCCTTATAGGTACCGGGCTGATTCAGCTCGTGGCTGCTGAGGCCTGTACCTGCGGCAGGGGAGTAGGGCTGTATGCTGACACTCTTATATAGCAGGTCTTTTTCATATAGCTGCTTCAGTGCCCACCATAATGTTTCTATATATTCGTTCTCGAAGGTGACATAGGGATCGCCCATATCTACCCAGTAGCCCATTTTTTCGGTTATCTCTTCCCATTTGTCCTTATAGCGCATCACCACCTCGCGGCACTTTCTATTATAGTCCTCTACACTTATCTTGGTGCCTATATCTTCTTTGGTGATGCCCAGCTCTTTTTCTACCCCCAGCTCTACGGGCAGGCCATGGGTGTCCCAGCCGGCCTTGCGCTGCACCTGGTAGCCGCGCATGGTCTTGTACCTGCAAACGAGGTCCTTCAGTGTACGGGAGATAACGTGGTGAATACCCGGCATACCATTGGCGCTGGGAGGGCCTTCGTAGAATACGAACGGCTCGGCGCCATCGCGCTGGGTCACGCTCTGTTCAAAAGTGTTTTCTTTCTTCCACAATGCAAGTATCTCCTGCTCTATGGAGGGCATGTTCAATCCTTTGTTCTCCCTGTATCTGGTCATTTGATATTTGGTCTGTAAGTATGCAGGGCGGGTGACACCCTGCGCGGGAAAGATACCATTTTATGTATTCAGTTTCCCGCTGTGCTAAAAAAATAAGGTGCAAAGGTAGCGATCTTTTGATCGCTGCTGAAATTTTCCGTAACTGTGCATAGTTCCTGTGTATATGAGTATTGCCGTTATATTGATATAAAAAATCTTCAAAAACGGTAATAATGCACTATCGATAAAGCATCATTTTTTACCCGCCTTATAGTTTTATTCTTTAGTAAAATAAATATTAATTTATTTATGTAATTGTAATTTATTTATTGTTGAAACAATTATTTGCCAAACGTTATCATTTGTGAAAAAAGAATTTCTGTTGCGTCTTTCTTAACTTACCGTTGTATTATTAGTTAATATGCCAACGAAATGCCGATTTTTTGTGTCTCCTATTGGTGTACGCAAGTTTTGGATATTTTGTATAAATATTTATATGTGGTTCAAATTGAACAACGAATTTTAAAAATTACAAACAATATTAATTGAAAATTAGTATTCGGTCTTTAAGGTGTGCGATGGCAAAAAATAAGACAAACATAATGCTGATATTTAACGCCTAGTGCAAGGACGAACACTAACACGCTGAAAACGAACTTCTCACTTAAAACTCGATATTCTCCAATGAAACTTACCATTACTCACCTCTTAACAGCAATGTTCTCGGTAGTTGCACTGAATGCTGCAGCACAGTTGACGACATTTACCACTCCGTCCAATTCTCCCGTGGACTATACTGTACCCGCCGGTTGTACCAGCGTAATAGTAAGTATGAATGGTGGCAGGGGAGGTACAGGTGCGGGTGCAGGCGGCGCCGGTGGCAGGGTAGTGTGCTCACTGGCCGTTACACCGGGACAGATATTGAAGGTATATGTAGGAGGCCAGGGTGGCACTACCGGCGGAGGAGTAGGAGGAAGCCGGGGTGGAAATGGCGGCGCCGGTGGCCTGCTGAGCAGCGATGGTGGCGGCGGCGGCGGATCATCAGATATACGCGTAGGCGGGACCGCATTGACCAACCGGGTGATAGTAGCGGCTGGCGGCGGCGGCGGCAGCTCTAGTGCCGGTGCTGTGGGAGGAGGGCTTACCGGTGGCTCTGCCAGTGGCGGCGGTGGTACGCAAAGCGCCGGTGGCGCGGCTGGTAATGCCAGTGCGACCGCAGGTACACAAACATCAGGCGGTAATGGCAGAGCTGGTAATTTAACAAATGACGGCGGCGGCGGTGGCGGCGGCGGCTATTGGGGCGGCGGTGGCGGCAATAGAAGTGCTGCTGGTGGCGGTGGCGGCTCGAACTATGTAGGCGGCGCCGGTGTGAGTGGTGTTACTACCAATTCACAGGGCGTAAGCACGGGCAACGGTGTGGTATCGATATGCGCACGGCCGGTGGCGGGTACTATTACCGGTACCCCAACATCTATATGTAAAAATGCTACCACTACATTCAGCAATACCACTGCTACCAGCACTGCTACCAAGACCTGGAGCAGCAGCAATACTGGCGTGGCCACGGTGAACTCGACCACAGGTGTAGTGACGGGTGTGGCGGCCGGTACGGCCAACATCACCTGCTCGGTAGCGAACGCATGTGAAACT
The DNA here is from genome assembly GCF_039540515.1 of Nemorincola caseinilytica. Classification (NCBI taxonomy): domain Bacteria; kingdom Pseudomonadati; phylum Bacteroidota; class Chitinophagia; order Chitinophagales; family Chitinophagaceae; genus Nemorincola; species Nemorincola caseinilytica. The sequence continues at coordinate 32,655 of NZ_BAABFA010000017.1, read as the reverse complement.
GTGACCACGTTCAGGACCGTGACCGTTCTGGCCGATCCGAATGCGATAAGTGGAAATGCGGGGCTATGTCCTTCGTCCACTACTACGCTTACTAATTCATCTGGTGCCGGTACATGGAGCAGCAGCAATACTGCTGTAGCAAGTATCAGCAGCGGTGGTGTGGTATCATCTACCGCTACGCCGGGTACTACTACTATAACATTTACGCTCAATTCTACGGGTTGTACCATCACCAGGATACAGACGGTATATGCTCTGCCGGCAGTGATAGGTGGTACACTAGCCGCCTGCAAGGGTGGCGGTACTACACTTACCAATGCCACATCGGGCGGTACATGGGCCAGCCTTGATGGCTCTATAGCAACGGTGGCGCCAACTTCGGGCACATCTACCACTGTTACCGGTGTGAGCGCGGGAATAGTGAATGTAAAATATACATCGTCTACGGGCTGTATCCGTACCACTACGGTAAGCATACTGCCAACGCCATTGCCTGTCATTACCCCTAATACTGTAGATGTATGTATGGGCAGTGGCCAGGTATTCACAGCCACTGCTACCGTGCCGGACCTGGTACTGGCCGGCCAGAACTTCAATTCGGGTATAGGTACATGGTCTTTGAATACATTGTCGGGGCCTGTTGCAAGCAGTTTCACGATCATAACATCGCCTAATGCTGCAGGTGGAGCGGGTGATGGCTCTAATATGCTGCAGGCCAATGCATTCGGCAATCCCGTTGCTACTACACTCACATCCCCTTCTTTTTCTACCATGAACCTGCCGGGAGTAAGGGTGAAATTCAATATGCAGCTTCTTTCTGCACCGCCTGATGCTACTGTGGCCGTGGAATACTCGCTGAACAGCAGCCCCACATGGACACCTATAGCAACACCTGTACTGCTGCACCAGGTGGTGGGCGATGGCAACTGGTCGGCGGCAGCGCCTGAGTATAGCGCAACGCTGCCCCCTGCGGCCCTCAACCAGCAGGATGTGCGTGTAAGGTGGAACTATAATGGTACATATTTCTGGGCGATAGATAATATATCTATAATAGTAGATATGCCATCGCCCACATTCGCATGGACGGGTCCTGCAAGTCTTTCCTGCAACAACTGTGCTACGCCTACTATTACCCCCACCGCACTGGGCGCTAATGTTTATTCGGTAATTGCCTCATCGGGCTCATGTATATCGACCGCTGCGGCTACCACTACCGTATCGGTGAACCCGTTACCTGCGGCCATAACAGGTTTCACCAACCCATGCGTGGGTACTACTACTACGCTCAATACTACATCTACAGGTGGTACATGGGCGATAAGCGACCCAACTATAGCCAGCCTGAACGCATCTACCGGCCAGCTTACCGGCCTGCTGCAGGGTACGGCCACGGTATCGTATACACTGCCTACGGGCTGTCGTACCGCTACCGTGGTGACCATAGAGGCAGCACCGGCAGCAATAAGCGGTACGCAGAAGGTATGTGAAGGCTTCTCTACCGCCCTCTCGCACGCAGTGAATGGCGGCGCATGGGTAAGCGGCGCTACGAGCATAGCCACTATAAATACAACAGGTACCGTGAGCGGGCTGGATGTGGGTAATGCCCCCATCACCTATACGCTGCCATCGGGCTGTACGGTATTTGCTACGGTAACAGTGAATGAACAACCCACGGCTCTTACAGGCGCCGATGTAGTATGTGAGCTGGCCAATACAACCCTTGCATCTACCCCGGCCGGAGGTACTTGGAGCACAAGTGATGCTGCCAGAGCCACAGTGGCCGGCGGTGTTGTGACCGGTGTGAACGATGGCACGGTGAATATCTCTTACACCCTGCCTGCCGGTTGCTTCGTGACCAAGACCATGACCGTACTGGCAACGCCGGAGGTGATAACCGGTACCATGCAGGTGTGTGAGGGCCTTACCACCGACCTTAACTCTGCTACGAATGGTGGCGATTGGGGTACTTCGTCTACCACCATAGCCCTAGTAGATGGCTCGGGTATAGTGACCGGTGTGAACGATGGTACCGTTACCATATCTTATACCATGCCCAATACCTGCTATACCACAGCTACAGTGACGGTGAACCCGCTTCCGGTGGCAATAGGTGGTGTATCAAAGGTATGTGTGAATAGCACTATACAGCTTACCAATGACGATGCAGATGGTACATGGAGCAGCAGCGTCCCCGGTGTGGCAGATGTAGCCCCTGATGGTGTGGTGACCGGTATGGCCGCAGGCAATGCCAGCATTACCTATACTTTGTCTACAGGCTGTATCATCACTCATGATATGACAGTGAACCCGCTGCCTGCCAATATCACCGGTCTGGCAAAGGTATGTAAAGGTCTTACCACCCAACTGGCCAACAATACCTTAGATGGTACATGGAGCACCAGCGCACCACTTACAGCCACTGTAAGCGGTACGGGTCTTGTGACCGGCCAGGATGCAGGTAATGCTACCATCAGCTACATACTCACGGCTACCGGCTGCTATGCTACCGTACCAGCCACAGTGAACCCCCTGCCTGCCGACATAACAGGTACTGCAGAGGTATGTGAGAACGGCACTACACAACTGGCCGATGCTGATGCAGGCGGTACATGGAGCAGCAGCGCTGCTGCCATTGCTACTGTAGGTACCAATGGTATGGTATCGGGCGTGGCGCATGGCAATGCAAATATCACTTATACACTGCCTACCACTTGTATCACTGTGCGTGAGGTAACGGTGAACCCGCTACCTGCTGCCATAACCGGCACGAACAATGTTTGCGTGGCCTCGGATATAACTCTGGCAAATATCACGGCAGATGGTAGCTGGACCAGCAGCAACGATGGCATAGCTACCATAGGCAGCGGAACAGGTATAGTGACAGGTGTGGCAGATGGCGGTGTTACCATGAGCTATATACTGTCTACAGGTTGCTATACTACAAAGAGCATAATTGTGAACCCGCTGCCTGCCGATATAACCGGTGACACCAGGATATGCAAGGGGCTTACATCGCTGCTGGAGAACGCGACCATGAATGGCTCATGGAGCAGTAACACGACCGCTATAGCTACCATAAATACAGGTGGTATGCTGTCGGGTGTGTCTGATGGTACGGCTGTTATCAGCTATAAATTATCTACCGGCTGCTATAAAGTGACCGAGGTAACTGTAGATCCGCTGCCTGCAGACATAACAGGTGTAAAGAAGGTATGTGAAGGTCTTACTACCACACTGGCATCCATAACTCCCGATGGGACATGGGAAAGCAGCAGTACGGTGAAGGCCGATGTAGATGCAAATGGTGTGGTATCGGGTATGGAGAGTGGTAATGCCATGATCACCTATACGTTGCCCACAGGCTGTATCACTACTGCCACTGTCACTGTGAACCCATCGCCCGGTATGCTTACCGGCGATGCAGCGGTATGCGCACTGAATACAACAGTGCTGGGCAATATGGTGGCGGGCGGTACATGGACCGGCGGCGCTGCCGGTATAGCCAGCATATCGGCTACAGGTACGGTAACGGCTATAGCCGCGGGTAATGCCAATGTTACCTATACACTGCCGGCCGGCTGCCAGCGTGTAGATGAGGTGACGGTGAACCCACTGCCAGATAATATAACTACCGATGGCAATGTGTGTGTAGGGTCTACCGAAACACTGACCAATGTGACACCTGACGGTACCTGGGCAAGCAGCAATACTGCCATTGCCGATATAAATAATACAACAGGTGATGTGACAGGTATCTTTGCCGGAACGGCCAATATCACCTATAAGTTGACAACAACAGGCTGTATCAGGACGAGGGCTATCACCATAGACCCGCTGCCTGCGACTATATTTGGCAATTCGGCTGTTTGCGAAGCGGCTACCACACCGCTCTTCAGCGCACCTGCAGGCGCGTGGACCAGCAGCAACACGGCTGTGGCTACTATAAGCGCTACAGGTATAGTGAGCGGTGTACATGAGGGTCTTACCAATATCACATACACGCTGCCTACAGGTTGCTATGTTACTACACCTATGATAGTTGACCCGCTGCCACCTGCCATAACAGGCGATCTGTTCGCATGTGCGGGCGCTACATCAGAGGTGTTCAATACTATGCTGGGTGGTACATGGAGCAATGCTACCGACGTAGCTATGGTGAATGCTGCCGGTATAGTTACCGGCATAGCTGCCGGTACTACACGCATATCTTATAAGATGTCTACCGGTTGCGGTGTGATGGCTGTATTCACGGTGAATCCGCTGCCTGCACCTATAGCAGGTTCGCCCTCGGTATGCGAAGGCGCAGTTGCTATGGCTACCAGCGCTACCCTGGGTGGTAGCTGGAGCACAGCCGATGCATCGATGCTCACCATAGACCCATCAACGGGTGTGATGACGGGTGTTGCCGATGGTACGGGCGCTATAATATATACACTGCCTACGGGTTGCTCGCGCACACGCAATATCACTATATATGAGGCGCTGCCCGCCATCACCGGCGACAATGCCGTTTGCCGTGGCGCGGGCACTACGCTTGCCAATGCTGCGCCGGGTGGTGTATGGAGCAGCAATAATGCTGCAGTAGCTGCCGTAGGGTCTGCTACAGGTACTATCACCGGTATGGCTACGGGTAGTGCAACGATAGTATATGCGCTGCCAGCTACGGGTTGCCGTGCTACATATAATATAATAGTGAACCCGCTGCCTGCGGCCATTGCCCCTGCCAGTGTATGTGCAGGTGCTACCACTACGCTGAGCAGTGCGTCTGCCGGTGGTACATGGGCCAGCGCCGACGATGCCATAGCTACCATAGAAGCAGCTACAGGCATAGCTACCGGTGTAGCTGCCGGTGGGGTAGAGATGACCTATACACTACCTACAGGCTGTAAGGCCACAGCTATAGTAGCCGTATACGCACAGCCTGTAGCACAGGTGCTGGCCGGTGGCGGAGACTATTGCGAGGGTAGCGCAGGCGCCGAAATGACCCTCATGGGTTCGGAAGTGGCTGCCACTTACCGTCTGTATCGTGGTCCTTTAGTAGTAGGTATGGCTACCGGTGCCGGTGGTGCCGTTAACTTCGGCCACTTCACTACGCCGGGTACCTATTCTGTGAATGCCACTACACTTTCGGGCTGCGCAGGAGATATGACAGGCGCCGAGGTAGTGAACATCGTAGCAACAGTTACGCCTACCATCAGCATGGTGGCCGATATAGCTGATACTATATGTGCAGGTACTACGGGCAATTTCACCGCTATAGGTATAAATGGCGGCACAGCGCCCGAGTACAAATGGCTGATAAATGGTACAGAGGTGGGAACCGCTACTACTTATAGTTATGTGCCAGTGAACGGCGATGAGATAAAAGCAGTGCTTGTCAGCAATGCCCAGTGTGCTACCACTACTATGGTATCGGCATTAAGGACGATAAATGTTATGCCCAACCTTACACCTGCCATAAGCCTGGAGGTATTGCCCGGCGATACACTTTGCGAGGGCGATGGCGCGATGTTCCGCGCTACTATAGCCAATGGCGGCGATGCACCTATGTATACATGGATAGTGGATGGCAGCGTAGTATCATCGGCCACGGGTGCTACATACGCCTATGTGCCGTCTAACGGCGACATAGTGGTGTGCAAGCTCAATAGCAGCTACCGCTGCCCTACGGCAAATGATATGTCGAGCAATGTCATCAGCATGAAGGTGTTCGACCTGCATATACCTGTTGTGACCGTTGTGGCCCAGCCGGGCCTTACCATCAATGAGGGTCAGCTGGCCACCTTTACCGCTACCGCATTCGATGGTGGTACCGCGCCCACATACCAGTGGCAGATAAACGATGTGGATGTGCCCGGCGCCAATACACCCGTATTCGCTACCCGTGAGCTGGAAGACGGCGATGTGGTGAAGTGTAATGTACAGGCCAATGGTCTTTGCGGCAAAGTGTCGTTCAACTCTGTGACCATGAAGGTGCTGGAAGGTGTAAGCGTGGATCCTGTTATCACTGCCGCGTTCGACATCAGGCTGGCTCCCAACCCCAACAGTGGTACGTTCACAGTGTCGGGCTCTGTGCCCCGCAACGGCAGCAAGGTGACCCTGCAGGTGACCGACATGCTGGGCCAGGTGGTGTATACCGGTGCTGCACAGCCCAAGGGCGATGTGCTGAACGAGACCCTGAACCTGGACAACTCGCTTGCAAATGGTATGTACCTGCTGCACCTGAGCACAGGTACCGAAAGCCGTACTTTCCACTTTATGCTTAGCAGATAGAATGCAATGAACATTCGATAATGAAAATGGGCCGGTATCACCGGCCCATTTTCATTATATATACCTGCAAAAAATGAAAGCGGCATAGAAATGCCGCTTTTCTTTCATCACACACCTATTCACACTATTCTTTAGTTCACTGCTATTTCCTGTGCAGTGGGTTCCGTTATCTCTTTTTTCGCGAGGGTCACTACCAGTACGCCATCGGTGTACCTGGCCGTTATTTTGGTAGTGTCTACCTTTTCGTTCATAGTGAAGGTCCTTTTGAATGAGCGGGTCTTGTATTCGCTCCTCAGCCATTTGTCTTCACCGTCGGTCTCTTTCTTTTCCTCTTTGTGATCGAAGGAGATAGTAAGGTTGTTCTTGTCCACGTTTATGCGGAAGTCCTCTTTTTTCAGACCCGGCGCTACCGCATGTAGCTCGTAGCTGTCTTTGGTCTCTTTGATGTTCACGGGTACAGAGGCCATTTCGTATCCTTTGCCAAGGCCGTTGAAGAAAAGGTCGTCCATCAGGTTGGTCATTGTGCGGGGCATCATGCCGTAATTTGTTTTTGTGTACATGGTTCGTTCGTTTTAGCGTTTGCAGATACTATTGCAAACCGTTTGCCAATACGATTTTTGCGACATTTTGTCTGTTTTGTTAAAAATATGTTGACATTTTGTCTGTTTTGTTAAAAAATATAGCAAAATAGCTGCCAAAATATGTGTAGCAGACGCCATAAGGAATGCCTGACGAATAAGGCCGGTACATCTATCCAAATTCGCCGATATTATCTTAATTTCGCATTCCCATAAAATGACCCGGTCCTATAGTTCATAACTCATAATTCATACTTCATAATTCCAAGATACCATGTTCGAGAATTTAAGCGAGCGGCTCGAGTCGGCCTTTAAACAACTGAAAGGGGAAGGCCGCATCAATGAGATAAACATTGCCACTACTGTAAAGGAGATACGCCGCGCCCTGGTAGATGCGGACGTGAACTATAAGATAGCCAAAGAATTTACCGACAAGGTGAAGGACAAGGCCATAGGCGAAAAGGTGATAACATCGGTAAGCCCGGGCCAGCTGATGGTGAAGATAGTAAAGGACGAACTGGCCGAACTGATGGGCGGCAAAGAGCATGAGATAGACCTGTCGGGCAAGCCTACGGTGATACTGATAGCCGGTCTGCAGGGTTCGGGTAAGACCACTTTCTCGGGCAAGCTGGCCAACTTCCTGAACAGCAAAAAGAACAAAAAACCACTGCTGGTAGCTGCCGACATATACCGCCCGGCGGCCATGGAGCAGCTGCGCGTACTGGCAGAGCAGATAAAGGTGCCTGTACACATAGAGCTCGAGAACAGGGATGCTGTAGCCATAGCACAGAACGCCATAGCCCTTGCCAAACAGAACGGCAATAATGTGGTGATAATAGACACCGCGGGCCGCCTGGCCATAGACGAGGCCATGATGACAGAGGTGGCTAATATAAAGGCCGCTGTGAACCCCAGCGAGATACTATTTGTAGTAGATTCTATGACCGGCCAGGATGCCGTGAACACTGCCAAGGCCTTCAACGACAGGTTGGACTTCACGGGCGTGGTGCTTACCAAGCTGGATGGTGATACACGCGGTGGTGCGGCACTTACCATCAAGTATACTGTAGATAAGCCCATCAAGTTCGTGAGCATGGGCGAGAAGATGGAAGCCCTCGATATCTTCTATCCCGAGCGTATGGCGCAGCGTATACTGGGCATGGGCGATATAACCACCCTTGTAGAGCGTGCGCAGGCCCAGTTCGACGAGGCACAGGCCAAGAAGCTGGAGAAAAAGATACGCGCGAACAAGTTCGACTTCGATGACTTCAAAGAGCAGCTGCAGCAGATAAAGAAAATGGGTAACATCAAAGACCTGCTGGCCATGATACCCGGTGTGGGCAAGGCCATAAAGGACATAGACATATCGGACGATGCATTCAAGGGGATAGAGGCCATGATAAACTCTATGACCCCTTATGAGCGCGCCAACCCAGATGTGATAGACACCAGCCGCCGCAAGCGCATAGCCAAGGGCAGTGGCAAGGATGTGAACGATGTGAACGCCTTCATGAAACAGTTCGAGCAGATGAAGCAGATGATGGGCATGATGAACAAGATGAAGGGTGGCGGCATGGGTATGCCCGGCATGATGCCCGGCAGGCGTTAATAAGCTTTTCTTGATACACAAAATATACAGCAGCTACCTTGAAAAGGGTAGCTGTTCTGCTTTGGACCTCTCCCCGGCCCTGCCTATCGGCAGGCAGGCCTCTCCGAAGGAGAGGGAGCACTCCGCATTTTGTCTCCTCCCATCGGGGGCGCCTGCCTGCGGCAGGCAGGGCTAAAACAAAAGCCCCGCTGCGATAGCAGCGGGGCTTTGTGTATATGTAAGAATGCCGGGAATTACTTGCTTATGAGGCCGGCGAAGTATTTCACCGTGCGAACGAGCTGGCTTACATAGCTCATTTCGTTGTCGTACCAGCTTATGGTCTTTACCATCTGCGTATCGCCTACGGTTATCACCTTTGTCTGTGTAGCATCGAACAGGGAGCCGAAAGATGTGCCTATCACATCGCTGCTCACTATTTCGTCCTCGTTGTAGCCAAAGCTTTCGTTGGCAGCGGCCTTCATGGCAGCGTTCACCTCTTCTATAGTGGTCTTTTTGCCCAGTACGCATACCAGCTCTGTCAGCGAACCGGTGATGGTAGGTACACGCTGTGCAGAGCCGTCCAGCTTGCCTTTCAGCTCGGGCAGCACCAGGCCTATGGCCTTGGCAGCACCTGTAGAGTTGGGCACTATGTTGGCAGCGGCAGCGCGTGCGCGGCGCAGGTCGCCCTTGGCGTGTGGGGCGTCCAGTGTGTTCTGGTCGTTGGTGTAGGCATGTACTGTGGTCATAAGACCTGTAACGATACCATAAGAATCGTTCAGTACCTTGGCCATAGGCGCCAGGCAGTTGGTAGTGCAGCTTGCGCAGCTTATCACTGTTTCAGAGCCGTCCAGTATGTCATGGTTCACGTTGAACACTACTGTCTTCATTTCGCCCGTTGCAGGAGCCGATATCACCACACGCTTCGCGCCAGCGGTGATGTGTGCTTCGGCCTTGGCCTTATCTGTGAAGAAACCTGTACACTCCAGTACCACGTCCACATTGTGCGTGCCCCAGGGTATCTGTGCAGGATCTTTCTGTGCGTATATCTTTATTTCTTTACCGTCAACAGATATAGAGCTGTCCGTGTGGGTCACGGCTTGGTCGAAACGGCCCTGTGCAGTATCGTACTTCAGCAGGTGGGCCAGCACGTTCGGCTTGGTGAGGTCGTTGATAGCTACTACTTCTATGCCTTCCATGTTGTATATCTGGCGGAAAGCAAGGCGGCCTATGCGGCCAAAACCATTGATGGCAACTTTTACTGTGCTCATTTTCTATCGTTATTAAGAGGCGTTTTAAAAAATGTGGCGCAAAGGTATGGAAATAAAAAAATAATATCGTCAAAAACATAATGCAATTCGTGTAATGTGTATAAACTGCATACACTATCGTTATTTTTACACCAGATATGTATGAGAACAAGAACGAGCCTGTAGCGCCACCGGCGGTCTTTGTATCGCGTATGGCCCGCAACATAGGTATGGCCATGCTGCTGCTGGCCATATGCCTGCTCATAGGTGTGGTGGGATACCACTATTGTGCGCACATACCGTGGATAGATGCCATACACAATGCATCTATGATACTGAGCGGTATGGGCCCTGTGGTAGAGATACGGAATACGGGCGGCAAGCTGTTCTCATCGGCCTATGCGCTTTTCAGCGGTGTGGCGTTCATCACCAATATCGGCATCATACTGGCACCTGCGGCGCATAGGCTGTTCCATAGGCTGCATATGGATGATGATGAGGTTTGAACCCTGATGTAAAGGATGAAAGGATGGACCTTGGTGAGGATAAGCAATTCCCGCCGGGCTTTCATAATTCATAACTCATAATTCAAAATTGTATTTTCGCCGCCATTTTGTCCGAATTACTATTTTGGCAAAAAAATTGACCATCTCTATATACTATGTTTTTCAAAAAAAAGAAGAATATGAGCGAGCAAAAAGCAGACAATAGCGCCAATATGAATGAAAACACCGACAACTTGTCGCAGAATGAAAATATGGATGAGGCTTTGGCAAGCATGCTGAACACGGACGATAGCCGTAGTACAGCAGAGCTGCCCGATGATGGCGATGATGAGGAGAAAGAAAAAATGGCTGCCGAAATAGCAGAACTGAAAGACAAGGTGCTGAGGCAGGTAGCGGAGTTCGAGAACTATAAAAGACGCAGCTCGCGCGAGATGATGGAACTGCGCCAAACGGCGGGCAGGGAAGTGATACAATCTATGCTGGAGGTGCTGGACGATATGGACCGCGCCGAAAAGCAGATAGAGGGCACTACCGACATAGCCGTAGTGAAGGAGGGTATAGCACTGGTATTCAGTAAGATGCGCAATGTGATGCAGCAAAAGGGCCTGAAGAAGATGGATGCCGTGAACACCGAGTTCAATGCCGACCTGCACGAGGCCATCACCGAGATAGATGCACCCGAGAACATGAAAGGCAAGGTGATAGACATGGTAGAAAGCGGCTACTACCTGAACGACAAGCTGATAAGGTATGCAAAAGTGGTGGTAGGCAAATAATAGCGTACTGCCGGTATAAATATTTTACTTGTGAGGCCCCGGCCTCTTGAAAAAGCTCCCGGAGGGAAACGGAAATTATGTCAAAAAGAGATTATTACGAGGTGTTGGGTGTGGGCAAGAGCGCCTCTGCCGATGAGATAAAGAAAGCATACCGCAAGCTGGCGCTGCAGTACCACCCCGACAAGAACCCCGGCAATAAGGAAGCTGAGGAGAAGTTCAAGGAGGCGGCAGAGGCCTATGATGTGCTCAGTAATGCCGATAAGCGTGCCCAGTACGACCGCTTCGGTCATGCGGCCAATGCCGGTAGCGCCAATGGCGGCTACGGTGGCTATGGCCCGCAGGGTGGCATGCGCATGGAAGACATCTTCCAGAACTTCGGCGACATATTCGGCAACAGCGATATGTTCGGCAACATGTTCGGTGGTGGTGGAGGCGGTGGCCGCAGGCAGGGTTCGCGTGGCGCCAACCTGCGCATAAAGCTGAAGATGGACTATGCCGAGATAGCCAATGGCGCCAACAAGAAGATAAAAGTAAAGAAACATATAACCTGCCAGCAATGTACCGGCAGCGGCGCCAGGGATAAGAACTCTATGCAGACCTGTGGTACCTGTGGCGGATCGGGGCAGGTAAGGAGGGTGACGAACACATTCCTAGGCCAGATGCAGACGGTGACCACATGCCCCACCTGTAATGGCGAGGGCAGCACCATCACGCACAAGTGCGGCAACTGTAAGGGCGAAGGCCGTGTATATGGCGAAGAGACCCTGAACCTGGACATACCCGCAGGCGTGCAGGACGGTATGCAACTAAGTATGCATGGCCGCGGCAATGCCGGCGAGCGTGGCGGCCCTCCAGGAGATCTGTTGCTGGTGATAGAGGAAGAAAAGCATGAGCACCTTACCCGCCGCGACCTGGATGTGGTGTACCAACTGCACATCTCGTTCCCCGAGGCGGTACTGGGTATGCAGGCCGAGGTGCCTACCATAGATGGCAAGGCCAAGATAAAGATACCCGCAGGCACGCAGAGCGGCAAGATATTCAGGCTGAAGGGCAAGGGTTTCCCCGCGTTCCAGTCTTATGAGAAGGGCGACGAACTGGTAGAGGTGAACGTATGGTCTCCGCAGAATCTTACCAACGAGGAAAAGGATATGTTGGAAAAACTGAAGAACTCTCCCAACTTCAAACCCGGCGCTGATGCGCGTAAGGACAAGGACGAACGTGGCTTCTTCGATAAGATAAAGGATGCATTTCACTAAATAGTGACATAGGAACGATATATTCAGAAAGAGACCGGCGAACCCGGTCTCTTTGTTTTAGTGGCCTCTTGTTATATTTGGATAGCAAAAGACATCCATGGCCTACAACGAACAACTGAATAACAGGATACGCGAGGCGCTGGCCCACCTGCTCCATGTAGAGGAAAAGTACATGTTCGGCGGGGTATGCTATATGGTGAACGGGAAGATGTGCGTAGGCATAGTGCAGGACGAAATGATGTGCCGCATAGGCCCCCATGCCTACGAGGCCGCACTGGAAAAGAAAGGCTGCCGCGAAATGGTCTTTACCGGCAAGCCCATGAAGGGCTATGTATATGTAAGCGATGAAGGCATGAAGACCAACAAGAATTTCCAATACTGGATAGAGCTGTGCCTGGAGTACAACAAAGAGGCAAAGGCCACAAAGAAGAAAAAGAAATGACCATATACCGTTCGTCGGAAAAAGAAAAGCCCTTGCAGATCACTGCAAGGGCTTTTCTTTGTGTATTGATGGTCCGTCAGAATGCCTGGCCCAGCCCGAAAAAGAATAGGTTATCTTCTTTAGACATCCCATAGTCCAGAGAGATAATGGTAGACTGGTTCCAGCCTATTCTGAGGCCGCCACCAGCGGCATACCTGATGTTGCCGAGCGACAGGTGTTGCCATTTATCCCTTACTGTACCTGCATCGAAGAATGGAGCTATGGCAAAACTAAAATGCTGTTTCAGGAAGCTTGTTTCTGCTATCCTCGCCCTCACTTCGAAATTGCTGAACCACAGGGACCTTGCCAGGAACCTGTTCGCCCTGTAGCCGCGTAATGACTGTTTGCCGCCCAACGCATTTATACTGCCATCGGGGCTCCATTGGTCCTGAAATTCAAAGAAGGGCGCTTTGCTGCCAAAGATATTGCCGAAAGCTACACGGCCTGCAAGAACGGTTCTTTTACCCACAGGTATCTTTTTATAGATACGCCCCTGTACGAATAGTTTATCGAAAGAGAAACCGGAGCCTATGGCCGGGTTCGAGAACTCATTGGCTATTTCGAAGTAGTGGCCCTTTGTAGGGTCGGGCTCAAAGTCGCGCGTATCGAATATGAGGGCTGTTTGCAGTAAAGACACCCAGCCGCCGTTCACCCCATAGACCCTTCCCTGCTGAAAGTCTCTCTGAAGGAGGGATGTGCCATTGGGGGCTTTTATCGTTTGCCCCGTAGATGGGTCTATCGCTTCAGCCTCGGTGCCTTCAAAGGTGCGGTAGCTCAGGTGCTGTATCTCATATCCGCCCAGTATTCGCCACTTGCCCTTCCCCAGTGCGCGGTCTGCTTTCAAATTCAGCATGAATTCTGTTTCCATGAACCTGTTAGAGAGGGCATCGGTCACCTGGGGCGCTTCGTTGGCCTGTTCGGACCGAAGTGTCTTCCGGGCCTTATCATATTCATCGAAGCGGCTGTAGGTAGCGCCACTGGCTGGGGTAGATGGCAAACGCAAAGGTTCAAGTGTATGCTCTGCAGAGCCAAAGTAGAGGTTAGCAGGGTTCTGCTGGGCCTTGAGGTCTGCCTTATATCGCCAACGTGTAGCCTTGAAGTATGGCATATCGAAAGACAATACCAGCTCCCTGGCATTCGATGTGTAGTAGGCCGCATTTACCTTTAGCTTCGCCAGGTATGGGGTATATGCAAAACGCGGGTCGTCGCGAGTGCCGTTCCAGTAGATGTTACTTCTTACCCCTACACCAAAACCGGTGACAGGGTCTGATGAAACATCGGGGAGTGCCGTAAGAAATGTGCCTTGCTTCTTTTTCTCAAGGTCCGCATCCGACATTCGTTTCGATCGGATGAACGCAAGTGTATCAGCGTTCTTTGTACTATGCCTTTGCTGGGCATGTGTAGCAATGCTTATTATAAGCACCGCTACACACACAATAAGTGTTCTCATTCTTTTATTTTTAAAATGCTTTGAGGAAATTGTAATAGATAGCATGCGTTAAAGCCCCGACATAAAGTGGGGATAACGTAATACCAATATGATATGTGCTACTAAACTATGGGAGGGTGGAAGATGTCTCCGAAATAGTTGGAAGAGTAGAATGCAGCTTGGTGAATAGGGTAGACCTTCTTTGTATAGAACGCTGTGCCGGGTGCCGGGTAAAGGAATGAAACAGTAGAAGTGGTGATAGCTACCTGTAGGTTCGACCCTATTGACCCGAATGGCTGATGCTCCTCGTTCTCTTCTCCTTCGAAGTAGTTTATTATACTCTCGAAATTAAGCAGATGCTCGAACACAAAATCCAATGGGGTGATATCATGATCTTCCTTGCTGCATTGCTGGTACATCTGGCGAAGGTCCATAGAGGACGGGTCTCCTATGGGTCGCAGCAGGAAGAGGATACTATGCAGTAATATAAGGATGAAAGCTACCGGCCTCACGTTTGTAAATATATGACAGGCCGGCCTGATGGCAAAAATGATGCTTTAGAGACCACATCCATATAAAGCGATGAGGGGCCATATGGCCCCTCATCGCGCGTTCTTATAAAAACATATTTATTTCACCATGCTCTTGAATACCTGCTCGTTCACCTTTACAGGGTAGTCACTGCGCATTTTTTCGTTCCATTGTTTTTCCAGGTGGTCCTGGTATTCGGCCACTACATAGCCGCGAGCCTCGTCGAGGGTCTTGGCGGTAGGTGCGCTGTATACTTGCTTGGCCACTACTACGGTAGTAGCGCCGTTCTCGCCGGGTATCACCTTTATCTTGTTGGCAGATAGCTCTGCAAGGGTAGCATCCTTGTAGCGCGAGAATTCGTAATGGCCGCGCTGTATGCTCACGCCATCGGGCCTTGCGGCCGTGTTCACCGCTTTGGCAATAGAATCTTCGGTATACTTGCCGGTCTTTATCATTTCCATACCTGCATCGAACGATGCCTTGTCCTTGAACTTGTATACAGCGCCCTCAAAGCCCGGCTCCCACATATACTTGCCTTTGCGGGTCTCGAAGAAGGCTTTCAGGCCTACAGTATCTTTCGATGCCTTGCTCCATACATTGCGGTCCATCAGCTCGAAGAGCATGATGCCATCGCGGTATTCGGCCATCAGCGTCTTGAACTCGGGATTCTCGTCCACCAGCTTATGCTCCTGGAAGTCGGTCACCACATTAGTCATGTACAGGTTGTAGGCATCGCGTACCACGGCGTTCTTGGGGCCATTCAGCTTGCCGCGTGTCAGGTTGTACAGGAAGGCCACGAAGTCGGACTGCAGGTAGTTCTTGCCACCGAGGGTGAACAGGGTCTTGTTCATGTTCCTGTAGTCTTCGGCCTTTATGCTCTTGGCATCAACGCCCGTATCGGGTGTGGTCTGCAGCTTGTTGAACACTTCTGTGAAGTTCTCGGGATATTCCTTAAAGCCGTTCTTCGCCTTTACCTTGTCGTAGTATATGTCCCTTGCCATCTGCGCACGAGAGTCGTTGTCCACTTTACGCTTCAGCTGCGTGTGCATGCTGTCGTAGGGTTGCAGGGGCGTTTTAGCTATCAGCTTTATGATGTGAAAGCCATATTCGGTACGCACAGGGCCGGCTATCTCGCCCGGTTTTTTGATGCCGAAGGCAGCATCTTCGAACTCTGGCACCATCTTGCCCACACCGAAGGGCTTCATTACGCCACTATCGTTAACGGTGTATTTGTCGTCAGAGTATTTTTCTACCAGGGTATAGAAGGGTGTACCTGCCTTTAGCATGGCCATCACACTGTCGGCGCGCTTGCGTGCCTCGGCCACACCTTCATCGCCCTTAGCTTTCATTATCTGTATCATTATCTGCGCCACTTTCACCTCGCCTTTGTTGGGACGGCGGTCGGTCACCTTCAGTATGTGGTAGCCGAACTGTGTGCGGAACACGCCCGATACTTTTCCTTTAGGTGTGGTATAGGCCATATTCTCCAGCGGGTATATCACCTGCAGGGCAGTGAAGTAGCCCAGGTCGCCACCGTGATCCTTAGAGCCTTTGTCGTCAGAGAACTGTGCTGCCATTGCCTCGAAGCTCTGCTTGCCCGATGCTACTACGGTGGCTATGCTGTCCATTTTTTTGCGGGCCAGCAGGGTATCGCTGCCGGGAGGGCAGCTTACCAGTATGTGCGATACGCGCACATCTTCCTTCATGCGGTCATACGCCTCGCGTACCAGCTTGTTGGTTATCTGCTCGTCGGTGAGGTAGTTCTTGGCCAGTTGCTTGCGGTAGTTGGTGAGCTCGCGGTCTATGCTTGCTACGGTATCCAGGTGCTGCTTGTCGGCCTCGGCCACCTTCATCCTGAAGAGTGTATAGAGGTCCAGGTAGCTTCTCAGCTCCTTCTCCGACATGTCGGGCTTCTTGTTGATGCTGTTCTTTTTGTAAACCCTCAGAAATTCATCCTTGCTAACAGAATTGGGTCCATAAGTGAATAATGTCTGTGCATGGCCCGCGACAGCGAATGCCCCTGCAGCGATACATGTTGATACCAGCTTTCGCATTGTGTATATTTTTTTGGTTGTGTTTTTGGTTCTACTTAGGTTTTTTGTCCAGCATCTCTACCAGTGTGGCTATGTTGGAATGGTCCAGTCTTTTTCCTTTTATGATCTTCTTTTCGTCGAGCAAATATATGGTAGGCGTACTGTAAACATCATATTTCGCCCGCCAGTCGCCCGAATGGTCGGGGTCCCATGTGGTCATCCAGTCATTCAGCTTGTAGCGGGTTATGAAATCCTTGGCGGCCGTAGGGTCGCCCTCGGTGGTCACGGCATATATCTTCACACCCTTTTCCTTCAGCACAGTACGGTACAGAGAGTCTATTGCAGGCATCTCTTCGCGGCAATGGCCGCAACTGGGCGCATAGAACACCAGCAGGGTGTACCTGGCTTTCACACTGTGCAGGCTCGCATCCTCGTGCTTATCTGCGGCGAACATGGGCAGCTTTATCTCGGGCGCCAGGTTGCCTATCACATTGGGCGCTATCTTCATGGCGCGGTCTATGTATTTGTTCAGCTCATCGGTAGTGAGCCATGTGGCATCGCCCTTCATGTAGTAGTTCTCTACCAGGTATACGAACACCTCGTCCATACCCATCACCTTGCTGTTCTCGGCCATGCGGGTAAGCCACCACAGGGTATATTTGAACACCTCCTTTGTGCCGCGGGCCTTGGTGAGCAGCATGGTGCTTTCCTTTATCACGCTATCGGGCCAGGGCAGTACCAGCTTGTTCATGTATTCGTCCAGGCGGGCATCGTATACAGGGGTATGTATCAGGCGGTCGTCCTGCAGGTCGAACTGGTCCCAGTAGTGCGCCTTGTAATAAGTGTAGGCAAAAGCGCTGTCCTTCGTCTTGCCGTCAGGCAGGTAATGCGGGCCTTCGGGTACCTGTGGTATCTCCAGCGAGCTGAATATGGAGGCCAGCAGTGTACCTGGGTATTTCTTCACATGTTCCCTGCGGTAGGTGGTCAGCTCCTTCGACATAGCGGCAGAGCGTTTGCGCAGCGCAGCGGTATCATCGGCAGTGCGTGCGTTCACATATTCTTTCTGCAGCCCCTGCTGGCGTTCGCTATAGCCTTTCAGGAAGGAAACATACTCCCTGAAACGGTCGTTCTCGGGCGAGTTGGTGTATGATACGCTTTCGGGCAGCTTCTTCAGGTCGGCAGTAACGGTGAATTCATCGCCCTTGTTCAGCAAGAGCTCGAAGTAGGTCTTGCGGTCAGAGAAAAGCATCATGTAGATGCCTCCTATGAATTCGGGGTCCTTGCTGTCGAAAACGGCTACGCCCTTCTTGTCGAATCTTGCCGAGTCTCGCTTGTATATGGTGGGCAGTGGTTTGCCATAGTAATGCACCAGGTATACCATAGAGTCCTTCAGGGCAGGCACTTTCAGGGTTATGCGGTATCCGTCGCGGGCAACACTATTTAACGCCATACCCAGCAACAGCATGGCGGTCAATGCAATTCGGTTCATATACAGTTGTTGATCGTTTCCGCTAAAAGACGGAAAGAAACCCAAGTGTGTTGGTTCGGGCGCATCAAAAATAATGCATAAAACCTTTAGTTACGCACTTGTTGTTGTGTTGATATATTATATATGATATGCTTATTCCCGTTCGGCAGGGCCGGTACCACTATTATCCTTCGGCCTCTTCCCGGGCATCGAACCACACGCGCGATCCGTCGTTCCAGGTGCCGTTATAGTTCACCGTCAGTTCTTCGCCGGCCTCTATATCGCGTACTGCCTGTACGAACATGGTCATCTCCTCGTACTCCATATAGTATTCGCAGTTCGACTCATAGTCGTGGTTGTACATAGGTATGGTACCCAGCGCCATGCAGCACATGTTCTGTCCCTCGGGCTGCCATTCAAAGATGTAATTCTGCAATATGGTCTGGTCTATATGCAGCCTGTCCTCATGGCTCATCACTATCACAGGGGCGCTTTCTACTATGTCTCCTGCTTTTATCTTCTTTCTGGTGAATACACCTCTGCCTCTATCGCCGGTATCTGCTATATATATGTCGGGCTTTGCCATCAGGTTCTGTTGTGGTGGCCAAAAATAAGTGATGCACATCAAAATAAATACTACCTACATACCTGTATAAGTAGTATTTTTAAGCCTCTTTATCATATATTTACAACCCAAAGACACATAGTATGCATCTGATCAGGAAAGCATGTATAGCTTTTGCACTTGCTGTAGCTTTGATACCCACCCGTCTCTCAGCCCAATACCAACACCAGATAGACCCTTTTTGGAGCAATCTGCGCAATAAGGGCAGGTACGAGATAGGCGGCGGGCTGGTAATGCCTTCCGGTTCATTCACAGGTGTTGTCACAGTACTCGGTTCCAATAACTACTATAGGGGCGATAGCACCGCCAAACGCGATATAAAGGGCACCGGTTTCGGTGGTTCCATAGGGCTGGCGTTGCCGTTCAGGGCCACGGGCCACATAAGCTGCTGGGCCATAGCTGTGCAGCTACAGGGTAATATAATGACCTGGCCCAGCCTGAACCAGACCATGAGCACAGGCGGCACCTATACCGACAGAACTACCAAGCTCGATGGCTCTACCATGCAGTTCGCCCTGCCTATAGGTGTGGACTATAAGGTAGGCAACGATGCCATACTTACGCAAAGGCTACCCCTGGGTATGTCTATAGGCGCGGGTATCTATCCGCAGATCACGCTCTCTACGCTGTCAGGTGTTAGCGGCTACAAATCGCAGTGGGGCAACAGCATATGGCCATATGCCAAGCTGGACCTTTCGGTATTCACGGGCTTCTGCTGGAAGATCCGCCTTATGTACACCGCAGGCAACATGAACCTGCTGGACCAGAACACAGCCCTCGCGGCCTACAACCAGGGGCCGTTCACCATCAGCTCCAGCGGCCAGTTCATGGCATCGCTCATCATTATGCCGTTCTCGGGCAAATGGTCGGAGTATGCATGGTACAACACCTACGATACCTACAACCAGTACGACAGGTTCAACTAATTATCATAATAACATTACTTCTTAATAATGGCAGCGCAGGCTGCCATTATCATTTATTTTCAATTACCACTATACTTTTTACGCTCATAGCCCGTTACATAAAAGACTATTTTTGCCCCGCATGCCAGTATCGCTCATATTGCCTTGTTATGCACCCCAACCCGGCTGGGAACAGATAGTTCGCAGTGGCGCAGAGGCGTTCAGGCAGGTGATAGGCGAGCAGATGGAACTGATACTGGTGCTGGACGGCCGCAGCGATACCGTCACCGATGCCACCTTGCAATGGCTAAAGGATAACCTGCCCTACCTGCAAGTGATACAATATGACGAGAACATGGGCAAGGGCTATGCCATACGCCAAGGCGTGACCGCCGCCGGGGGAGATATAATAATGTATACCGATATAGACCTGCCCTATACACTGGCCAGTATGGAAGCAGTATACAGGCGCCTGCACAACAATGAGTGCGACATAGCGGCAGGCGTAAAGGACGAGGCATATTACAGCCATGTGCCCGCCATGCGGCGCATCATATCGCGCGGATTGCGGTTCTTTACCCGGTCGTTGCTGTCTATGCCCATTACCGATACGCAATGCGGTCTCAAGGGTTTCCGGCGCAGCGCCGCAGAGGTCTTTTTGTCCACCACCATCAACAGGTACCTTTTCGACCTCGAGTTCATATACAAGGGCTGCTGCGATAAGCGTTACCGCGTGATGGCCATACCTGTGACCCTGCGCGACAATATCACCTTTCGCCGCATGAACTATCGTATCTTACTTCCGGAAATGGCCGATTTCATGAAGCTGCTTCTTAACAGACCCCGATGAACAGGACCCATCGCAATTTATGGCTTGCCGCTACCGTGCTACTTGCCGTAGCGCTTACGGTGCTGGGGTTCTCTTACCTGGTCACCGAGCCGTGGCGCATGATAGGCGATATAGGCGGCGACGGTGCCAAGAACAACCTTACCTACCTGTATCACAGTGCATATGGCAAGGGCCTGTGGTTCCGGGGCATGAACTACCCATATGGAGAGCATATAGTTTTCACCGATGGCATACCCGTGCTGTCGGTACTCTTTGCAGCCATGGGTAATGTAGACTTTCCCACGGCGCTCGCGGTGCTGTGGTGGCTTTTTGGGCTGGGGTATGTGCTATCGGCGGTATATCTGTACAAGGTACTGGTACGCCTCACCGATGTTCCCCTTTTCTCTATGGTAGTGGCTATGCTCATAGCCTTCCTGGCCCCGCAGTTCATATGCATACGCGGTCATTATGCCCTTGCATTCACCTGCATCATACCCATGTTCTTTTACTGGACGTATATGTACCACCATACCGCGCGATACAGGTATTGTGTGTACATGCTGGTGCTTGGTATCATATCGGCCTTCCTGCATCCGTACTATGCGGGTATGCTGCTGGTGTGGTCGGCTATTTATGGCGTGGGGTATATCATTTTTACCAAAGGCCCCAGGGGGCAAAAGATACGCCATGCAGCTACCATACTGGCGGTAGGCGGTGCTACCGCAGTGGTAGTGATGCTGGCCCTGAAACTTACCGACCCCATCACCGACCGGCCCGGCCAGCCCTACGATCCGCTGGAGAGCTACACCCACCTGCACCAGGCCATATCGTCCTACTATTCGCCCTTCTGGCACTATGCGGTAGACCATGGTATAGTACCCGGCGCCAGCGATGGGGGAGAGGGTTTTTCTTACATAGGTCTTGTGCCCATAGCGGTGCTGCTGGTAGCGGTGGTACTGGCCGTATACCGCAGGGTGGGTAAAAAGGGACAGGACATAAGCACAGGTATGGGTCCCTTGTGGCTGTTCGTGGCATTGGCGGCCCTCGTATTCAGCATGGGTATACCATTCGTATGGAACATGCAGTGGCTCAAAGACCTGCTGCCCGTATTCCGCCAGTTCAGGGCGCTGGGCCGTTTTGCATGGATATTCTACTATGTCATAACGGTATATGCCGCTGTGGTTATGTATGGCTGGTTCGCCCGGTTGAAGCAGGCCGATAAGCGGCCGCTGGCATGGGGCCTGCTGCTGCTGGCGATGAGCATATGGGCATACGAGGTAAAGGGCTATATGCGTACATCGCGCAAGTGGGCCGAGGATGCCGCTTATTATTATGATGTCATTGTCATGAAGCATGAGCAGAACTGGGAGAACTTTCTCAAAGAGCATGACCTAAGGAAGGACGACTTCCAGGCCATACTGCTGCTGAAGTTCTTTCATGTGGGTACAGAGAAGATATGGGTGGGCGATCCGGGCTGGCTCATAACCATGGGTAGCCGGGCGGCCCTGCAGTTGCAACTGCCCATCATAGATGTAATGATGTCTCGTTCATCATGGAGCCAGGCGCAGAAGCAGGTAAAGATAGTGGCCGGCCCCTATGCCGATAAGCCCATGCTGCGCGACCTGCCCAACGATAAGCCCTTCCTGCTGATGAAGCTGAACGATGATGTGCTATCGCCCGATGACAGTTACCTGCTGGAGGCATCGGAGTATGTGGCCGATTTCTCTTCCTGCAAGATATATAAATGTTTCCCCGCCCGCATACGCGCTAATGATGCCCGCCATGCGGCTGCTATAGATAGCCTGCTGCTGTATATGCAGAGCGTGGATACCTGTGTGGGTGCGGGTACATTCACCGCGCTGCACTATGATGATGGTGCGAATACATATGGTATGGCCGGCAGCGGCGGTATGCAGCGTATAGGTGGCAGGGATAGTGTAGTGGCTACGATGAGCGTACCTGCCGCTGCAGATAGTGTGCTGTACGAATATTCTTGCTGGTTCTTGCTGGATAGGAACAACTGTCGGTCGCCCGAGGTTAGGCTAGAGCTGCTGGATGGTGCAGGCAATATACTGGCAGTAAAAAAGGCCGCGTGCAACGAGAGCGTGGATAGCGATGATATGTGGTTCAGAGGTTCTAAGTATTTTTACATACCGGCAGCATGCAGGCAGGTGCGGTGCAGGCTCATCAACGAACCTATGCCCGCCTACCTGGCCATGGACGAGATGCTGCTGCGCCCGGCCGCTGCGGTGGTGGTGTCTAGAACAAGGAACGGCGGTGTGATGGTGAACGGGCATTTATTCAAAAAAGGAAAGTGATGGCAGAAGTGACCACGGAAAAAGTGTATGAATGGCTGGGGCAGGTAACAGACCCCGAGGTGCCGGTGCTGACGATACTGGACCTGGGCATAGTGCGCGATGTGGTAGTGACGGGCCACCCCGCTAAGGTAAAGGTGACCATAACGCCCACATACAGCGGCTGCCCGGCCATGGATGTGATAGCGCTGGGTATACGCATGGCGCTGGCCAACCGTGGCATTGCCGATCTGGAGATAGAACCCCAGCTGAGTCCCGCCTGGACCACCGACTGGATGACGGAGGATGGCAAGCGTAAACTAAAGGAATATGGTATAGCCCCGCCCAACCGCAAGGCCTTCCAGGCGCTGGGCCTCTTTGAGGAAGAAGAGGTGGCCTGCCCCCGGTGCGACTCTAAAACCACAGAACTGGTGAGCAGGTTCGGCCCTACATCGTGCAAGGCGCTGTACAGATGCCTCGATTGCAAGGAACCTTTCGAGCATTTCAAATGTCATTGAGTTTGAACCTTGATGCATCCGCCGTCGCCTGCGGCTATGGCGGACGTAGAAGGATGGCTTGATGGCCTTGATGTGTTTCTGTTACAGTTGTTTGTTGCCAAATGTCTTCCCATTCTTCTTTATAACCTGAAAGGAGTACATTTGCGCAAAATTCAAAAACGATATATGTCATTACTGATAGTAGGTACCATGGCGTTCGACGCGCTGGAGACCCCATTTGGAAAGGTGGACCGCATAATAGGCGGGTCTGCCACATATGCTGCATGGGCGGCATCGTATTTCACCAAGCCTATCAACCAGGTATCGATAGTAGGTGGTGATTTTCCCGAAGAGGAGATGGAGGCGCTGTCTGCCCGCGGTGTGGCGCTGGAGGGGGTGGAGATAGTGCCTGACGAGAAGAGCTTTTTCTGGAGCGGCCGCTACCATATGGACATGAACACGCGCGATACGCTGGTGACCGACCTGAACGTGCTGGCCCGCTTTGACCCCAAGATACCAGAGAGCTACCAGGGCAGCGACTATGTGATGCTGGGCAACCTGTCTCCCGCGGTGCAGATAAGTGTGCTGAACCAACTGCGCACAAGGCCCAAGCTGGTGATAATGGATACCATGAACTTCTGGATGGACATAGCCATGGACGACCTGCGCAAGGTGCTGGGCATGGTAGACCTGCTGATGGTGAACGATAGCGAGGCAAGGCAACTGAGCGGCGAGTACTCTCTGGTAAAGGCCGCGAAGAAGATACAGGCCATGGGCCCCAAATACCTGATAATAAAGAAGGGCGAGCATGGTGCCCTGCTGTTCTACGAAGGCAAGATATTCTCTGCCCCGGCCCTGCCGCTGGAAGAGGTGTTCGACCCGACAGGCGCCGGCGATACCTTTGCAGGGGGCTTCATAGGTTACCTGAGCCATGTGGACGATATATCGTTCGAGAGCATGAAGGGCGCTATAATAGCGGGCTCGGCAATGGCATCGTACTGCGTAGAGAAATTCGGTCCCACAAAGCTGAAGGAGATAAGCGCACAGGATATAAGCGCCCGCGTGAGTGAGTTCATATCCCTGGCCAACTTCGAGGTGAAAGCCTAAGCGATACTGATATACTTACAAAGCGGTATGGTGTGTACACACCATACCGCTTTTCTTTAGCCCATCCCGACCCTGCTGTCTGCGGCAGGCAGGGTGCCCCGAGGTGAGGAGTGTTATTGATACTAGCCCCATAGGGGCTATATGTTTGTAGTAAAATGGAGATCTGGTGCTGTTGCCCCGTAGGGGCTACCCGGCACTATAATAAGGGTAGCTCCTACGGAGCATGGTGCTGATACCAAACTATGTCGCTACAAACTTGTTGCTCCTACGGAGCATTCCCGTATAAAAGGCTTTGTATGGTCAACCACAACGGCCCATAGGTCGTAATATTGAAAAGGTCTTATCAGGCTATATCGGCACCGGCATTTATGACCAGGTTGGTGCCGTTGATCTGCTGCGATGCCTCTACATAGAACTTTACGGCATTGGCCACTTCCATGGGCTGCAATAGCTGCTTCAGGGGATGTGCGTCCTTTATCTGCTCTACTATGCGCTCGTCGGTATCGGAGGTGATATTGGTGAGCATGAAGCCCGGCGATATGCTGTTAGATGTGATGTTGAACCTGATGTACTCATTGGCCCACGACTTGCTCATGGAAAGCAGGTATGCCTTGTTGGCTATATACTCGGAATAGCCGAAGGGTGGCTTGTTGATGATAGCGGCCGATATGATGTTGACTATCTTGCCGAACTTCTTTTTGCGGAACACCTTTATGGCCTCCTGCGTGATGCGGAGGGTAGGCAGCACATTATGCTCGAAGCTGCTGCGGAAAACATCGGCATCCATCTTGTAGAAGTGGTCCTTGTGTATGCGGCCATTAGCGTTATTGACCAGTACATCTATATTGAGGGTGGGTATGGCCGTCAGCAGGGCCTCTACCGATGCGGCAGAGGTGAAATCGCAATGGATGGCCCGCGAGCCGGGCCGGGCGGCCTGCAGCTCCATGGCCCGTGCCTGCGAAGATGCATAGGTGAAGCACACAGTGTGGCCTGCGGCCGCTAGTGTACGCGTGATGGCCTCTCCAAGGCCCGAGGCGCCGCCTGTTACAAGTATCGTCATATCAGCCCTATTTGAATGTCGCCTTTTGCTACGGTCTTGCCGTCTTTGTTGCGGAAGGAGAATTTGAACTCGTATGTGCGTACCGACTCGAAGAAGCCTACTATACGCGCGGTGAACTCCAGCTCATCGTTCATGTATACCGGCAGGGAGAACTTGATGCTCTGTGCATGTATGATGACATCCTTGGTAGGCAGGCACTCGCCTATGAAGTAGGAGAGGAAGCCATTGAGAATGTTGCCGTGCATGACCTCGCCGCGAAACCCCTTTGCCTGTGCGAACTGTGCGCTGGTATGCAGGGGGTTGCGATCGCGGAAGATGTCTATGAACCCGGCATGTGTGGCCGGGGTGACTGTGAACGTATGTACGAAGCTATCGCCCTCTTTCATGTAGTGGTATTAGCCTTTCAGGCGGTTCTCTATGGCCACGCACATTTCGCCTACGTTCTTCCAGCCATTTATCTCGGCAGTGGTGAAGCGCATCTTGAAGTGTTTTTCGATGGCTACCACCAGTTGAATGTGATTGAGGGAATCCCAATCCTCTACATCGGCGGCAGTGGTCTCGGGGGTGAGTTTTATGTCCTCGTTATCGAGCACATCTATGAATATATCGTTTACCTGTTTTATGATGTTGTTGAAGTCCATAATTCGTTTTTAGCGGTGACAAAAGTATCTCTTTTCTTATATTCCGCAACGTCCAGTTGCCACAGGCCATCTGCCGGCAGGAAGCCGAGCGATGCGTAGTGATCCTTTACTATTCCGTTCTTCTTGGTAGGTATGTATTCGCCTATCACTTTGGTGAAACCATTGGCCGCCGCATAGTCTGCAATGGTGTTGAGCGTGAAGTTCTCCATACCGCGTTTCAGTACACGACAGCTCATGATCCAGGTGTCTATGAAGAGGGTAGTGGCATCCTGTTTCTTCAATATGATGAGGGCTATGAGGCCGTGATCGCCGAAGCGGTCCTCGAGGGTGAGCGATACGCCCATGAAGGAGTCATCGGAGGATATGTTCTTTATGTCCTCCTCGGTATAGCGTATGGTGCGCAGGTTGAACTGGTTGGACCGCTGCGTAAGTTGCGATACACGCGGTATGCTGAAGGTATCGAACTCCTTGACCGCAGAGCGCATATCGAGGCTGGCGAGGAAGTCGGCCTCGTTCTCGAAGCTCTGCTGCAGTACATTGCGCTGTGCCTCTTCCTGGTACTGGCGGGTGCGCTGTTCGTCCTCTTCGGTGAAGGAGGCCGTTTCGAAGAGGTTCAGCTGGCGCAGGTAGCTTTGGTATTCGGCAGGGTCTTCGGGCAGCTCGGGCACGGTTATATCGGGTATGGCCGTGCGTACTATCTCGCGCTCGAAGGGGTTGTCATCGAGGAAGACCATAGAGTCGAACCCGATGTTGAGGATATTTTTGATGTGCCTTATATTGTCCACCTTGGTCTCCCAGTTGGCCACAAAGACGGCTATGTCATCCATACGCAGCACCATATCGGGGTGCTTCTCGAATGGCTCGCGTGCTATCTCTTCGGTGTTCTTGCTGCATACGCACAGTATGATGCCGCGCTTCTTCAGTTGTTTGGCCCATAGCTGCAGCTCGGTATATATCTTGCCAGCGCCGAAGTAGCCTATCTGTATGCCCTCCATACCATCGTCGCCTATGATGCCGCCCCAGGTGGTATTATCGAGGTCGAGGATGAGGCATTTTTTGAAGGAGCCTGCTATGCTGAGAATGATATCGGTGACATTTTTGGCTATGAGCGGCAGGAGGTCGAGGCTATAAACCATATCGGCATTCACATACATCTTCGGGTCGAAGACGGTCCTTTGGCCTACCTGTGCCTGTATGCCTGCGAGGTCGCTGATGAAGACGTTCTTCTCCCTTTGTGCCAGCTCCATAAGGCCCAGGTTGGCCTTGCGCAGCTGGTATACGAAGGAAGAAGGTGTTTTGGCAGCATAATTGCCAAAAACGCTATCGTTTATCTCGGGATAGGTGTTCAGTATTATTTTGGCCTTCAGGCGGGCAGCTATGGTGTCGCAGTAGTTTTTGGTTTTTTTCAGTACCTCATCGGCAAATGCGGCCTGGCCCGGTGTATCGTGCTTATAGTGTTCTTTCAGCAGCTTTTGCGTAGAGCGGTCTATATATATGTATTCGGGGGCAAAGGCATAGAGCTCGGATGTGGGGTCGAAGACCTGCAGGTCTATCTGGTTGTAGTCGGCCTCGTATATGTCCAGGTCCAGGCCCACTTCATAGCCATAGCCGCGCAGGGCGTTGTTCAGCAACTGCGATGCACTGTCTGACAATATGGCTATCTTTATTTTTTTGAATGAGGAAAAGTCTTTCTTTAGATTTTTTTTCAGGTGGTTGAAGGATAACATCATCTGGTCGGTATCTTATTGCATGCAAAAGTAGCCATTTTGTAGTTGGCTGACCTATACAGAGAATAGAGTAACGTTTATTTAGTGTAGAAAAATGACAGGATAATGCATGCAAAAGCCATTGTATCATAGCAGGTCTATCCATACTTAAAATAGAATATCTTTGCACCCACCCCAAGAGCCGGAGTATGCTGTTCAATTCTTTCGAATTTCTTATTTTTTTCCCCCTAGTTACCCTGGTATATTTCCTGCTCCCGTTCAAATTCCGCTGGTTCCACCTGCTTATCGCAAGCTGTTATTTCTATATGGCCTTTGTGCCGGTATATATACTTATACTTTTTGCTACCATTATTATAGACTATATAGCAGGCATTTATATAGAAAAAACAGAGGGCCCCACCCGGAAATGGTTACTTGTGGCCAGCCTGGTGAGCAACATAGGTATACTGGCGGTCTTTAAATATTATAATTTTTTCATAGAAAATATCAACCTGCTGCTGGGCAGTGGTAACAAGCTTTCGTACCTGGGTATGATATTGCCTATAGGCCTGTCTTTCCACACCTTCCAGGCCATGAGCTATACCATAGAGGTATACAGGGGCAACCAAAGGGCCGAACGGCACTTTGGTATATATGCGCTGTATGTGATGTTCTACCCGCAGCTGGTGGCTGGGCCTATAGAGCGGCCACAGAACGTGCTGCATCAGTTCCATGAGAAGCACACCTTCGATAGCGAGGAAGTGGCACATGGCCTGCGGCAGATGCTGTGGGGCTTCTTCAAAAAGATAGTGATAGCCGACCGCCTGGCCGTGGTGGTGAACAATATATACTCCGACCCGCACGGGCACTCGGGGGCTGCGCTGGTGCTGGCATCGGTGTTCTTCTCGTTCCAGATATACTGCGATTTCTCGGGCTATTCGGATATAGCGCTGGGCAGTGCCCGGGTGATGGGTTTCAGGCTGATGACGAACTTCAACCTGCCTTTCAGCAGCAAGAGCGTTACAGAGTTCTGGCGCAGGTGGCACATATCGCTCTCTACATGGTTCAACGATTACCTGTTCAACCCCATAGTGCTGGGGCTCAGGAACTGGGGCACCATGTCTGTGGTGCTGGGCCTGCTCATTACCTTCTTTATCAGTGGTTTCTGGCATGGCGCGGGGTGGAAATACATTATCTACGGTGTGCTGAACGGCCTGGCACTGGTATATGAGTACTTTACCCGCAAGCAGCGCAAAAAACTCTTCAAAAAGCTGCCACAGCCGCTGAATGATGGCATCAGCAAGGTGCTGACGGTGGGTTTTATAACCTTCTCGTGGATATTCTTCCGCGCGGCCAATGTGAACGATGCACTGTATATAGTAGGGCACCTGGGGCATGGGTGGGGCCAGATACTCTCGCCGCACGGACTGAAGCTGCTGATGCTGGAGGCCGGCAAGAACGATACCGTAGTAGGCGCTGCCAATGTGGTGATGGGGCTGGCACTCATCATTTTCATGGAGCTGGTGCAGCGCCATACCCGCAACCGCCCCATACCCGAAGCGCTGGCCGCACGCCCACTATATCAGCGATGGGGCGTATATTGTTGCCTCATTCTGGCCATACTGCTCATAGGGGCGTACGATAACCAGGAATTTATTTATTTCCAGTTCTGATGAAGAAAAGCTTTAGCCGTATAGTATTGTTCTCTGTGGTGCTGTGCTGTGTGCTGTATGCGGCAGAGTATGCTATAGACAGCTATTACCTGAAGAAGGCGAACAGCAAGTTCACCCGGTTTTTCGCGCACAAGATAGATGCCGATATCATGATATTCGGCAGCTCTGTGGCCTACCACCAGCTAGACCCTGCCATGGTGAGCGACAGTACCGGGCTGCAGACCTACAACATGGCCTGGGATGCATTCTTCTTTGTGCAGTACAAGGCGCTGGTACATGAGTTCGTATCGTACAGCAAGCGGTGCAAGTATGTCATTTTCTCCTGCGATTTCGATAACCTGGGCCGCAACAAGCTCATTACCCGTCCCGATCTTTTCCTGGCATTGCTGCACAACGACCATGTGTATGAGGCGCTGCACGATATAGAGCCTGAGAAAATGTGGCGCGCGCGGTATGTACCCGGCTATAAGCTGACGCTGCTGAACACATCTTTTTACAGGTCTATCATATTCCCTCCGAAAACACCGGCGGTGGATAACGGCTATAGTGCTGTGACCACCGATGACTGGGAGGTGGTATCGGACACGCTTCATCCCTTTCATGCCCGCTTTAATGAGGAGGTATACGCATCGCTAAAGAGCACCATAGACGAGCTGACCGCAAAGGGCATAAAGGTGATAATAGTGATGCCACCCGTGTACAAGGAAGGCTATGACCGTATACTGAATGCCGAAGCGATAAGGGAAAGATATGCGGCGCTGGTGCGCAAGGATGTGTACTTCATAGACCGCACGCAGGATACGCTGCTATCCGGGTCGCGATCGAACTTTGTGAACTACAGTCACCTGAACAGGCGTGGGGCAGAGATATATTCGCGTACGCTGGCAGGGCAGATAAGAGAGATAGTGGAGGAATAGGGGACTAAAATTCCAAATTTCAAAGTTCAAATTTCAAAGTCCAAGGTCCAAACTTCAAAGCTTTGACCTCAGAGAGGAAATATAGGTTAGCCTATTCCATATACACAGATCGGGCCGTCCTAATGGATGGCCCGATCTGTTCTCTATTATTTATCGTTCAGCTTATTTCCATTCTTTTGTGGCGAACATAGGGCTTACCACCAGGTCTTTGCTGCCTGCGGTGTACTTGTAGAAACCTTCGCCCGATTTCACACCCAGGTAGCCTGCCTGCACCATGTTCACAAGCAGGGTAGAGGGGGCATATTTGGGGTTGCCGAAGCCAGAATGCAGTACATTGAGTATAGAAAGGCACACATCGAGGCCTATGAAATCGGCCAGTTGCAGCGGTCCCATAGGGTGGGCCATACCCAGCTTCATTATAGTGTCTATCTCGGTAACACCGGCAACGCCTTCCTGCAGCGATATGATGGCCTCGTTTATCATAGGTATAAGCAGGCGGTTGGCCACAAAACCGGGATAGTCGTTGGCCACGCAGGGCACTTTGCCCAGTTGCTCAGATAGCTTGTATATAGTGCTTGTCACCTCGGCCGATGTAGCATAACCATTTATCACCTCTACCAGTTTCATTACCGGTACGGGGTTCATGAAGTGCATACCTATCACCTTATCGGCCCTTTTGGTAACAGATGCTATGCGCGTGATGGATATGGAAGATGTATTGGAGGCAAGTATGCAGCCTGCAGGGGCCAGTTCGTCCAGCTGGCGGAAGATAGAGAGCTTAATGTCTACATTCTCTGATGCTGCCTCTATTACCAGGTGGGCGTCCTTCACGGCAGTGGCCATATCGGTATGGGTGGCTATACGGCCCAGGGCCTGTTGCTTGGCCTCTTCGGTAAGGGCGCCTTTAGAGACCTGCCTGTCCATGTTCTTGCCTATGGTGGACATGGCCCTATCGAGCGCATCCTGTTTTATGTCCATCATATTTACATTGAAACCGGCCTGGGCCAGCACATGGCATATGCCATTGCCCATTGTGCCCGATCCTATTACTGTAACATTGTTTATCGTGCTTTGCATGTAGCGTACGTTTTTGGGGTCGCAAAGGTATGCACTGTAGCTGTAAAATAAAAGTAACCAGATATATGTTCGTTCCGATGCGTATATATCAGCGCAGTATATCGCTTACATTTTTGCCTATGTTCTCTGTCATTTTCTTCATGGGCAGGTCGTTGGGGTCCGATCCGAAGGGATCCTCTATCTCCTCGGCTATCATCTCCAGGCTGGCCAGTACATAGAACACCAGCGCCACTATGGGTATGAGCAGGTAATGCAGAGAGAACACCAGCCCTATAGGCAGTGTGAGGATGTACATGAAAATGAACTTTTTGATGAAGGTGCTGTAAGAGTAGGGTATAGGTGTGTTCTTTATGCGCTCGCAGGCCCCGCATATATCCAGGAACGACCGCATCTCTTCGTTCAGCACTATCAGTTGGTCGCCTGTGATGGTGCCATCTTTATATAAGAGGGTCAGCTTTGTGATCATGAGCGATGCCACCTGGTTGGGCACATGTTTGGTCTGGTCGAAGTCGGGTATCTCGGGATGAGGTTCTGAGTCCAGCGCCAGGCGTGTGCTCTCGGCCTGCAGGTGTTGCTGCAGCGCCTGTGCGAACATGGGTATCAGCTTTCGAAAGAATGCCCTGTTCTTGTCGTCGCTGTTGGGCAGCATAGCGTTCAGCTTCGCAGCCAGGTTGCGACTGTTGTTCACCAGCGATCCCCACAGCTTGCGGCCTTCCCACCAGCGGTCATATGCGGTATTGGTGCGAAACACCAGCAGCATGGATATGACGAAGCCCAGCAGCGTCTGCAGTACGCCGAAATTGCGCACCGGACTGTTCTCTGTAAGGTGCAGCCAGCAGGTCTCTATATATACTATAGCGCCGGTATAAGCGCATACTACCAGCATGGCCGGCAGCAGTTGCCGCAGGGTATCGGCCTTTTTGAAAACGAACAGGTTGAGGAATAGCCCGCGGTTGTCGTAATTGATCATAATGATGAGTGGCATTGTGCCGTGTACACAAAGAAAAGAAAAAGCGTGAGCACATTTTTTCTAAAAACCTTGAAAATAGTTTGGTGGGGAAGAAAAGTGTTTCTATCTTTGCGCTCCCAATCAGAAATGAGGGGATAAAAAGAAGGTCTTTAGGTGATGTTTTCGGAGTGTTGAGCGTGCGTGTTTTC
>NZ_BAABFA010000016.1:0-22154 GCF_039540515.1 Nemorincola caseinilytica | reverse complement strand
CCATTTCACAAAGGTAATACAGTTCGTGCTTAGTCGGTCAAGCATGGATTTTCAAACTGAGACACTACCCAATGCCGCAGGAGTAAGTACCACATCCATTTACCTGCCCCTTGTGCGCACGCGTATGATAGAGCCCACACCTATGTATGCCACCATGCCCGCCATGAGCGCCGAACATGCTGCCCGCAAGATATGCCGCGCCATATGCAACCGCCAGCGTACCATAAGGCCATGGTGGCTCATCTTTGGGCAGTTGGGCACGGTGCTGTTCCGTGGCCTGTGGGAGCTGCTGGCCACTCGTTACCTAAAACGAAGACCCTATGCTTAACGAAGTAAAAGAACTCTATCGTGCCGGGCTGCTATCGCCCTCGGGGCTGTACCGGCTTACCGGTTCCTTTTTCCATACCGGTATCAACCCCATGGCCTTGCTGCGCTATGCTGCCAAATGCAGCCCCGGCACCCCTGCTATCACCGATGAGCAGGAGACCATCACCTACCACGAGCTTTTCAGGCAATGCACACAATTATCTTTTACCCTGCAACGGCAGCACAAGGTAGGCCCACGGCAAAAGGTGGCCATCATTTGCCGCAACCATGCGGCATTGGTACATGCGCTCTTCTCGGTATCCTACCTTGGCGCACATGTATACCTGCTGAATGCAGAGATGAGCGCACCGCAGCTTGCCACACTCATACAGCAACATGCCTTCGATCTCATCATCCATGATGCTGATGTAAGGGAGCACATCGTAGCATGCGGCTATCGCGGCCGTACACTGCATACCTACCATCCTTCCGGGCCGTCGGTACATTCTATCTGCGATACCCCAGTGCGGCACCTGCCACGCATAAGCGGCCGCGCGCGTGCGGGCGATATAGTGGTGCTATCGGGGGGTACCACAGGCGGCTACAAGACAGCCGCCCGCAGGCCGGGCATCGTGGCTTTTGTACAGCCCTTCTGCTCCCTGCTGGTACATGCACGGCTGGCGCATCATGGTTCGGTATATATAGCCACGCCCATATACCATGGCTATGGCCTTGCGGCCATGTTCATATCGGTATTGCTGGGTTCGCATATGTTCCTTACGCAGCGGTTCCATGCACCTACGGCATGTGCCCTCATTGCCACCCATAAGATAGAGGTCGCCACCCTCGTACCCCTCATGCTGCACCGTATGCTCGGCCATGATGCCCATGCGCTCCACAGCCTGCAATGCATCATATCGGGTGGCGCTCCGCTCCATCCTGCATTGGTACGCCATACCGCGGCTACACTGGGTCACAAGCTGTTCGATCTCTATGGCACATCAGAGGCCGGTATCTGCATCATGGCCACTCCTGCCGACCTCGCCCATGCACCCGCCTCTATCGGCCGACCCGTTACGGGTGTACAGGTAAGGATACTGGATGCGCAGGACAGGGTGGTACCCTTAGGTATGTCCGGTCGTATCTGTATCAGGAACGCATGGTCGGTGACCAGTGCTGCAGGTACATGGGTAGAGACCGGCGATGTAGGCCATATGGATACACAGGGCTACATATACCTGCGGGGCAGGGTAGATGATATGATAGTATCCGGCGGCGAGAATGTCTACCCCGTTACGCTGGAGCATGTCCTGCTGCAGCATCCACATATAAGGGAAGCTGCGGTGATAGGTGTGCCCGATGCCGATTTCGGGCAGCGGCTAAGGGCCTTCATTGTAGTGGCAGATGGCTGTGGCCTTACGGAAGACGACCTGCGCGAATGGCTTGCCCGGCAGGTGGCCCGTTATCAACTGCCCCGCGATATAGTGTTCCTGCAAGAGCTGCCCTATACGCCCCTGGGCAAGCCCGACAAAAGAAAACTGCGGCAATGATACAGCAGCCATAAGTGATAAAAGATATTAACAATGTTTTTCCTGTACGGCATATCATACGCGCGTAACTTTACGCCCGCTAGTCACTTCCTCATCTTTCAAAACCGCCCCTTTGGAGCCGATAGTAGAGATACAGAACATCACCAAGGTCTTCAAGAAGATCAATGCGGTATCCGATCTTTCTTTCTCTATTCATAAAGGCGATGTATATGGTTTCCTGGGGCAGAACGGCGCAGGCAAAAGCACTACCATGCGCATGCTGCTGGGCCTCATTTTCCCCGATAGCGGCCGTATAATCATCAACGGGCAGGAGTTCAACAACGGTAAGCGCCACCTGCTGCGCCACATAGGGGCCATCATAGAACGGCCCGATATGTATGGCTACCTCAGCGGCTGGGACAACCTGAAGATATTCGCCGCCCTCACCGACCGCAGCATACCTGCCACACGCCTGCATGCCGTACTGGAGCAGGTAGGGCTCAAAGGTCGCGAGAAGGACAAGGTAAAGACCTACTCATATGGCATGAAGCAGCGGCTGGGCATAGCCATAGCCCTGGTACATGAGCCCGACCTGCTGATACTGGACGAGCCCACCAATGGCCTGGACCCACAGGGTATTGCCGATATACGCGAGCTCATTCGCTCCCTGAGCCGGGACCATGGCAAGACCGTGCTGGTGTCGTCGCACCTGCTGCACGAGATAGAGCAGGTGGCCACACGCATGCTGGTACTGCACAAGGGCAAAAAGATAGCCGAGGGTATGCTGAGCGACCTGCTGAACCCTAACGAGATGCTGGTACAGGTGGGTGTGATACCTGCCGGGCAGGTACAGGCCCGCATAGCGGCCTCGTCATGGCAGCCCATGCTGGTCGGTGCATCTGCAGACCAGCTTACCTTCAAGCTCCATAAGGACAATATACCCGAACTGAACCGCTGGCTGGTGATGAACGGTGTGAACGTGACCGAGATACGATCGAAACACTCGCTGGAAGACCACTTTTTATCTCTTACCAATGATCAGGCTACTGCAACTAGAGCTATATAAGATATTCAGGCGGCCGCGCACCTACATCAGTTTCGGTGTGGTCACGGCCACGGCCATCATATTCCAGCTGGCCATGGGCTCGGGTGGCAAGGAGTTCTTCGAGTTCGGCATGCAGGATATCTCCGAGCAGTTCAATGTACAGGGCAATATCATCAATGGCTACCTGGTGGCCTACCTCATACTGCAGTCGCTGCTTATACAGATACCCCTTTTGGTGGCCCTCGTTGCCGGAGATACCCTTGCCGGCGAGGCCAATATAGGTACGCTGCGACTGGTGCTTACCCGGCCCATCACGCGTACGCAACTGGTGCTCATCAAGTTCGCCGCCAGTACCATCTACACCATCCTGCTCATCACATGGCTGGCAGTCATAGCATTGTTCCTGTCGCTGGCCATCTTTGGCGAGGGCGATATGATCAACCTCAAGAGCGATGCTTTTGTGATGATACTGAAGGACGATGTGATATGGCGCTACATTTGTGCCTTTGGGTTTGCCATCCTGGCCATGACCACCATTGCGGCCCTCTCCATGTTCCTCTCTGCCTTTGCCGATAACGGCATCGGCCCCATTATAGCTACCATGGGCATAGTGGTGGTGCTTACCATCCTATCCAGCCTGGAGCTGCCTATGTTCAATGCCATCAACCCCTATCTCTTCACTGCCCATATGGTGGGCTGGAAGGGTTTCTTCGATGCCGATGTACCCTATGCTGCCATCCGTCATTCGGCATTCATACTGCTGTTGTATACGGGTGGCTTCCTGGGCGGTACGCTTTATTATTTCAACAGAAAAGACATCAACTCATGATACGCATCGCAGCCATAGCCGTATTGCTGTTCATAGCACCTTTCAGAATGCTGGCCACCGATGCCGGGCAGCTCTATTATGCCCTTCGCACCAAGGTGCTGCAGGTAAAGGACTACACCGCCGATGTACGGCTGAAGATAGATATAGATTACATGAAGATCCCCGACCTATCGGGCAAGCTCTACTACAAGGCGCCCGATAAGATGAAGATGGTGCGCAAGGATGGTATATCCATATTGCCCAAGAAGAACATAAACCTTACCCTCAGCAGCCTGATACCGGCAGGTAATGTTACCGTTATAGATGTAGGTACTGCCACGCTGAAGGGCCGTAAGCTGCGCATACTGAAGGTGATACCCGAAGAGGACAATACAGGCATAGTACTGAGCAAGATATGGGTAGATGAGGCCGCTATGCTGGCCTACCGCACCGAGACCACTACCAAGGATGAGGGCACCGTAACGCTAGACCTGGAATATGGCAAGTACGTCAAACACTCCCTGCCCGATAAGATAGCCATTACCATGGACGTAAAGGAGTACAAGCTGCCCAAGGGGGTGACAATGGACTATAGCGAGATACCTAAGACCGAAGACCTGAAAGAAAAGATGAAGGACAACAAGAACAAAAAAGGGGTGATAGAGATAGCCTACCTGAACTATGTGGTGAACAAGGGCATCAGCGATGCGGTCTTCAAGGAAATGAAGTAAAGTGTGTATTTCTTAACTTTGTTAGAGAAGAATATTATGAAACAGTCGTCTCCGCATTTTATTACCGATACTAATGGCAAAAAACTGTCAGTGATCCTTGATATAAAGGACTATGAACGCATGTTGAGGGAACTTGAAGATATTGAGGATGTAAAATTATACGACGAAGTAAAAGGAAGAAAAGAAGAGAGCATTCCTTTTGAGGAGTATCTCAAGCAACGAAAAAAAAGTAAACGTGCGTAGGTACTCCATATCTATTACAAAGACCGCACAAAAGCAATTGGATAAATTGCCGGATGCCATAGCAGAACAGCTGATAGTCCTTATTCAACTACTTGCCGATGACCCACGTCCTTCCGGTTGTAAAAAGCTGAAAGGCAGGTCAGGGTATAGAGTTAGAAAAGGTAACTACAGAGTTATTTATGATGTTTATGATAGCGTTTTGGTAATAGATGTCATAGCAATAGGCGACAGGAAAGATATTTATGAATAAAGAGATAAAGATCTCACAGCGAGCTTTAACACCCGTCATTATCAATTGTTCTTGCCTGTCAGCATAGGCACGAAAGAGAAATCGCCCATTTCCTGCTGGTATATCCTGCCATCCATATCCTTGGTCACCTTTACCATCTTCTGCCTTTCATCTTCGCCTACAGGCACCACCATTATGCCTCCGGGCTTCAGTTGCTGCAGCAGCTTGGGCGGCAGAAAAGGAGCGCCACAGGTTATCAGTATCTTATCGAAGGGTGCATAGGTAGGCAGGCCCTCGAAGCCGTCTCCGTAGTATCGCTTTATGTTCAGGTATTTTTTCAGGAAGAAGAACTGGCCCACATAGTCATACAGCGCTTTCTGGCGTTCTATGGTATGCAGTGTTATGCCCAGCTCGCCCAGCACACAGGCCTGGTAGGCACTGCCGGTGCCTATCTCCAGTACCTTGTCATATTTCTTTATTTCCAGCAGTTGGGTCTGGTAGGCCACCGTATAGGGTTGCGATATGGTCTGCCCTGCAGTTATAGGGAAGGCGCGGTCCTCATAGGCCTGGCGCTCAAAGGCGGGGTCAAGGAAGAAATGACGGGGTATGGCCTCTATAGCGGCCAGCACACGCTCATCGGTGATGCCCTTCTGCCGCAGGCTCTGTACCAGTTGTTTTCTCAGGCCCTTGTGCAGAAAATTATCGTCCTTAGGTTTGCCTTGCAGGTATTGCATACTACAAAGTTACGACGGCAGCACCGCCGCTGCAACAGCAGCCATCACACAGTTCGGTACAACTTATCCACAAACGGAAAGTCCCGGCCATATGGCCGGGACTTTATATGTACTATTTACTATCTGCTAAAGACTAGGCGTTTACCTTGCCTTTTGCTTTTGCTATTACTTCCTCCTCTATGTTGCGGGGAGCAGGAGAATAGTGGCTGAACTCCATGGTAGAGGTAGCGCGGCCTGAAGACAGTGAACGGAGCTGTGTCACATAACCGAACATTTCGCTCAGTGGCACTTTGGCTTTTATCACCTGCAGGTTGTTGCGGCTATCCATACCTTCCAGCATAGCGCGACGGCGGTTGAGGTCGCCTGTCACATCACCCATGTACTGATCGGGGGTGATAACTTCTACCTTCATGATAGGCTCCAGTATCACGGCCTTGGCTTTGCGGCCGGCCTCGCGGAAACCGGACTTCGCACAAAGCTCGAATGACATACCGTCAGAATCGACCTGGTGGAAAGAACCGTCGAATATACGCACCCTCATGTGCTCTACAGGGAAACCTGCCAGAGGACCATTGGTCATAGATGCTTCGAAGCCCTTCTGTATAGGAGCGATGAATTCGCGGGGGATAGAACCACCGAAGATGTCGTTGATGAACTGGAAGGTACCTTTACCTTCTTTCAGGAACTCTTCGTCGGCAGGGCCTATCTCGAATTGTATGTCGGCGAACTTACCACGACCACCTGTCTGCTTCTTGTACACTTCGCGGTGTGTCACCATCATGTTGAAGGCCTCTTTGTAAGCCACCTGTGGAGCACCCTGGTTGATCTCTACCTTGAATTCGCGACGCATACGGTCTACGATGATCTCGAGGTGAAGCTCACCCATACCGCTCAGTACGGTCTGGCCGGTATCTTCGTCGGTCTTTACGCGCAGCGTAGGATCCTCTTCTACCAGCTTGGCTATCGCCATGCCCATCTTATCCACGTCGGCCTGTGTCTTAGGCTCTACGGCTATAGATATCACCGGCTCTGGTATGAACATGTTCTCCAGAACGATGGGGTGTTTCTCGTCGCACAGGGTATCTCCTGTCTTTATTTCCTTGAAGCCTACAGCAGCGCCTATATCACCGGCCTCGATGAAGTCGATAGGGTTCTGCTTGTTGGCGTGCATCTGCATGATACGGCTGATACGCTCGTTCTTGCCAGAGCGCATGTTCAGTACATACGAACCTGCATCGAGGTGGCCGGAGTAGCAGCGGAAGAACGCGAGACGACCAACGAAAGGATCGGTCATGATCTTGAACGCCAGGGCAGCGAAAGGCTCTTTCGCATCGGGCTTGCGCTCTATCTCTTCACCGGTATCGGGGTTGGTACCTTTGATAGACTCAACATCTATTGGCGCAGGCAGGTAACGGATGATGGCATCCAGCGCTGTCTGTACACCTTTGTTCTTGTAGGCCGAACCGCACAGCATAGGTATGATGCTGAGGTCGATAGTGGCCTTGCGTACCGCTTCGTGTATTTCGGCTTCGCTGATGCTGTTGGGGTCTTCGAAGAATTTCTCCATCAGCTTGTCATCGTATTCTGCTACTGCCTCTACCAGGTACTGGCGCCAGTGGTCCACTTCTTCCTTCATATCATCGGGTATGGGCACTTCCTTATAGGTCATACCCTGGGTAGCGTCTTCCCATATGATACCTTTCATCTGGATAAGGTCAACTACACCCTTGAAGTGGTCTTCAGCACCTATAGGCAGCTGCAGAGGCACCGATTTTGCGCCCAGCATGTCCTTTATCTGCTGCACCACCATCAGGAAGTCTGCACCGATACGGTCCATCTTGTTCACGAAGCCTATACGGGGTACGCGGTAACGGTTGGCCTGGCGCCAAACGGTCTCAGACTGGGGCTCAACGCCGTCCACAGCGCTGAACAGGGCCAGCAGGCCATCCAGTACACGCATAGAGCGCTCTACCTCTATGGTGAAGTCAACGTGGCCCGGAGTATCGATGATGTTGAATTTGTATTTCTTAGAATCGGGCTGTGCCTTACCCTGTATGGTAGGGAAGTTCCAGAAGCAAGTAGTAGCTGCCGAGGTGATAGTGATACCACGCTCCTGTTCCTGCGCCATCCAGTCCATGGTAGCCGCACCTTCGTGCACCTCACCTATTTTGTGGTTCACGCCAGTGTAATAAAGGATACGCTCGGTAGTTGTGGTCTTACCGGCGTCGATGTGTGCAGCGATACCGAAGTTGCGCTGTAAACGGAGATCTGCCATTGTTCTATGATATTAAATTGTTTTGATTTCCTGATTTTGGAGGTGCAAAGGTATAAGATTTTATCGAAAAATGAACAGCTATCGCACAGTTAAATAAAAAATAATATGTGCCGTATTCACCCCCCTCCAAAGTGTGGCACATATAAAATATGACACGCGGAAACAGGCTATCTGCGCATAATGTCGTTCATCGGGTCGCCGTCCTGCGGGAGCTTTCCCGAAGATGTTCCTTTGTTATGTTTTGGTTGCGTAGCAGCACAGGTCGCGAAATTTTATGTGTAACATTATACATGTACCCCAAATAGAATTACCTTAGCGCACGAAATATTCGGTCATTCTGCTTTTCTGGCCAGGAATGCGAAATACCCCAAACCGATACTACATAGAGATATGCACATCAGGATCGTATTGCCGGCATATAATGAGGAAGAATCATTGCCGTCATTACTTCAAAGAATAAATGAAGCTTACAACCTATATAAATGGGATGCCAGCGTAATAGTGGTGAATGACGGCAGCAAAGACAATACGCTGCATGTAGCCCGCAACTTCAAAGGGGATATACCGGTAGAAGTGATAGATGTGCAGCCTAACAAAGGCCTTGCCAATGCCATAGATACGGGCCTGCGCCATGCCGTAGTGGGCCTGAAGGATACCGATATAGTGGTGACACTGGACGCCGATGATAGCCAGACGCCCTTTCTGATACAGCGTATGGCCATGCAGATAGCCGAAGGCAGCGACCTGGTGATAGCATCGCGCTACCAGCCGGGCGCGCGCATAAAAGGGCTGAAACGGTCGCGCAAATTCTTTAGCTGGGCCGCAGGCCTGCTGTTCCGTGTTTTTGTAGGGTTCGAGGGTATCAAAGATTATACCTGCGGCTTCAGGGCATATAAAGTAGATATGCTGCGCAAGACCATAGCATATTACGGAGACAAATTCATTACCCAGAAGGGTTTCGGGTGCATGGTGGAGGTATTGCTGAAAGTGGCCGGCCAGAGCGCTACCATGAACGAGGTGCCCATGATATTGCGCTACGACCTGAAACAGGGAGAATCCAAGATGAATGTACAAAAGACAATGAAGCAGACCCTGAAACTTCTTTTCGATCACAAAACCGGAAGGCTCGACCCCTGAGCCGTTCTACTTATATCATGCAGGGCAATACCATAAGGATCGTTAACGTCATTACTTTGCTGATGGCCATTGCGCTCGTTCTGGCATTGCCGGTCAAAAAAGATATATGGTACGATGAAAGCATTTCTATCCTGTGCAGCAAGGGCATCACTTATGATACTCCGCTTATGTTCGCCGGGAAGACGACCATATCCTCTGCCGACCTTGATGCGCTCAATGATGCGCGCCATGTTTTTAGAGCCACCGTGTGCGACAACTCTAACAGCTACCTGTACAACATTGGCCTGCACTGGTTCACCGGTATATTCGGCAATTCGTTGCTTACCTATACCTTCTTCTCCAAGCTGCTGGGCATAGGGGCCTTGCTGGCATTCTTTACCCTCTGCCGCACATTGCTGGGCCATCATTGGCTTACCTCCCTGGCCATAGGCCTCCTTGTTACCGATATGAACTTTGTGGGCATGAGCCACGAGATAAGAGCCTATATGATGGGCATCATGTTCGCTACATTGTCGGGCATTTACCTGTTCAGGTACCTGGGAGAGGGGGGGCAGAGGCCGGGCAACCTAATGCTCGTGGCCCTGTTCGCGGTAGGGGCGGTGCTTTCTCATTTCCTCAGTGTTTATGTGGCGCTTACATTTTTTGTGTCGCTGCTGCTCATTTATGGTAAACGGTTATTCACTCTGCGCAATGTGCTTGCCATTGCCCTGCCGTTGCTGCTCCTTGGCATATTCTTCTATTTCGCATGGACGGGCCTGCAGACCATGAGCCAGCAAAATGAGAAGATAGTGAAACTGCGTGCCCAGCAGGGTGAGGCATACAGTATCTGGAAGGTGATAACATCTTTCCTGCGGGCGATAGCGGTCAATTTCAGGTTCGTGGCGCCATCCTTCACAGGCAAGCTGCCTGTGCTGCTGGCATCCTTTGCGGCTGTGCCTGCGCTGTATATATACGCCCTCAGGAATGCTGGTAACAACATACAACGGCGGCATTTGCATATACTATTTGCTGCAGGCATCAGCAGTTCTGTGTTCCTGGGGTTCCTCTGTCTCAGGTCGGGGCATCTTACTGCGTTCTACTACCGCTACCACTCATTTGCGTTCCCTTTCTGTATCATGTTCCTGGTATATGTGCTGTATGTGCTGCAGGGCAGCCCCAGGGTAAATAAGCTGCTGCTGAGCGGTATAGCCGCCCTGGTGATATTGCCGGTGCTGGCCCTGTTCGTGATATCGATACGGAACGAGACGCGCGAGCTGAAGTATAACCAGTACATGGTGGCCAATGCCATTGTGGCTACAGGCGCTACCTCGGTAGAGGTGCCATCGTGGACACATGCGTTCCTTATCCATTCCTTTATGCCACAGGGGCACAAGGTGAATTATATCTATAACGATACCAGTACTTATTTTACGCTCCGTTCGGCAGGCGGTAGCCAGCAAATAAAAGTAGTAGCAAAACCCGATTGATGGGCATGAAGAAAGCGATAGTATTTTTGGGCACACGCCCTGAGGCCATAAAACTGGCGCCGGTGATAGATATACTGGGCAAGGATCCTTATTTCAATACACTGGTGTGCTCTACGGGGCAGCATAAAGAGATGCTGCAGCAGGTCATCGACTTCTTCGGTATACAGGTACACTTTACGCTGGATGTGATGGCCCCCGACCAACAACTGGCAGGGCTTACGGCCAAGCTCCTGTCGCACATAGATGTTTTGCTGAAGGCAGAACGCCCTGACCTCATTGTAGTGCAGGGCGATACTACCACTACGTTCGCCGCATCGCTGGCAGCGTTCTACAATCGCATACCTATATACCATGTAGAGGCGGGCCTGCGTACAAGTAACAAATTCTCTCCGTTCCCCGAAGAGATGAACAGGGTGTTCACCAGCCGTATAGCCGACTTTCATTTTCCGCCCACAGAGCTTTCGTATGCCAACCTGCTGAGTGAGGGAGTGCCTGCCGATAAGATGCTGGTAACAGGCAATACGGTGATAGACGCCCTCTTCATGGGGCTGTGCAAGATAGAGCATGCCATACCCATGAGCGTGACGGAACATGGGCTGCAAGAACTAAGGGACTACATGCTCATTACCATGCACCGCCGCGAGAACCATGGTACGGGCATACGCAATATATGCGCGGCCATAAACCGCATCACCGCAGATACGGGCATACATGCCATTTTTCCCGTGCACCTGAATCCCAATGTGAAGAACGATGTGTACGACCTGCTGGGCAGCAATCCACTGGTACATCTTGTGCCGCCATTCGCCTATTCGGGCTTCCTGTGGCTGCTCAATAATTCGCGTATCATACTTACCGATAGCGGAGGTGTGCAGGAAGAGGCCCCATCGCTGGGCAAACCTGTACTGCTGCTACGCGATACCACCGAGAGGCCCGAGGCTGTGGATGCGGGCACCGTACTAAAGACCGGTACCGATACAGAGCTCATATACCGC
The DNA here is from genome assembly GCF_039540515.1 of Nemorincola caseinilytica. Lineage (NCBI taxonomy): Bacteria > Pseudomonadati > Bacteroidota > Chitinophagia > Chitinophagales > Chitinophagaceae > Nemorincola > Nemorincola caseinilytica. The sequence goes on along the minus strand of NZ_BAABFA010000016.1, from coordinate 10,656 downwards.
GAAGCTATGAGGCTGCTTACTGATAAGGAAGCGTACGACCGCATGTCGGGCATATCGAACCCGTATGGGGATGGTCATGCATCGGAACGCATTGTGAATGCCATGAAGCAGTAGGTACTGTTCATCGGTCTGGGGCATTACTCTTTATGTGTTTGCAGTTTTTCTACCAGTTTCGCAGGCATTTCGTCGGCAGATACACCGTAGCCATTCACTAAAATGCCTTTCAGGGCAAATCTTTCGGAAGAGATGGCATAGAGTATCGACTGGTCATCGGGGTTGGACATGCCTTCAAAGCGATACACCTTATCTATCTGAAAATCGTCGGGCGATAATACGGTATTGGTGCTATGGCACACCAGGCACTCTTCCCGAACATTGAGATCGCTGGTATAACCCAGGCCTTTCAGGGCGTTTATCGTTTCCGATAGCGTTCCGTAACTTTCGTTCAGTGATATCTCGTTCATCTTTTAAAGTTAGGCATTAAAAGTGATAGGAGGTCATGTTGCGGCCTTCACCCACCTATAGCGGCCATAGACCCGTGTACGGCACTTTTTTCGGCCTCATGGCCATTCCTTGCCCGGTGCACCAGCGCATGCAGCACATGCTCCATCACTTCCTCGTCGGCGCTGCCGCCTCTCATCAGGTCGCGAATGTTCAGCACGCCATTATCGTACAGGCAGGTCTTCAGCATACCCTGTGGGGTTATGCGTATACGGTTGCAGGTGCCGCAGAAAGAACGGGTGTAGGCAGCTATTATGCCCACATTGCCCTTATGCCCGGGAATATGATAGTTGTATGAGGTAGAGTAGGGTGGGTCTGCCACTTTTTGCACCCCGGCATAGCCATCGCGAATGGTGTTCAGTATGCGCACATGGTCCCAGCCGGTAGCATGTAGCTCCCCGCTACCGTTAAAAGGCATCTCTTCTATGAAGCGTACACTTACAGGCAGGTCTTTTGTCAGTTGCACCAGTGGCAGTATATCCTGCGTATTGCGGCCTTCCATCACCACGGCATTCAGCTTCACCTCTATGCCATGGCGCAGCAGTTCTTCCAGTGTGTGCAGCACAGCGGGCAGCTCGTCGCGGCGGGTTATGGCAAAAAAGCGTTCGCGGTCCAGTGTGTCTATGCTCAGGTTCACAGAGCGTATGCCGTACTTTTTCAGCTCAGGTACATGTGGCGCGGTGAGTACGCCATTGGTGGTCATGGTCAGTTCCTGCAGTTCCCGCAGCTGCGACAGGGCCGCTATAAAAGGCATTATATCTTTCCGCACAAAGGGCTCCCCCCCTGTTATGCGGATCTTGCTGATGCCATTGCGTACCAGGAGGGCACATATGCGCAGCATCTCCTCGTAGCTCATCAGCTCTGTACGCGATAGCCAGTCTATGCCATGCTCGGGCATGCAGTAGAAACAGCGCAGGTTGCAGCGGTCTGTAACGGCCAGCCGCAGGTAGTTGATGGGTCTGTTATGGTTATCTTTCAGCACAGTATTATTCCTACTTACTATAACAGTTCATGACGTATCAGTTGCTTCAAAGCAGTATATTATCTATCAGCCTTATATCGCCCATCCGGGCAGCTATCAGGGCCACCATCAGGGTATTGTGCTCATAATTGTCCAGCAGGCGCAGGTCGCGGGCATCGGCCAGGCTCACATACTCGGGCGTCAGCCCCTTTGCCCGTAGCAGTTCTTCGCATTCCTTGCGCACCAGCGCAAAGTTATCTGTACCCTGTTTGGCCTGTATAGACACCAGGCACTGGTATATGATACCCGCCAGCGTGCGCTGCGGCTCTGTAAGGCGGCGATTGCGCGAGCTCATGGCCAGGCCGTCGGCCTCGCGTATTATGGGGCATATCTCCAGTTCGGTATCGGTGCCCATTATCTGCAGCAGGCGGCGTACCACCATGCATTGCTGGTAGTCCTTCTGGCCCATATACAGCTTTTGTGGCCGCACTATCTGCAGCAGGCGTGCCACTACCTGCCCCACACCTTTGAAGTGCCCGGGCCTTTGCGCGCCTTCCAGTATGGTATCCAGGTAGCCGAAGTCGTAGACCGGGGCCTTGTCCTCACCTCCGGGGTATATCTCGCTCACATCGGGCAGGAAGAGCACATCGCAGCCTGCCCGCAGCAGCAGCTCCATATCGGCCTCTGTAGAGACGGGGTACCTGGCCAGGTCGTTCTTGTCGTTGAATTGTGTGGGGTTAACGAAGATACTGCATACCGAAAGCACACCATCGGCCTTGCAGCGTGCTACCAGCGATATGTGCCCCTCATGCAGTGCGCCCATAGTAGGTACAAATCCTATCTTGTCGCCATCGGCTCGTCTTTTCTGCAGGTATTCGTCCAGGTCGCCTACTTTCTTAAATATGAACATTTTTTAATTTTTAGCGCTAGTTCTTGCAAGTTACGGTTGGAATTCAAGATTTTCGTAATTTTGCAGACCGATTTTACTTTTTCGATACAAAAAACAACTTCTTCAGCATGTCTGCAGACACAAAGAAACGTGTTTTAATAATTGCCAACGAACTATCTCCCTATACCGAGTTCACTGATTTCGCGCAGATACTCAACAAACTGGCTATTAAGACCTTCGATTCCGGGCTGGAAATAAGGGTCATCATGCCCCGTTTCGGCGTTATAAATGAGCGCCGTCACCGCCTGCACGAGGTGGTGCGCCTTTCCGGCATAAATGTAATAATAGACAAGGACGATTACCCGCTCATTATAAAGGTAGCATCGCTGCCTAATGCAAGGCTGCAGGTATACTTCATGGACAATGAGGATTACTTCAAGCGCAAGGCCGTTTTCCGCGATGACCAGGATAACTTCTTCGACGACAATGGAGAACGTATGATATTCTTCTGCAAAAGCGCGCTGGAGACCGTGAAGAAATTCGGCTGGCCGCCCCATGTCATACACTGCCATGGCTGGATGACCTCGCTGGTACCACTGTACCTGAAGACCACCTATAAGAAAGAGCCTGTCTTCGGCTATTCGAAGGTGATATATACAGCACAGGAAAGCCAGTTCAGCGAAACATTGAACAGCAATTTCCTGAAGAAGGCCATCATCAGCACCGATATCAAGGAAAAAGACCTGGACGCATATAAGGACGGATCGAACGATGCCCTTACTATAGGTGCAGGCAAGGCCGCCGATGTGGTAGTGTTCGGATCGGAGAACGTGAACAAGAAGATAGCGGACGAGCTGAAACCGAGCAGGTACAAGAAGGTAGTAAAGTATGAAACAGGCTGGAAAGAGGACGTGACACCACTGCTGGAGCTGTATAAAAGCTTAACAGAGTCTTAGAATTTGTTTTATCACCTTTAGCCTGAAAATCTTTTCCAAATTGAAACTTTGTTCTTACTTCCCGTTGTTGCTTGCGGCGGTAGTTATCGCTTTTACGCAGAGCGGCTGTAAAGAAAATGTGCTGATAGATGCAGGAGTATCGCCATCGGACAATGTGCTGGGCGTATACGATACCTCGCTGCCCGTTATCACCCATACCTACTACGACGATACGGCCATCACCAATTATGTTACCACATCGGGCTCTGTAAGGCAGGCCGTAGGTGTGATGGAAGATCCCTTTTTCGGTACCATTACGGGTTCTACCTTCTTCCAGTTGCTGCCTACCGATGCCAGCACGGTGATATACGAGAACAAGACCATAGACTCTGCGGTACTGGTACTGCCATTTACCGGTGTTATGTATGGCGATACCACCTCGTACACCACTATCTCGTACCAGGCCTTCTTCCTCACGGATGATATAGCACAGAGTGCCACCTACTTTTCGTATACCCACAAGGACGTAGACCTGGTGAACCCGCTGAGCGAACCCATGCCGGTAGACCTTGCGCACCTGAGAGATTCGCTGGAAGTAGCAGGCAAAAAATACCAGCCGGGCCTGCGCATAAGACTGAAGCTGCCTACGCTCCTTGATAAACTGATGCCTGCGCTTACCGATGCCACCAATTCTACCGGCGATAAGAACGCAGCATTCCTCAGCAAGTTCAAAGGGGTATGTGTACGCGTGGCCGATACCAGGGGCACCAGCGGGGTATTGCCTTATTTCAGGCTCGATGGCTCTACCGACAACTATTCGGGTGCGGGCATACTGGTGTATTACCACTCCAATACCGGCGCTGCCGATACACTGGTACAGCGTTATTACTTCAATGCCAATACCTGCGGTTTCTTCAATAACGTAAGCCGTTCCTATGGCCATTACCCCGTGAATACGCTCATCACATCGGCACAGGCCAATGACAGTGTGCTGGGCGTGCAGAACGTACCGGGCGCCAATATAGACATCGTGATACCCGGGCTGAAAAGCCTGCCTTCGGGTGTCATCAACAAGGCCGAGATACAGCTTGCCGTATTGCCGTGGCACAAGAACGACAAATACTCTGCTGTGGACAGGCTGTTTCCCATACGCATCAACAATGGCATTTACCCTGCCGGCAGCGTGCCGGGTACCAATGGACAGGTACTGGACATATATTCAGGTGCATCGCCATTCCAGGTCATAAACGGTACCCTGAACACCATAGACCGCGATGGAACCGCTGTGAACGTGTATAGCGTGAACCTGCCGCGCGAGGTAATGGCTTCGCGAAAGGCGGGCAATGATACATTGCACCTGCATCTTACAGGCTCTCAGGTATATACTGCTGCCTTCCGTGCCATACTGGGCGGTGGCGCTCACCCGAATTCTTTGTACCGCGCTAAATTATTTGTCGTATATTCATCCCTGAATAAACAGTAACAACTATGTGTGGTATAGTAGGTTATGTAGGCACCAGAGATGCCTTTCCCCTTATTATAAAAGGTTTGAAACGCCTCGAATACAGAGGTTATGACAGCGCAGGCATTGCACTGCTGAACGGAGATATGACCATCTTCAAGAAAGCAGGTAAGGTAATTGAGCTGGAAAAAGTAGTGGAAGAAGGTAAGACGCATGCTACGATAGGCATAGGTCATACCCGATGGGCCACGCATGGCGAGCCCAACGACCGCAATGCGCATCCCCATGTGTCGCAGTCGGGCAACCTGGCCATCATTCACAATGGTATCATAGAGAATTATGCTCCCATAAAGGAAGAACTTATCAAAAGAGGGTACGAGTTCAAGTCGGACACCGATACAGAGGTACTGGTGAACCTGATAGAAGAGGTACAGAAAAAAGAGAACACCACGCTGGACCACGCAGTGCGTATAGCGCTGAACGAGGTAGTAGGTGCATATGCCATAGCCGTACTGAACAGGAACAACCCCGACCAGCTGATAGCGGCCCGCAAGGGTAGCCCGCTGGTGATAGGTGTGGGCGAGAACGAGCTGTTCATAGCCTCTGATGCATCGCCCATCATAGAGTACACGAAGAATGTGATATACCTGGACGACAAGGAGTATGCCGTGGTGAACAGGGATGGCTCGTACGCCATACGCACCCTGGGCAATGTAGAGAAGTCGCCTGAGATAAAGAAACTGGAATTCTCTATAGAAACGATAGAGAAGGGCGGTTTCGAGCACTTCATGCTAAAGGAGATATACGAGCAGCCCAAGGCCATAGAAGACTCTCTGCGTGGCCGTATGAACGCTTCGCAAGGCTGGATAAAGCTGGGTGGCCTCAATGAGTACATCAACAAGATAGACAATGCCGACAGGTTCCTTATCACGGCCTGCGGTACATCATGGCATTCGGGCCTTATAGCCGAGTACATGATAGAGGACCTGGCGCGCGTGCCGGTAGAGGTAGAGTATGCCTCAGAGTTCCGCTATCGCAATCCCATCATCACCGAGAAGGATGTGGTGATAGCAATATCCCAGTCGGGCGAGACGGCCGATACACTGGCGGCCATAGAGCTGGCCAAGGAGCGCCGCGCGCTCATATACGGCATCTGCAACGTCATTGGCTCGTCCATAGCGCGTGCGTCGCATGCAGGCTCATATACACATGCCGGCCCCGAGATAGGTGTGGCATCTACCAAGGCCTTTTCTACACAGGTATCGCTCATCACCCTCATAGCCCTGCAACTGGCACAGGTAAAGGGCACTATGCCTACATCCAAACTGCGCGAGATACTGTACGAGCTGGAGAACATACCATCGAAGATAGAAGAGACACTGACCCTGGATGCACAGATAAAAGAGATAGCTGCCATATACAAAGATGCCAGCAACTTCCTGTACCTGGGCCGTGGCTACAATTTCCCCGTAGCGCTGGAAGGCGCCCTGAAGCTGAAAGAGATCTCTTACATACATGCCGAAGGCTATCCTGCGGCAGAGATGAAGCATGGCCCCATAGCGCTCATAGACGAGAACATGCCTGTGGTGTTCCTGGCCACCAACCGCAGCGCGTACGAGAAGATAGTATCGAACGTGCAGGAGGTAAAGGCCCGCAAAGGCAAGATAATAGCCGTGGTACACAAGGGCGATACACAGATACGCGCCCTGGCCGATCATATCATAGAAGTGCCCGAAACAGAAGAGATACTGTCGCCGCTCATCACCATAGTGCCGCTGCAGCTGCTGGCCTACCACATAGCCATCATGCGCGGCTGCAACGTGGATCAGCCGAGGAACCTTGCCAAGTCTGTGACAGTAGAGTAACAGCCCCATCCCGGCCTTCCCCCGAGGGGAAGGAGGTGGTATTCGGATATTCCCTTTACTTTTATATCGAAGCTTGTATGGTAACATACAGGCTTCGGCATTTTGGGTAGTAGCCCCATCCCGGCCTTCCCCCAAGGGGAAGGAGGTAGTATTCGGTTTATATCAAAACATTTTGGGTAGTCCCATCCCGGCCTTCCCCCAAGGGAAGGAGGTGTTATTGGGCAGGAAGTACTCTTTTCACCATTCGCAGGTGGTGGGTACGTTTCTTCAGCGATATACTGATGATACCCTGCTGGTCTATGCGGTCTATCACCACACGGCCCGCCGTATCGGTGGCATGTATGATGGTCTCGTTGTCCAGCAGTATACCCACATGGTTTATGCTTCCTTCCTTCTCTTCAAAAAAGGCCAGGTCGCCGCACTGCGTATGTACCAGGAAGTCTACAGCGCTGCCCACCATGGCCTGCTGGCTGGCATCGCGCGGCATGGGGTAGTTGCATATCTTGTAGGCCATTTGCACCAGACCGCTGCAGTCCAGCCCGGCCACGCTGCGCCCACCCCATTGGTAGGGCGCGTGCAGGTATTGCATGGCCGCAGCCTTTACTGCATCAGCGCCGGGTATGGCCTGTTTCACATTCAGTTTCTTCCCCTTGAATTTTCCCGAAAGGTGTGCCGCCTTTACCAGCCCCGCCTTTATACCCAGTAGCTCTGCGCCCAGTGGCAGTTGCATATCCTCGCCGGGCATCAGCAGGCGGCCCTTATGGTCGCCCGAGAGGTATTTCACTTCTTTACGGTATTCCTTGCGGTGCAACAGGCTCAGTTGCGACAGCTTGCACCAGCCCTCATAGTCGTCCCAGCCACAGCGTATCTTGGCCCAGTCGCGGTTGTTCACCTGCATTATCTCGGCCTTTTCGCCAAATAGTAGCTGTGTCACCTGCTCGGCTGTGTGGTAGGGTTCTTTTCGCACCGGCATCACCCCTACATTGCAGCAGGCGTAAGAAAGTATCATGGGCATAACGAGATACAGCGTTGTTTTACACTGTAAAAGTACTTTACGGCCGTTTATCGCTACACGAAGTTTCTAACATTAGGTATTTATATGTATGGGGCCCGGTTTCATGGTAAGGAAATGTTTTATTAATTTAGCACGCTAAAATTCAACCCATCTGAATATTTCAATTAATGTGTAATGTAGGCAGAGAATGGGCGTGAATATTCATCATATAAAATCTTAAAAACTAAACATGGGATCCATTATAGTGCCCGTTATTGTTGCAATAGGGGCTTTGATAATAGGTATCTTTCTAGGCAAAATGATCTTTGCCAGGGATACACAGAAACAAGTAGAAGAGGCCGAGGCGCACGCTAAAAAGATAGTGGACGACGCCAACACCCTGGCAGAGACACTGAAGGAAAAGAAGCAACTGGAAGCCAAAGAACACTTTCTGCAGCTGAAAAGCCAGCACGAAAAAGAAGCACAGCAGCGCACACAAAAGCTGTCAGAGAACGAGAACAGGTTGAAACAGCAACAGCAGGCACTCAACGATAAGACATCGGCCCTGCAGCGTCAGACACAGGAGAACGAAGCGCTGAAAGAGAACCTGGATAGCCAGATAAAGGCTTTCAACATAAAGCGTGCCGAGCTGGACAAGCACCACGAAGAGCATGTGAAACGCCTGGAGAAAGTAGCCGGCCTTTCTGCCGAACAGGCCAAGGTAGAATTGATAGAAGTGGTGAAGGAAGAAGCCCGTACCAATGCTATGGCCTATGTGAAGGACATAATGGAGGAGGCCAAAACCAATGCCAGCAAAGAGGCCAAGAAGATCATCATACAGAGCATACAGCGCATAGGCGCCGAGCAGACCATAGAGAACGCCATCACGGTCTTCAACCTGGAGAGCGATGAGATAAAGGGCCAGATCATTGGTCGCGAGGGCCGCAACATACGCGCGCTGGAAGCTGCCACCGGTGTAGATCTGATAATAGATGATACCCCCGAGGCCATAGTACTCAGCTGTTTCGATCCGCTGCGCCGCGAGGTGGCACGCCTGTCGCTGCAGCGCCTGGTACAGGATGGCCGTATACACCCCGCGCGTATAGAAGAGGTGGTGGAAAAGACCAAGAAGCAACTGGAAGAGCAGATAATGGAGATAGGGGAGCGCACCATCATAGAGCTGGGTGTACATGGCCTGCACAAAGACCTGGTACGCCTGGTAGGTAAAATGAGGTTCCGCTCATCGTACGGCCAGAACCTGCTGATGCACTCTAAGGAAACTGCCAACCTGTGTGGTATAATGGCCGCAGAGCTGGGCCTGGGGCAGAAGGTAGTGAAACTGGCCAAACGCGCCGGCCTGCTGCACGATATAGGCAAGGTGCCCGATGAGGAAACAGAACTGAGCCATGCATTGCTGGGCGCCAAGGTGGCCGAGAAGTGTGGCGAGCATCCATCGGTAGTGAACGCCATAGGTGCGCACCACGATGAGATGGAGATGCTCTACATCATATCGCCCATAGTACAGGCCTGCGACGCCATCAGCGGTGCACGCCCGGGTGCAAGGCGCGAAATGATGCAGAGCTACATGCAGCGCATCAAAGACCTGGAGAACCTGGCAATGGCCTACAACGGTGTGGAAAAAGCATACGCCATACAGGCCGGTCGCGAGCTGCGCGTGATGGTAGAGGCAGAGAAAGTAAGCGATGCCGACAGCGCGAAACTGTCTTTCGAGATAGCAGACAAGATACAGAAAGAGATGCAGTATCCCGGCCAGATAAAGGTGACCGTGATACGCGAACTGAGGGCCGTGAACGTGGCCAGGTAATTCTTTAAAAAGCACGTTAAATATCATTGCTATCCCGCGCCATGGCGCGGGATATTTTTTTTGAGATGATAGTGCTTCCTACATTTGGTCATGTTCTGTTCATCATTGGTCGCAAAGGTTCGGGGCCCGCTTGTGTTGGCCATGTTGCTTATGGCCTGTAGAGAGCAGGGTGTGCGCAAAGAAGCGGGCCCTGCCAACACGGCAGCGCATGTGATGGACAATGAGCCATACCCCGCCGTTCATGAATTTGCAGCACAGGCGTTTTTCCGTGCCGTTAGCCCCGGTTCCGATTCTGTATCCGAACATTTCTATACAGACGCCAATGATGCGAACCGGATGTACCATATCAGAGCCGGCCGTATCTTTTCCAAAAGAGATACTGCGGCGTTCAGGCTTCATACCGAGAACGATACAACTATCATTGCAACTTTGTATTCGTACCAAGAAGGGTTCTGGAAGGAGACCGATACCATTGCGATGCATATATACCGTTTCAGCCCTTCCGACCTCCGCATCAGTTATGCCGATCACGACTTTGACGGATATACCGATGTTTTTATAAACTGCTACACATCTATGGGCTTAGCCCAGGGGTTCGGTTACCTGCTTACATACAGCCCTGCGGAACGGGCGCTTGTATTACATCCTGAAACCATTGCTATCCCTGACCTGGAGATAGATAAGGCAGCAAGAATGCTGGTCTCAAAGACCACCGACAGGCAAAGCACAAAATGGATGATACGATATTATAAGTGGGTACACGACTCGCTGCAGCTCCATTCAGAGAAAACAATACCTATACGCCATTAGATAGCCGCAGTGCTGTAGTAAATGCACAGCAACGTACTTTGTACGTTTGCATCCTTCCTATATGCCTGATGGTCAAAGCCATCTCATATTTCCAACCATAGGCATTCAGGCAAAGAATTTTAAAAAACCTTCCAGAAAAGTTTGGTGGGGAACCGAAGGTTGTCTATCTTCGCGCTCCCATTTCAGAAATGAGGTGGTGAAATGAAGCTCTTTCGGTATTGTTTCGGAGTATGTGCGGTGTGGGTCTTTGGTACTTATTGAGCGGTTGTTTTGAAAGAAAATAATTGTTCAAAAAAGCGAAAAAGATTTGGTGGTTCGAAAATGCTTTTCTACTTTTGCACTCCCATCAGAAATGAGGGGATAAAAAGAAGGTCTTTAGGTGATGTTTTCGGAGTGTTGAGCGTGCGTGTTTTC
>NZ_BAABFA010000015.1:0-193336 GCF_039540515.1 Nemorincola caseinilytica | reverse complement strand
CAGTATCGTTACTATAGCGGTATCATAACAACCGGTAGTTGTCGTGTAGGTCACCATGGTGGTGCCTGCCGCAAGGCCCGTTACCACGCCCGTGCCCGATACCGATGCTGTCGTCGTAGGCGTATTGCCCCAGAAGCCGGGAGGCACAGGGCCACTCGTCAGCGCCGTCGTAGAACCTGCGCATACCGTAAAGGTCCCCGTTATCGCCGGTGGCGCTGCCGTCACAGTGGCGGTGGCCGTAGTATAACAGCCGGTACTTAGGATATAAGATATGGTAGTAGTACCACCGCCCGCACCATAGAGTATACCGCTTGTAGAACCTATGGTGCCTACAGCTCCTGTCACGCTGCTCCATGTACCGCCCGGTGTAGAGCTGGCAAGAGCAGTAGTAGCGCCCTGGCACACCGTCAGTGTACCGGTTATAGCGCCTGGGTTATCTCTTACCCTCACCGTATCGGTAGCTATACATCCGCTGGGTAGCGTATAGGTCACTATACAGGTACCTGCACCTACACCTGTCACCAGGCCTGTACCCAGGCCCACCGTCAGTATGGTGGGGCAGGATGCGCTCCAGGTACCGCTCGGTATCGGATGGCTGTATACGGTCGTAGCACCTACACATAGCGAATCCATGCCAACAGGGGCAGCCGGAGCGGCTGTTACTGTCACCACCAGGGTACTGAAACAGGTGGCGCTCAATGCATATGTTATAACACTGGTGCCTGCACTCATCCCTGTGGCCACGCCCGATGTACCCACTATCGACACGTTCGCATTACTACTGCTCCATGTACCGCCCGTTACAGGGTTGGTATATGTTACCGTGGGGAAACCAAGACACAAACTGGTGGGCCCCACTATCGAGGCAGGACTTGGTACTACCGTCACCGTTTGCCATACACTGCAACCATTAGATGTATATGTGATATTGGCCGTTCCCACAGCATTACCGGTAACACCACCGCTCAGTATGTTCACACTGGCGATACCCGGTGCGCTGCTGGTCCAGAACCCGCTGGGCGGTGTGCTGGTGAGCGTAGTAGTAGTGCCAAGACAAATGTTGAATGTGCCGGCAATAGGTGTGGGGTTAGCGTTCACGGTCACCGTAGATGTTGTATAGCAAAGGGCGCTGAAACCATAAGTGATCATCGTGGTACCCACCGATGCGCCATATACCACACCTGTAGTACTAACGGTACCAATGGTAGGTGTACTGCTGCTCCATGTACCACCCGCAGGTGTACTATTGAGCGTGGTAAATGCGCCAAGACAAACAGAAAGCGTACCTGTGATGGTGCTGGGCGAGGACGTGACCGTGACCACCCTTGTAGTATAGCACCCGCCTATGTTATAAGTAATATTGGTAGTACCTGCAGACATGCCTGTTACTACTCCTGATGTGTTCACTGTACCCACGGTAGGTGTACTGCTGCTCCATGTGCCACCGGGTAGCGGGTTCGATAGCGCGGTAGTGCCACCCACACATATGGTAGTAGAACCCGTAATGGATGGAGGAGGAGGACTGACAGTGAATGAAGTAGTGGCGCTGGCAGTACAATAACCACCATACCCAAGTGAGGTAGGATCGTTCACTGCAGAAAGCGTATATGTATAGGTACCTGCGCCTATACCTGTGATGGCCGTAGGGTTGGCCAGTGTAGAGCTGTAACCCGATGGGCCGGACCAGTTATAAGTAGTAGCGCCGCTGGTACCTGTAGAAGAAAGGAATACAGAGGCCGGATCGCAATATGGAGGTGCGCTGTTGGTAGCCGTTATGGTAGGCACGGCACATACTTCTATATCGTCTATGGCAAGAAGGCCCGAAGCGCCGCCGCTGGCCATACCGATGCCTATATAATAATCGCCTGTTGCAGGCACGGTAAATGTCTGCAGATATTGATTGTAAGCAGTGTTGCTCACGCTCGTCAGGCCTGTGCCTATGTTACCCGGCACACCGCCCATGGTAGTAGACCCCACTGCCGGTACCGTACCCGAGGTACTGTACTGGAAACGCACCGTCTGCCATGCTATACCATTAGTGGCATACCATACGCTGAAGGTATATGTGGTACCGGCCTGTAGCGTCAGCCGGGGCAGCAGCAGCCACTGGTTGGCCCAGCCGGGGCTACATGCACCATCCCTGAACAGGTTGTAGAACTTGGTACCGCCGGGTGTATGATTGGTATTGATCGGCACGCCCAAGTAAGTGACATTATCCTGAACACCCGAGAACACACAGTTCTGCACATTCGATGCCATACAGTTCGGGTTCAGATCGCCATTGAGCGTACCCACTTCAAAGGTCTGCAGATAGGTTATGGCACCTGCGGCAGTACATACGGTAACACCTGTGGCCACATTGCTCATGTTGTTGCAGGCATCTGCAGGCGCCACCTTGAACCAGTACTGGGTACTGGTCGCAAGCCCCGATACGGTATAGGCAGTACCTATACCTGCCATCACGGGAAAGCCCGGAACAAGTATTGTAAGACCCGCATCGGCATAGGCATACACATTGTAGTTGATGGGGGTGGTATACCCACCGCCCACGGCCGATGCCGCCCAGCTAAGGCTTATCGAGTTGGCACCGGTAGTGGTCACCGTAAGGCCGGTGGGCGCCAGTATACAGGTATTGAACGAACCTGTTAATGGCGATACCGTATTATACTGAGGTCCTGTACAGTTGTTGTTGAACGCGAATACAAAGACATAATAACGTGTATTGGAATTGAGCAATGATGTTGTATAAGCGGGAGAGCTGCCTGATGCGGACCCCTGTATCACTATACCACCGCCAAAGGCACTGCCTGTAGCATAGGTAGTGAACAATGTGGGCGTTGCCGACAGCGTAGGGCTTGTGCTTGCTATCACCAGGTAACCTGTAGAACCGTTAGGTGTGAAGTTGATAGTAGCGCCCGCACTTGTAGGGGCCGATACTACCAGGCCTGTAGGCTGTGTAGTAGGCGCCACGGCAGTAGGGCTGTTCACATCAAAAGGCCTTATGGCAGTACATGTACCGGTATTGTAGCTGATGAGCGTAGTACCTATCGATACTGCATTTACGAGGCCGCCACCTGTAATGGTAGCAACGCCGGGTGCCGACGAGGTCCATACACCACCGCCGGGCGAACCGGTAAGTGTTGTAGAACCGGGGAAACAGATACTGGAAGCGCCTGTTATAGTAGGCGTAGTACCTACAGTGATGGGCAATGTGGCAGTACAGCCGCTTGCCGAGAACTGTATAGTGGCAGCGCCATTAGATACGCCCGATACCACACCCGCAGGCGACACTGTGGCCACACCGGGTGCCGTAGAGCTCCACACGCCACTTGCAGGCGAGCCTACCAGTGTCATGGTAGAAGGCATACAAAGTGTGGTAGATGCAGGAGGTGTGATAGAAGGAAGCATGGCCGCGCTACCCTCTACCACTACGGTAAAGCCTGTAGCTGTGGCATACACCGTTTGTACACATGCCGCAGTTGCCATCACATTCTGGCCACCCCACATTTGTACCGGAAGTACATATGAGTTGCAATTGTATCCCGGTACACAACCCCCAAAGCCAAAACCGAGGAGACTGGTGCCCGGAGGAACGAAACCACATGTACCGCCGGGTATGCCCGAGCTAGTTGCGGCGCCACAGCTAAGCCAGCCTGTGGTACATCCCAGCATCCCAAAGTTGATGCGCGACCTGTTCCATGCCACTCCCACAGGTCCGTAGTATGAAAATGTAGCTTTCAGGTCGGTGATGGTAGCCCCACCCGGTATCAGCAGATTGTTGGTATTGACACAGTAAGTACCGGCAGGTGGTGGCAAAGTAGCATTGTACGAAAAGCCGCACGATACAGTGCCCGTCACCAGCGGATCTATGATAAGGGGATAGGCAGATGCACTCTTATTCAGAAGGTCTCCGGGTATCAGTATATCCACTGTATTGCCGGTCGTCTTTTTGTAGTACAGTGTTTTCAAAGAGCTGCTGTCGCCATATTTCTCATATGCTATCGCACCGCCAAAGGTGAGCACAGTACTACGCTCCTTGTTCAGCACTTTTATCTCTCCGGCATGCAATGTATTCTCCGGCATAGATATGGAGGTACCTTTACCTGTCAGCATCCGGTCTCTCAGCACCAGCTTGCCTGCTGCATATGCAGGCATGGCGCTTTTCACTACAAAGCCCGTCTTCACGCTATTAGCGAACTGTACCATTTCTATATCTATGCCCGGCCATGCATCCGTTATGCGTACTCCATCATCACCGGCGGTATGGTTGGCCCAGTTGGCCTTGCCCAGCGATGTTTCAGTACCATCGGGCTTTATGTACACCAGTTCCAGTTCGTTGTTGTAGGTTATGCTTGCTCCGTCCTTTGTGGTCAGGGTCATGTTCTTTGCCACAGTGTTTATGGCCACATCGGTCAGCCTGCCTTTTGTGTGGTACACACCATTGTGGGCAGCATCGGGGAACAAGCCATTCCTTACCGTCATCCAGTTGCCTGCGGCATCTTTATAATGCACCGGATACTGGCTCGAATAAAGCACAAAGCGCCGCCCCTCCGTACCTTCCTTCACAAAGTATTTCTGTGTTTCGGTACGTTTTTCTATCAGCTCATAACAGTCCGAGCATGGTGCCTCCGGGAATAACATACCAAGCTCGGTATGCTGCTCATACCCCTGGTTATACTGTATCACCTCCGGGCTCGGGTTCTTCCGTATCGCAGAAATGAAGGTAAAATTCGTATGCGGGTCCTGAGACACAGCGAAGGCAGCGGGTGTCTTACTGGCCTTCTCTACATCTGCGTCAGATATTGGCGCAGATGTGTTCACCCACGCGTTGCCGGGCCCGGCCAGCACGCCCGGCAGGCCGGCATTGCCCGATGTCTGTGCATAGGCACGCGAACCAAGCATTGCAACGAATATCGTGACGGGAACAAATAAAGAACGACGGAACTTAGCAGGTAAAGAAATGTTATACATGGAGTGGTATTTAAGCGGTCACTGGTAGATAGTCACGGAAAAGTCATTAAAACAACTGTTAATCTCATCACACGCATATTAAATGCTTTCATCATTAACCAAATATAAGAAAAAAAAGGGGATACTTTCACATATTAACTGTAAGCTTTTTTTCACTGAATATCATGCACTTTGTAAATTGGCGAAGATCTGAAGCAAGATGTTAGTCAATTGCTGCAAATATTTACCCACATAATTTAACCTTCGATTAAAAATAATAGATACTGCTGGTTCATTTCTCTCTGTTCTACACATTTTTATAATTTTGAGGAATAATTGCGTTCCCTTAGAAAAAATATTCACTGGATAGTGGCCTTGCTGATGCTGGTCATCCTCGCAATGCACTATTTCATACTATCCACCCTTTTCGATCTCCCCCGCGACATCACCATTTACGATTCTGTTTTCAGTACCGTCATCCTCACATTCTCCATATGGGGCATCATACTGCTGGTACGCGCCTATCCTACCATAGTGGCCATTACGGTATATGCCCTGTTCGTGGCCCTGTTCGTAAGTTCTGTTACCGTCTTTGCACAGTACGAGGTGCTGAAGCTGTGGCTGCATGAGCCCGCTTACGAGCAGTACCGCACCTGGCTTTCCTCTACCCTGCCGGTACGCTTTCTGGCAGTATGGATATTCTGTACCTGGGTAGGCACCATCAGCGCGTTCCGAAAGAACCTCGCTGCACTCGACTCCCGCTTTCAGCAGCAGGTCGATGCTTCGGCCCTGCTTAAAGAAGCCGAGCTCTTCAAGCTGCGCCAGCAGTTGCAGCCGCACTTTCTTTACAATAGTCTCAATTCTATCAATGCCCTCATCATGATAGCGCCCGGGCGCGCGCAGGAAATGATAGGCAAGCTGTCCGACTTTCTCCGTAGCTCTGTAAAGCGCGAGTCGGACGATATGATACCCATAGCCGACGAGCTCAGTTACATACGGTCGTACCTGGCCATAGAGTCCGTTCGCTTCGGAGACAGGCTGCAGGTGCTCTTTCAGCAACAAGATACCGACCACGCATCCGTACCGCCCTTCCTGCTGCAGCCCCTGCTGGAGAATGCCATAAAGTTCGGCCTGTATGGCAATACCGGGGCGGTACAGATAGCCGTGAACATAGCTATGAACGGCGGCATGCTGCAACTCTCCATCACTAATCCCTACGACCCCGATATGCAACCGCCGCGTGGTACCGGCTTCGGGCTGAAGGGGGTGCAACGCAGGCTATACCTGCTATATGCCCGCAACGACCTGCTGGAGACCCACAAGGACGGCAGCATATTCACCACTATACTGAAAATACCACAGCAATATGTACAAAGTAATACTGATAGACGATGAACCCCTGGCCAGGCAACTCATTGCCAGCCACCTGCAGAGCTACGATACGGTAGAAGTAGTGGCTCAGTGTGGCGATGGCTTCGAGGGCTTCAAGGCCATACAGCAGCACACCCCCGATCTTATATTCCTGGATATACAGATGCCCCGCCTCAATGGCTTCGAAATGCTGGAACTGCTGGATACGCGCCCATCGGTAATATTCACTACCGCCTTCGATGAATATGCGCTGAAGGCATTCGAAGCCCATGCTGTGGACTACCTGCTGAAACCTGTTATAAAAGAGCGTTTCGACAAAGCTATGGACAAATGGATGAGGACCGCGCCTGCAAAGCAGAACGAAGGCCTTGCACCACTGCTGGAGAACAATATTTACGAGGGCTACCAGCACCGAGTGGTGGTAAAGGACAATGGCCTCATACGCATCATTCCCGCGCAGGACATATACTACATAGAGGCCGATGACGATTATGTACGCATAGTGACCAAGGCTGGCAGCTATCTCAAAAAAAGTACCCTCTCACACATAGAGCAAACGCTGGATCCGCAACAGTTCGTAAGGGTACACCGCTCTTACCTGGTGCCCGTGAACCAGCTCATGCGCATAGAACCCTACGAGAAAGAAAGCCACATAGCGCTGCTACACTGCGGCGCCAAGGTCACCGTAAGCAAGACCGGTATGACCAAACTGAAAGGCCTGCTCGGCTGGTAAGAGACCTCTCCCCATCTCCTCTCCAAAGGAGAGGGTGGTATTTAAAGAGAAGGTGCGGATGAAACATCCGCACCTTCTCTTTATCGGGAATGTACCATATCATGTATTCTGGCCATTACAGTTCATCATCCTCTCCTTTGGAGAGGGACGGGATGAGGCCCCTCAATTCCCCAGCTTATCCATCCAGTGTATCTCCGGCTCTTTCTTGTCCGGCTTGCGCTCTAGTATATAGCGCACCAGCAGGTAGCCGCCTATACCGAATACCTGTATGGTAAGCACATGCAGCCAGTTAGTGCTCAGCACATCGCGCAGTTGCTCGCTCACCGCCTGCCGTATGGCAGGGTCGGTAGATGAGAGGAGGTCCACATTCACACTATCGGTGCAGAAATTGAAGACCACGAACAGGCACCCTATGAACAGTGCAGAGAAAAAAGCCATCACCGTTGCCACGGCCCACAACCATCCACTCACACCTTTTTGTTTTGCCCTTACACTGTTCCTGTACGCCAGGTAACCCACCACAAAGATCTGTAACATCAGCTACTATATATTTTTCATAAATTCAGACACACTTTCCATCACATGCGCTATCTGCGCATCGTTCAGCCCATGGTGGCAGGCCAGCAGCATACCACCGCGCATCACTTTATCTGCCTCGGCATAGCCATCGGCGCTTGCCTTATGGGCCACATTCCTGAAGCCCGGCTGCCTCAGTATATTACCTGTGAACACTGTACGCGTCTGTATATTGCGCTTCTCCAGGAATATCTGCAGGTCGCGGCGTATGAACGGTGCAGTGGCACGCAGCGTAGTAGCGAATGCCAGCCAGCCCGTGCGCGAGTTCGGCAGTTGCTTTGGCAGTATGAAGAATTCCTCGTACTGGCTGAAGAACTCGCGCATGCGCTTGTAATTGGCCGTACGGGTATCTATGTTCTGCGCCAGCTTGTTCAGCTGCACTATGCCAAAGGCAGCGCCCATTTCGCTGGGCTCTATATTATATCCCGGCTCTTCAAAAACGAACTTCGCATCATACGGTATACCCTCTATCTCTACATTGAAGCGGTTCTCTATCTTCTCGCTTTCTACAAATAGCGACGAGCTGCGGCCCCAGCTGCGCAGCAGCCTGCCACGGTCGTAGAACGCCTCTGTGTTCACACACAGCATACCGCCATTGCCCGCACAGTTTATGATGTGCGAACCATAGAAGCTCGTAGTGCTCATATCGGTAAAGCGGCCGCTCGATGCGCCATCTATCTCGGCGCCCAGCGTATCCGCCGAATCCTCCAGTACAAAGAGGCCATGCTTGTCGGCTATCTCGCGCAGTTGCTTCCAGTTGGGCAGGTTGCCTATCAGGTTAGGTATCACCATGGCCTTTGTCTTAGGCGTTATCATGGCCTCTACCTTATTGGCATCCAGGTTGTAGGTTCCCTCTTCCACATCTACGAAGGCTGGCACCCAGCCCTTCTTCACCAGGGGCGCTACAGTGGTAGAGAAGGTAAGCGCAGGCGTTATTATCTCGCTGCCGGGCTCGTAGTTCATCAGGTCTGCGGCCAGGTACAGCGCCGATGAACCACTGTTCACCATTATACCATATTTCTTGTTGTAAAGGGTAGCCACACGCTCTTCCATCTCGCGCACGTTCTTGCCCATCTGTGTGCTGGTGCGCAATACCTTTACTACGGCTTCTATTTCTTCTTCGCCATGCACCGTCTTTCCATACGGTACATGTATGAGGTCTGTTTGTAACATTGGTCTATGAGTTGGTTCAATGCGAATGTAACCGTTCGCAATTGAAATAAAATGTTAGATCATGGCCACAGGCATATATACATATCTGCCTGTCAGGCCGTTCGGCACCCTTATTTCTTGCCCTCTTCTGCCTTTTTAGGCTCCGATGGCTGGAAATAGTCTGCAGGTATGGGCTTGTTTATTTCCACTTTTTTAAAGGTGATATCGCCACCCAGCATCGGGTTCGACTGTGTCATGGCTATCACCACACCCTCCGGCTGCTTCTGGAAGTTGCTGTATGATATGGCCACTTCCTGCTCTTCTTCTTTCTGCTTCACTTTACGCTCTGCACGCACCAGGTAGTAAGTGCTCATATCGAAGTAGGCTGTCTGCTCATTACCTTCCTTATCGGCTACCAGTACCTTATGGCATGCTACACCATCCAGTGTATCCTTGCCGCTGTATGTTGCCTTGGCTATCTTCGTCCTGTCGGCCATTACAGCGCTCTTTATGCTGAAGTTGCCTTTGGCGCTCTTCACCTGCTCTTCGGGCATAGGGGTCACCTTGTCCATACCGGGCTGCATAGGCATGTACATCCAGCCTTCCTTATCGGTCATTATCACATAGCCTTCCATACCCATCAGCGATATGTTGGTCCTCATGGCCTTCTGGTCCACTATGGTTATGTCCATACCCACTTCCATGCCTTGTATCGATGTAGAGCCGATCATCTTCATCGACTTCACATTGTTCCAGTTCTTTTCGCCACCTATGGCGTCTATATGTTTGGTGATGATCTCATCGCCGGTCTGTGCTATGGCTACATTGGCCGATGCCGCGAACAGCAGCGCCGCTGCCAGAGATATGGTCGTTCTTTTCATGTTTATGTGGATAGAAAAAGTTAGAATGCAAATATATGCCTTAATAGCATAAACACCATGTGCCAGTCGGTATTAAAAAGAGAAGGGCCACCGTATGGTACGGTGGCCCTTGCTATCTTACATCGGGTAAAGACCGGCATTATTCGCCTGCTTCGCCTTCTGCTTTCTTCATTTTGTCCTTGATGGCAGCCAGGGCACCCAGGTCGCCCAGTGTGGGCTTCTCTACTTTGCTCTGTATGTTCTTCACTGCGCTCTTGGTCTTTTCTGTTTCTGCTACGGCTTCCTTGCGGGCAGCTTCCTTCTCTTCGTTCTTCACCTGCTCCCACACTTTGCTGTGCGATACCATGATGCGCTTGTCATTACGGTCGAACTCGATGATCGTGAACGGAAGTGTTTCTTCTGCCTCTACGGTACCGCCGTCTTCCTTACGCAGGTGGCGTACAGGGGCATAAGCCTCCAGGCCATACTGCAGTTGCACGGTAGCACCCTTCTCGTCCTTGCGGGTCACGATACCTTCGTGCTGAGAACCTATAGGGAATACGGTCTCGAACGTGTTCCAGGGATCTTCCTCCAGCTGTTTGTGACCCAGGGCCAGTTTGCGGTTCTCCTTGTCTATCGACATGATCACGATCTCTATCTTGTCGCCTGTCTTCACGAACTCGCTTGGGTGATTGTAGCGCTTTATCCAGCTCAGGTCGCTGATGTGTATCATGCCACCTATACCTGTTTCCAGCTCTACGAACACGCCATACGGAGTGATGTTCTTCACCACACCTGTGTGGCGGCTATCCAGCGGGAAGCGCTCTTCGATGCTATCCCATGGATCGGCGGTCAGCTGCTTTATAGACAGGCTCATCTTGCGCTCGTCCTTATCCAGGGTAACTACTACTGCTTCATGCTCTTCGCCTATCTTGAAGAACTCCTTCGCGTTTATAGGCTGTGAAGACCATGTGATCTCCGAAACGTGTACCAGACCTTCTACGCCGGGCATTATCTCCAGGAATGCGCCATAGTCTTCTATGTTCACTACCCTGCCCTTTACGCGTGCACCTTCGGTGATCTCTGCGGGGAGGTTGTCCCATGGGTGAGCGGTCAGCTGCTTCAGACCCAGGCTTATGCGCTTCTTCTCGTCGTCGAAGTCCAGAACCACCACGTTCAGCTTCTGACCGTTGTGCAGTACTTCGCTCGGGTGCGTTACGCGGCCCCAGCTTATGTCTGTTATGTACAGCAGACCATCTACGCCACCCAGGTCTATGAACGCACCGAAATCGGTAACATTCTTCACAGTACCTTCCAGTACCTGACCTTTTTCCAGCTGGCCTATGATCACGCTACGCTGCTGCTCTATATCGCTCTCGATGAGTGCCTTGTGCGATACCACCGCGTTGCGTATGGTCTCGTTTATCTTCACCACCTTGAAGTCCATGGTCTTGCCCACATACTGGTCGTAGTCCGTTACAGGCTTCACATCTATCTGCGAGCCGGGCAGGAACGTTTCCAGGCCGTGTACATCCACTATCAGGCCACCCTTGGTCTTGCTGGTGATGGTACCGGTTACCACTTCGCCTGTTTTGTAGAAGTCCACTATCTGCTGCCATGCGCGTGCAGCGCGTGCCAGCTTGCGACTCAGGTGCAGGTGACCATTGCGGTCTTCCTTCTGTACCACCATTACTTCTATATCATCGCCTATTTTCACATCAGGCATATCGCGGAACTCGTTCAGCGATACCAGGCCATCCGATTTGAAGCCGATATTGATGATAGCATCGGTCTTTGTCAGGCCCACTACAGTGCCCCTCAGCAACTCAGACTCTGCTATCGATTTGAAGGTACCACTGTACATAGTATCCATCGATACGCGTGTCTCTTCTTTGTAAGAAGCTACATTGCGCTTGTCCACGCTCCAATCGAAATCATCGTGCGATGTTGTCGATGCTGCTTCGTAATAGTGGCGTGGTGCACGGGTAGCCTGCGCAGGCGCCTCGTTCGTTGTTGTCTCTACAGTACCTTCCTGCTGTGCAGCGGCATCTGTGTTCATTGTGTTCTCTTCCAAAATGTACTCTCGGTTTGTACGGGCCTGCTCATCGCATCCCGGTGGTTAAATAATAAAAAAATATTACCCCCAAAAAATTTGGGAGTGCAAAGATACGGGAAAATAAGAGATAGCTATATAACCTATTCTAATTCCTCTAATTCATCAATAACACTATTATCATTTTCATATTTTGATTTAAGCTCATCTGCCACTTGATACTTACCTTGCTTATTATAGATTAAATATAAAGAACGATAGGCATAGTACTTATTCTTATTCTTGTATAATGCATCTTTTAGAACCTGAATAGCTTTTGATGCATCCTGATTAATGTAGAACTCAAACTCCCCTTGCATTGTGTTATGTATCTCTTCAGCCTGTTTGGAATTTGTCTTAAGTATATCATCCATAAGTCTTTCCAGAATTTTTATATCAGATTCTGGATGATTATTTTTCTTGATTAAACACAAAAAATAAGCTTGTATATGGAAAGCATTAGTTTTAGAATTTTTGTAGTTATCTCTAGCAATATCAAGAGCATCTTCAAAAGCCCCCTTACTTAAAAGAACATTTACCAACTCTCTCTTTGCTCTATTATGATTTCTACTGACTTTCAAAGTTTTATTCAAATAATACAATGCACTGTCTAAATCCTTTTTCCTTCTGTAGTAAAATCCATACAAAAAGTCATGATTGGGGCCACTTATATGCAGTACTTCCGATTCAAATCTTGGATTTTTTTCCCTTGCTAATGCTGAACATAACCAGTATCGTATATCCATTATCATGCTGTTATCCATATTCGATTTTCTCTCCAATATTTTATCCGCTAAAGCAACTACTTTACCAAACATTCGTTGATAATACATATCTACAATAGACTTCAATACAAATGATGGCAGAAGATATTTATCTGGCACTTTATAATTATTAATAAGTGCATTTTTGACGTTAATCAATAATTCTGAGACATCATAATGTTCTTTTGTCTCCGCTAAAAAGACCTCCAACTGTTTTTTTAGTCTTCTTTTATATGTAGCATTTATTTCAAATTTGGATCTTTTTACATAATCAGATATAGAATAATTAACGCGTATATAATCAGCAAATCCACCCACTGTATCATAAATTCCAAGTACATAGAAATACTCTAAAATCTTTTCAGTTTCTGAATTTCGACCTATAACCTTATATAATAAATCAAAACTCATTACGCCTACATTGGATAAAAGAGTCAAAACATCAAGGTATTCCTGTTTCTTTTTTATTTCTGTTATGATATAGAATATTTTCGCTTCTCCAAACTCTATTATTTCATTAATATTCTTAGTTGCATATTCAATTGTAGATCTTTTAATTAAATCAACTGCAAAAAAAACTTGCGATGGAATACCATTTAGCGCTTTCAATATTTTTTCAGAATCAATAGTAGGAATACTTAATTGCGAAATATGACAATATTTGACGTATAGTTTTTGTATATCTTTTTCAGATAATGGTTCTATGTGAATTGCTTGTATTCTTTTATTTTTTACAATAAATGAAGGATTAGGGCGGAACCTAGTAATCAGTATTATTCCTAAGTAATTACTAAGCATCTCATCATCCGTAATGCGTATGAACCAATTCGCAATAGCCTTATTGGGCATAATAATACAACCCGTATCAATAATAAATAGCCGCTCACTGCTTTCACTAATTTTATAAATTAGATTTACAGCATATTTAATTCTATCCTCGAAAGTCATACTTTCCAAATTCTCCAAAATCCTATCAGACAAGTTCCCGTTAGCATCTTCAACTTTTAGAATAAAGTCCTCAATACTTTCTTTTTCATCTAAATGGATACTAATAGGCTCGTAATTCTCTTTAATTAAATTAGTTTTGAACAAAGCCTTTTTCATAAACGTCCTACGACCAACGCCTTCTACACCTGAAGAAATAAAAGCGTTTGGCTTCTGACCACTAATGGTTAAAATTTGATTTTCAAACTCTTCCATAAGATGATTTCGTCCAACGAATAAATCATCTTTAGCCTTTAAGATGGGGTTGGAATCAAGTAATATATCGCGCAAGCTCTGCTCAATCTTCTTTATAATTAAAAAGGGCTCTTGTAATTTTCGTATTGTCTTTTGACGAAGCCATAATGGGATTCGCAAATCATTATGGTCGATAGAGCTATCGATAATAATTGGCAAAAATTGTTTCGATGAATTTAACAAAGCAATTTTATTTGCCTGATTTAATTCTGTTTTTACCCATGTTGATTCTAACGACTCATTGCTTATAAAAAAAACAAATAAGTCAGTTTTGTTTAAGCTATTAAAAATATCATCAAGTGTATCAACTCCTAATTCAAAAGTATAATTGTCATAAATCGCTCTATCTCTTCCTAGCTTTTCAGCAATTACTTCCACTAAATATTTTTGCTTACTACTGTGTGATAAAAAGACCTTATGCATATGAAAGAAATATTTATAGATTTAGAATCAAAAATATAAAAATAAATGCAAATAAAAAAGGGGCAAAAGCCCCGTAAATACTAAATAAACACAACTTGAGTAAAAAGTATAATATCCACTAATAATTCTGCTGCAGCGACTTATATACTGTTATACAGCGGTCTTTGATGGTAATGATGTCGCCTGTATTCACCTCTACCTCGCCACAGCTTGTCACAAAGTAGCAAGAGCTGTTGCCACCCTGTATAGTGATGTAGGCGCGCGACCCACTCTCTATCTTCACCTCTTTGTAGGCGCCGTCTATCTTTACTTTCATAAAGTAGCCGCGGTCGTCCTTGTTCTCATAATTGATAACAACATTGCCGAAAGCGGCACAGGTAGCCAGTAGCAGCGTAGCAGAGAGTACAAGCTTTTTCATAATTGGTATTGAGTGGTCAGTAATTTGGCTTGATGGCCAAATGTAATAAAAAGATCTGAAAATTAGGAGTTAGTAATGAGGAATTAGGAATTAGGGATGCGGGTCTTGTGTTTGATCATTGGAATTTGGGGATCTGATCATTGGAATTTGCCCTTTGGAATTTGTGATCTGAATTTTGGAATTTGACCTTTAGAATTTGAATTTTGACAAAAAAACCACCTCTCTTGAAAAAGTATCTCCCTTTCCTGCTTGCCGCTATGGCCCTTATCTCTTCCTGCTGCAAGAAAGAGTCTTGTCTCGAAGTAGTAGGTGTACCTATATCTTTCTATGGCTACCGCGCTTCCGAGGTCGATACCATTATGATAACCGGCTATGCCAGGGGCACAGGCTTTGCCCAGGTAGTGCGCGAGCAGCAGATAGATACCGTACAGGCCAGCCCGGACCAGGATAGTGTATATGTTCTGAAGCTGAAGAACAGCAATGCCATCACCGTAGGCGCCCTGCCCGGCAGCGGCCTTACCGACGCATACGACTGGCAGATATACATACCCGCAGTGAACCAGACCATACGCATATCGGACTACGGCTATCTCACATACAGGTGCGGTGCCTGCGGGTTCGATAAGGGCGAGGACATACATTCCCTCTCTACCGTCAATGTCAATGGTGCCTCGGTAAAGGTCGACGCCGTTATGATATACAAATAATGCCCTCCCAGAGAGAAAGTTAATAATTGCGATCTTACACAATAATTACATTTGTTAACTGTACCTTTGCACCTCCAAAAACCGGGGATCCGGCCTTGGTGGGTCGCTTTTCGCATCCATTCCAATAGGTCTCCCCTACTATTTTAGCAAATGATATCAGTAAATAATTTATCGCTGCGCTACGGTAAGCGCGTGCTGTTCGAAGACGTGAACATCAGGTTCACAGAGGGAAACTGTTATGGTGTTATAGGGGCCAATGGTGCAGGCAAGTCTACTTTCCTGAAGATACTGTCGGGCGAGATAGACCCTACCACAGGCAAGGTAGAGATATCTAAAGGCATGCGCATGAGCGTGCTGAAGCAGAACCACTACGAATACGATGAAGTACCCGTACTGGAGACCGTGATACGCGGCAACAGCACCCTGTACGAGGTAATGAAGGCCAAAGATGCCATCTATGCCAAGGAAGACTTTAGCGAAGAGGACGGTATAAAGGCCGGCGAGCTGGAAGCACAGTTCGCCGAAATGGATGGCTGGAATGCCGAAAGCGATGCCGCTACCCTGCTCAGCAACCTGGGTATAAAGGAAGAGCATCACTACAAGCTGCTCAAAGAGCTGGATGGTAACCAGAAGGTGCGCGTGCTGCTGGCTCAGGCCCTCTTCGGCCACCCCGATATAATGCTGCTCGACGAACCTACCAACGACCTCGATCTCGAGACCATCAACTGGCTCGAGGACTTCCTGGCCGATTACGACAAGATAGTGCTGGTAGTATCGCACGACCGTCACTTCCTCGATAAGGTTTGTACCCACGTTGCCGATATAGACTTCGGTAAGATCAATGTCTTCACAGGTAACTATTCGTTCTGGTACGAGTCAAGCCAACTGCTGCTGAAACAGCGTTCCGATCAGAACAAGAAGGCAGAAGATAAGATAGCCGAGCTGAAAGAGTTCATCGCCCGCTTCTCGGCCAATGCCTCTAAGTCAAAGCAGGCTACCAGCCGTAAAAAGGCGCTCGATAAGATAAAGCTGGACGAAATGAAACCGTCCAACCGCAAATACCCCGCTATCCTGTTCAACAACCAGGTACGCGAGGCCGGCGACCAGATACTGGAAGTAAAGGACCTCTCCAAGACCCTGAATGGCGAAGTACTCTTCCGCAATATCAGCTTCGACCTCAAGCGCGGTCAGAAGGTGGCCATACTGTCCGGCAATTCATTGGCCACATCTGCATTTTACGAGATACTGGCCGGCGAGGACAAGGATTTCACAGGCATGTACAAATGGGGTGTCACCACTACCACCACCTACCTGCCCAACGATAACACCAGGTACTTCAAAGACAATAACGACAACCTCATAGACTGGCTACGCCAGTACTCCGAGGAGAAGGACGAGACCTTCATCCGCGGCTTCCTGGGCCGTATGCTGTTCTCTGGCGAGGAGACACTGAAAAAGTCCAGCGTACTGAGCGGTGGCGAAAAGATGCGCTGCATGCTCAGCCGCATGATGATGCTGAAAGGCAATGTGCTGATGCTGGATGAGCCTACCAACCACCTGGACCTCGAAAGCATCACCGCGCTCAACAATGGTATGAAGGACTTCAAAGGCACCATCCTCTTCACCACGCGCGACCACGAGCTGGCCGCTACCGTGGCCGACAGGGTGCTGGAGCTCACCCCCGGTGGCCTCATAGACCGCGAAATGTCGTTCGACGAATATGTCTCTAACGACCGCGTGAAAGCCGTAAAAGCAGAACTCTACGGCATGGGTGTTGCATAGGAATTATGAAGTATGAATTAGGAAACCCTTCCTAATATAAAATAAGAGAGCGGGCCACACCCGCTCTCTTATTTTATAAACATCCTCCAATCCTCCTACACCCGATCGTTATCATCACCATTCATCATTCATAATTCATCATTCATAATTCCTTATAAGTTCTCCCAGTTTTCTCAGCGCCCTGTCCACCTGCGGTGTCCATTGCATACCATAGCTTAGGCGCAGGCAATTCTGGTACCTGTCGTGCAGAGAGAACATAGCCCCCGGCGCTATGCTTATCTTATGTTGCATGGCCTCACGGTATAGCTGGTAGGTATCTATATGCTTGTCCAGCTCTACCCACAGTATGAAGCCCCCCTTCGGGTCCGACATTTTTATACCCGGCGGAAAATACTCTCCTATCGCCTGTATGAACCTCAGGCTGTTCGCATGCAGCGTCTGCCGCAGCTTGCGCAGGTGGTGCTCGTACCGCCCCGTGGCCAGGAACGATGCTATCGCCTCCTGCTGTGCCGTGGGCGAGGTTATGCTGTGGTACAGTTTCAGGTGCTTTACCTGTTTCAGGTATTTGCCGGGCGCCACCCAGCCTACTCTGTACCCTGGTGCCAGCGTTTTCGATATAGAGCTGCACCACAGCACATTCCCCTCCTCGTCAAAGCTTTTGCACGATCGTGGTCGCGACCGCCCGAAGTATACATCGCCATACAGGTCGTCCTCTATCAGCGGTACTCCATGTTGCGACAGAAGGCGCACCATGGCCTCCTTCTGCTCATCGGGCATGCAGTAGCCCAGCGGGTTGCTGAAATTCGTCACAAAAAAACAGGCCTTTATATTATGATTGCGCAGCGCCCTTTTCACATCATCGGGGTCCACACCGGTATCAGGGTCTGTAGGCAGCTCCAGCACATTCAGCCCTATGCTGCGTGCAAAACGCAAAGTACCGAAGTATACCGGGCTCTCTACCGCTATGGTATCACCCGGTTTGGTTATCGCCATCAGGCAGTAGGCTATGGCATTCATGCAGCCTGCCGTGGTCACTATATCATCGGGCTGCAGGTGGCCGCCCCATTCCAGGCTCCAGCGGGCCACCTGCCTGCGCAGCAGGCCATTGCCCTGTACCTGCTCGTACTGGGTACCATTGGCGGGCAGGTCGCGCAGGGCCTGCATCATTGCCTTGTTCAGCCGTGCCAGCGGCAATATCTCAGGCGCAGGTACGCTCAGCGAAAAACGTACTACATCCGGCGATACGAAGTCATCATATACCTCTCCTATTATGGTCTCTACTTCCTTTGTTTTTATCTCCTGGTGCGGCATGCTCTTCTCTACCTTGCGGGGCGAGCGCGATGGGTCGAACCTCACATAGTAGCCCGATTGCGGCCGCGATTCTATCAATCCCTTACCTTCCAGATGGTAATATGCCTGCAGTGCCGTGCTCACACTTATCTCGTGCTGATCGCTAAGCATTCGTACAGAGGGTAGCTTATCGCCTATCTTCAGCACACGGCTCATTATCTGCTGCTCTATGTTGCCCGATATCAGTAGGTATTTATGATCGCCCTTATCCTTATTTATCATAGCCACAAAACTGTTACTATCAAAAATACAGAAATAACATCTGTTATGAAAAATATATCCCTCAGGTTCGGTCAAGCCCCAATTGAAATTGGCGGGTAAAATATCCCTGCCATACAGAAGCACTCTGCAATAATGCATCATCGCATGGGTATACCCGGTGTGCATAAGCTATTAACGATCTACCCACAAAAGGGTTATCTTTACAGGCCTTGCCACATTCAGGCATGATTTTTGTGTTAAGTACTTCGGTATGAAATGATACGCATCATTTAATAACGATCTTTTAGCCAAAAACACTTTTTGAATTCAAAAATGCAGTAACTTTACCTCAACCATTTTTTATCTTAAAACCAATTCTAAAAATGAAAAAGCTACTTTTACTTGTTGCCTCAGGCTCTATCGCGCTTTCGGCAGTAGCACAGCAGCGTGCTATGCTGGTTTCATCACAACCATCAGAAGAGTCACTTTGGAAGACCAACGTGCGCGCTACAACTGAGGGTCTCACTACACTTCGCCAGAAGGACGTAGCGGCCAAAGGAACAGCGCCTAACCGCTTCTATTCTTACAACTTCTACCTCGATACTACGCTCGAGATAGCTGGTCAGAACACTTCTTACACTACCGTTCCCCTGTGGAAGGACACACTGGCCCAGATAGCCGGTACTACCACTTTCAATAACACCTTCGTATCTGCCGCGCAGGTACTCGATCCTTCTTTCCCCGGCTTCAACAACCCCGACTTCTTCGACGGCGAAATGAAGATAACTGCTACCAGCACCGGTGTTAGCGTAAAGTCTGTGAACCTGTATGGCGTTTACGGCTACAATACTGCTAAGTCTGGCGTGGTAGATACCATCCGCCTGTCTTTCGTAGCAGGTTCAGGTGGCCCCATAGCTTCTGACAACATATTCAGCGGTTATGGTACCAGCGGTGGCCACTATGGCACTATCGACTTCCTCGATCTGCACTACGATAGCGTGAACAACTACCTCACCGATGCTGGCAAGGTTCCTGCTCTGGCCGGTACTGCTGCTTCTATGGTGGTAGATGTTATCCTCAACAACTCTGGTACTTCTCCGGCCTGGGGCGATACTACAGCCGAAGGTATCTGGATGAAGAACGTAGTTCTGCCAGGTTCAGGTCTCAACATCCCTGTTAACGGTTATGCTGCTATGTCAGTATCTTTCAAGAGCGGTGATGCTTCATTCCCTACCACAGCTCCCGGTGCTGTAGTATGGAACAACGATGGTACTTTCAACTACAATATGTGGCGCCCACTGCTGCAGTATCAGACAGATGGTGCTACAGACGATCCACAGTGGCTCACTTACACAGATTGGCTGAACCCAGACAGCAATGCTAATGCTGGCTACTACAGGAGGCTCCCTGCTTACCTCAATGGCTGGGCCAACACTTTCGTTCCTATGTGGGCATGGTCTACAGGCGGTGGCGCTACTGCCAGCACGCTGCAGCATATCAACATGGAGTGGGAAATAGCTTGTCCTACATGCGGTGTTATAGCTGCCACAGTTGGTATCAACAACGTTACCAGCATAGAGAAAGCTGCTGCTTATCCTAATCCCGCTACAAGCGAGCTGAACATACCTTTCACTCTCAGCAACAATGCTAACGTAACAGTTACCCTCAGCAACATGCTGGGCCAGGTAGTTGCTACACAGAACATCAGCAACGTTGCTAGCGGCAAGGCTACTTTCAACACTAGCGCTCTGCCTGCTGGTCTGTACACTTACGCTGTTATAGCTAACGGTACACGTACCACTGGCCGTGTAGCTGTAGCTCACTAAGCTTTAACGCACGATTTCATACCGAACGAAAGCAACAGGATCACCTGTTGCTTTCGTTTTTTTATGCGACACAGGCCATTCGCAGCTCCTTTGGTATGATATTTGATGTTTATGGGTGATATTTTATCACCTTTTACAAAAACCTATCTTTAACTACAAAAAACATCACACAATGAAAGGAAAACTTTTACTCTTTACAGCAGGCATGTTTGCTACCATTGCCCACGCTCAGGAACGCACCCTTAGCATGGCCACACCCCAGCAGGGCGATGTGAACACGGCCGCCTTCCGCGCTGCAAAACCGCAGACCAACAACAACGTGGCCCGCAAGACCACCGCTACCTCTCCGCGCTGGTATAGCTATTCCGACTATTTCTTTACCAACGAGGCCGCATCCTCCAGTTCTGCTGCCTACTTCTCACAGTATGCCTGGAACGATACTATGGCCGTAATGGCCTATTCAGGTACCAGCGGCACAGAGTGGCACCACAACCGCTCGGTATCGCTCGGCACTACTACAGACCCCGCATACAGCGGCTTCAACAATGTTGTGTATTATAACGGCCTTATGAAGGTGACCCCTACCGATGCATATATGGTAGACTCTGTAAGGGTGTTCGGCATCTATGGCTTCAACCCCACAAAGACCACCGTGGTAGATACACTGCGTATAGCCTTTGCATATGGCCCCGGCCTCACATCTACCGATGATGTGTACCTGGCCAAGACCGGTAACCCCTCAGTGGTGACCCGCTACGGCCTATCTGCAGGCGATACCATGAAGACCTACCGCCTGCATTACGATCCCGCCACCAATAGGGCCACCGGCGTAAATGTGATAGTAAAAGACGTACTGCTCGATAATAGTGGTACATCACCTGCCTGGGGCGATACCCTTGCCGATGGCACTTTTATGGCCGCTATCCGCCTCTCCGATGTCAATATACCTGCAGGCAATATGCTCGGCGCCAGCGTGTCCTTCATCAGCGGCGACCCTGCCTTCACCCCGCACGATACTGTGTTCGGTGCTACCATGGGTTACAAGTACAATATGTTCCGCCCCTTCACCTGTTTCAGGGGTACGGCTTCTGTACCACAGTTCGCTACATATAGCGTAGATGACCGCAACAATGGCATGTTCAAGACACTGCCCGATACAGCTCTTGGCTGGGGCGGCCAGTACATACCCCTGTGGTTCTGGAGCGCTACCGGTGGCTCTGCCAGCACACTGCAATACCCTGTTATCGACTTCCGTGTGGTA
Source organism: Nemorincola caseinilytica (assembly GCF_039540515.1). Classification (NCBI taxonomy): domain Bacteria; kingdom Pseudomonadati; phylum Bacteroidota; class Chitinophagia; order Chitinophagales; family Chitinophagaceae; genus Nemorincola; species Nemorincola caseinilytica. Next base: position 171,631 of record NZ_BAABFA010000015.1, on the reverse strand, counting down.
TGCCCTACCTGCGGTATAGTATCTGATGTAAGCGTGCGCGAGGTGACCGGCACAATAGATGCCGATGCTTACCCTAACCCCTCTACCGGCGAGGTGAATATACCATTCACACTCTCTGCCACCGCCGATGTCACCGTTAACCTGTATAACATGGTGGGCCAGGTGGTAGCCACACGCAGCATAACGGGTGTATCGCAGGGCAAAGCCACTTTCAATACCGCTACACTGCCTGCCGGTATGTATTCTTACTCTGTATCTGCACAGGGCCAGAGAAAGACCGGCCGCATAGCGGTGATGCACTAGGTACATTACCATATACTACATTGCAGAAGAGGCGCTCTTGCGGAGCGCCTCTTCTATGCTATACCTACCATATCTTATCCACATTTTCAGTAGGCAAGAGGGGTACACCCGCACATTTCAGCAACTTTGCATAAATGGAACGTTCGTATGCAGATATGCCGTTGCACTATGGCAAGGTACCACCCTGGCTATATACTCGTATGGGCAAGCTGGGTGTTGCCATCACCGAGGCCATAGTGCATGAATATGGCCGTGCTGCCTTCCTGCAGCGCATCAGCCATCCGGCATGGTTCCAGGCGCTGGGCTGTGTATTGGGTATGGACTGGCACTCATCCGGCATCACCACATCTGTACTGGGCGCCCTTAAACGTACTGTGAACGAGCGCGCGCACGAGCTGGGCATATACATCTGCGGCGGCAAGGGCAAACACTCGCGCGAGACACCCGCCGAACTGCAGCGGATAGCCGACGCTACCGGCCTCGACGGTTCCGCACTCGCCCGCAACAGCAGGCTCACTGCCAAGGTCGATAATACCGGCATACAGGATGGTTACAACATATACCTGCACTCCTTCATCCTCAGCGCCGACGGCGACTGGGCCGTTATACAGCAGGGCATGAACGATGCCAATGGCATGGCGCGTAGGTACCACTGGCACTCACCTGCTATCCGCTCTTTTACCGAAGAGCCGCATACTTTTATCTACGGGCAACAGCAAGGCCCCATACTCAATATTACCGACAGGCAGGCCGCCGGCACACGGTCGGGCGTGCTGCAACTGGTGCAGGAACCGCCCGAAAAACTGATGTCCGAGATCCGGAAGATACTCATGCCCCGCCACCACGATGTAAAGCGGAAAGATGTGGACCTCAAGCGGCTGGCAGGGGTGCTTGCCGTAGCCCATGAGCGCCGGGGACCGGATATGGCATCACTCCTGCTGCTAGAGGGGCTTGGCCCTCGCACCCTGCGGTCGCTGGTGTTGGTATCCGAGGTCATACACGGCACACCCTCCCGCTTCGACGACCCTGCCCGATTCTCCTTCGCGCATGGCGGCAAGGACGGCCATCCCTTCCCCGTGCCCACCATCGTCTACGATGAGGCCATACATACCCTTCGCACCGCCATAGAGCGGGCAAAACTGGGTAATACAGACAAAAGCGATGCCATAAAAGGCCTCTCAAAAGCCGCACAGCTACTGGAAAAGGACATAGTACCCGATAACCGCAGGTTCGAAGAACTGATCGAACAGGAGCGCAAAGACTCGTGGAAGTACGGTGGCCGTACCGTCATGGGGAAAGCCCTGCCTCCCTCAGCACCAGTCACTGCCTCTCAACTCTCACTATTCTGACCGCCGCCGCCCGTCTACCTGCATACTTACCTCATATAGAAGCCGGAATGTTCGGAAAATGTGGGATTTATGTAACAACAAAGGTACGTTGTGTAACGCAAAAACGCCATATGCAGATGATCTTTGTAGTACGCCCCACTAGAAAGATATACAAAAGTCCATGATAGACAATTGTCTACGGGACAGGACCGCACTATAGGCGAAAACATTAAAACCCGCATTGCTATGAGAACGAACAGACCACATCAAGGCCCCAATGGCGCACCACACCGCCCGGGTATGGCCATTGCCCTGCCCGATCCCAGGACCGACAGAGACACGTTCCGCCATATGTTTCTGTCCCTGCTGAAAGACATTTATGGCGCCGAGCAGCACTTTGCGGCCGTACTGCAGCGTATGTACAGCGCAGCCACTACCGGCCTGGTACAGAACACGCTGAAAGATATTCGCCATGCTTCTAAAAGGCACCTGAAGAAACTGGAACGGGTGTTCACGATGCTAGGCAGCACTGCAGAGGCCCGCAAGAATGCATCGGTCGCCTCTATGGAGCACGATACCGAAAAGCTGATAGCAGAGACCCCCGAACACTCTACCACCCGCGATGCAGGCCTTATACTGTTTGCACAGCGTATGGAGCAATATGGCATAGCCACCTACAACGACCTCGTATATGCCGCCCATGCATTGGGCCACAGCGAGGCCGCCTGCATACTGGAAGATATACTGCGCGAAAGGGAGTATACCGACATAGAACTGGCCGATATAGCCGATACCCGTATACACCCCACCGTCGGCGATGCACCACTAACAGACGACGACCACTAACGCGACAGGAGCGTCATAAATGACGTAGAACGAACAAAGGGACACTGCCATACAGGCAAAAAATGGTTCCGGGAAATGAGAATGATCGGGATAGAACAGACCAGGTATAAGCGATAAAGAAAAAACAATAGGCCCGGTACAGCAGAGGAAACACAGCTACAACCACAGGCAGGTCAGAACATTTTTATGTTCTGGATACAGATAACGGAACAGAAGTTCTGCCATCCGTATCAAAATACGAGGAACGACCATTTATCGAACTTACCAAATACCACTACGATGAAGAACATATTTTTAACTGTGATAAGCCTTAATTATGGCAATGAGCATTCACAGAAACGCTTCAATTCAAAATTGAGGACATTCAAGAACACACTAAGACAGTACGATGCAGAAGGCAAAAGGGCCGAGATAAAACTGATGGCCCGTACCAAAATGGAAGCAGACGAGATAAGCATAGAAGTACATGCCGACGACGAGCTGCTGCGCAATGACATATATAACAATGCTGCCCTGCTCAGTCTATAAACGATGAACATCAAATTCGAACGAATAGACCACATCACTATCATGAATGCCGCGACAGTACTACAGAAACTCGGGTCTATAGACAACTATGCCGGCCATACCGGTATCAGTATAGAGAGCTTGGCCGCCATACTGGACATATCCGTGTCCGACCTCGTTTCCCTGCTCACCGAGCTGGAACACAAGGACGAGATAACGATGAACATATGTACCATAGAGAATGCACCGGCCGATGGCAACAATTATACAGGCACCGTGCGCCTTATGCGCCACATGCCGGAAGGATGAGGATATTAAAAGACCGGATGGTTACTACACACGGCCGGGAACAACGACGACAGGTAGCTATACAGCCATATAAAGAGCTACCACATTTGCATCACCCTGCAGGGCATCACCTTGCAGGGTGTTCTGTTCTTGCTTGCTTTGTAGATATATAGCCCAAAATGGTTGATAGGATATGCTAAAGGCTTTATCCATATTGGCCGTATGGTCGATGAAAATTAATATCTTCGGACATATGAAGCCTGTAATTGTCGACAGACGCTACTAAAAGCAACAAAATGACAGACAGAATAACACTCGCCGGGCAGGCGAACGGCGAAACACTATATAATGTGATCCTGAAAAAAGTGAGTGGAAATAATAAACTGGAGGTAATAAAAGTGCTAAAAGAATTCACGACAATGAGCCTGATAGAGGCCAGCGATGCCGTGGATAGGGCGCCATGTCACATACTGCATGATGCAACGCTGGAAAAGGCGGAAGAGCTGGCCGGGCAGCTTAGGGCTACGGGGGCTGAAGCTGAGGTGGTGGCAGCCCGTTCACTCACATGACCTTACGAACGAAGTGGTCAATATGGGACCACTTTTGTAAAAGAAAGCGAGCCATGCATCTTGCGCCGTTCTGATACTGCTGGTGTTGCTTGTGTATTCCTGAGTGTTCATTGTAGTAAGGCACTTACGATACGCTTGGTCTTGGAAACACTATAAAAACAAAGTAGCCGGTCAGACGGCCGGCCACTCTTAACGAGACCATTTGTTGAGGTCTCGCTCATCGCTCACCCTATTATTTTTTTAGTCGTTGCTGCAGTTCCTCTGCCATTTGCAAATGATGGCGCAATGCAGGTAGTTTTGCTCCTGCCCATGTTTTCAGGTCGGGGTCATTGCCTTTTTCCGCCTCTTTCTCAAAGGCATCTATCACATCCTTATGGTCCTTTACCATCAGGTCTATATAGTCCTTATCAAAGTCGGCGCCTGTTTTGCCGCGCAGCTCTTCTGCCTTCTTCAGTTGTGCATCGGTGGGCGCTACAGGCAGCGCTATGTTCTTAGGCTGTGCTGCGGCTCTCAGTTCTTCGTTAGCTGCAGTATGGTCGGTCACCATCGTCTGGCCGAACTGTTTCACCTCCGGCAGTGCGCCATTGGCCATGGCCAGGTTGCCCAGCTCTATCTCTGCCATGCTTGCTGTAGCGGCCTTCATCACAAAATCCGCATCGCGTTCCATGTCAGTATTGTTGAACGCTTGTTCATTATGTTCCTCGGCAGGGGTGTCGGCATCCTTGCAAGAACCCAGCCATATCATCGGCAATAAAGCCACCATATATACGATACTCTTTTTCATAAAATACATCTGTGTGTTTGTAGTGTTATCTTCTTATACGAAGGTCGCATGTATATACGCGCAGATCGTTATGAACCTTCACTCGTTAGTTATAAAAATCTCACATTGATGGTATTAGGTTATCATGGCACATGTTTCTTCACAACGGTCACCTGCTCTTTCTCCTGTACGCTCTTATGTCCTGTCTCTATCTCTACCTGTTTGGTGGTCACAGCATAGTCGTTGGGATGTATCTCCGACCCGAACTGTATGGCATATGCCTTCGTGAATTCGGCGCCCAGGTACAGTATCATAGACGAATAGTAGACCCATACCAGCAGTATCACCAGCGATCCTGCTGCGCCATAGGTACTACCCACCTTGGTCTGTGATATATAGAGCGATATACCGAACTTCCCTATCAGGAACAATATAGCGGTCGCAAAAGCGCCTACCACCACATCGCGCCACTTTATATGGGCATCGGGCAGCACCTTGAAGATGACCGCAAAAATGAACACACTGATAATGAAGGATAGCGATAGATTGATGATGTAGAACACCACCACCGTCACCTGCGGAAAATAGAGCTGCACCCGGGTACTGATGCTCTCTATCACCCCCGTTATGGCCAGCGACACCAGCAGTATGAAACCCAGCCCTATTATCACCGAGAACGACATCAGCCGGTTGCGCAGCATTATCAGCAGGCCTTTCTTTGGTTTGGGCTTCAGGCCCCATATACCGTTTATAGAGTCCTGTATCTCTGCAAATACCGTTGTAGCGCCTATCAGCAGGGTCACACCACCTATTATGGCCGCTGTTGTGCTCTTATTGCCTATGGCCGCATTCTTTATTATATCCTGTAGCTGCAGGGCAGTATCGCTGCCTACAAAATCGCGCAGTACAGCATATACCTGCCCTTCCACGGCATCGCGCGCAAAGAACAGGCTGCACAGCGATATGATGACCACCAGCAGTGGCCCCATCGAAAAAACGGTATAGTAGGCAAGCGATCCGCTCAGCTTCATTACCTTATCATCGCCCATGGCCGTTACGGCATCTTTCAGCGATCGCCACATACCCTTTAGCGATATCGGCTTCCTTCCTGTTTTCCGGTCGTTGGTCTTCTCTGTCATAACATAGATATCCATAGTGATACGAAAGACATTATAAAATTACCCACACCACCACCCCTATTCGTTATATAAAGCACAGGTCAGCACCTTTAAATATGCTTTAACATTGACGTATCAATGGCGCTGTCACAAGTACATTTTTTGCCATAGCCGTCTTACCTTCGCACCATGCTATCTATCAACTTCCGCAATTCATTACTATTTGTTATACTGGCACTTACAGGTTATGCCGCACATGCGCAAAGGCTCACCCGCTACATCGACCCCTTCATAGGTACCGGCGGGCATGGCCATACCTTCCCGGGTGCATGTGTACCTTTTGGTATGGTACAGCTCAGCCCCGATAATGGCTCGCAGGGGTGGGACTGGTGCAGCGGTTACAATTATTCCGATAATGTTATCACAGGCTTCAGCCACATGCACCTCAGCGGCACCGGCTGCGGCGACTGGACAGACATCTCCGTTATGCCCCTTACGGCCCCCATCAGCGATACCAGCAAATTCTTCCGTGTCAGCTTCGACCATAAGAACGAAAAAGCCTCTGCCGGCTATTATTATGTGCGCATGGACAATGGTATAAGCGTAGGCCTTACAGCCACCGAGCGTTGCGGCCTGCACAGCTATATGTTCCCAAAAGGTGTAAAACCCCTGCTGCGTTTCCACCTCACCTATATGATGAACTGGGATAGCGCCACACACACCTATATAAAATACATCAACGACTCTACCATTACCGGCTATCGCATGTCGCGCGGCTGGGCGCGTACACAGCGGGTATATTTCGCGGCCAGGGTATCTGCTCCCATCCGCAAGATGTATACCTACGACAACAATACCCACCAGGAAGTAGGCCAGGGCAACCTAAACGATAGCGGTCGCTACAATGGTGTGCTCGAATTTGCAGAGATGAATGGCAGACCGCTGATGATGAAAGTAGCCCTCTCCAACACCAGCATGGATAAAGCCCTGCTGGCACTCGGCGAGATACCGGGCTGGAACTTTGAGAAGGTTCGCACCGCTGCCGAGGCCAAATGGGAGGCCGAAATGGCAAAGATGGAAGTGACCACATCAGACGAAAAGCTTAAACGCATTTTCTATACCGCGCTCTACCATACCTGTATAGCGCCATCGCTCTACTCTGATGCCGATGGCCAGTACCAGAACGCCAATGGCGATATGCTGCGCATGAAGAAAGGCCAGCGCTATACCGTGTTCTCCCTGTGGGATACCTTCCGTGGCCTGCACCCGCTGTTCACCATCACCCAGCAGCAGCGCCTGCCCGACCTCATGAACAGCATGATGGCCTTCTGCGACGAGACCGGCCTGCTGCCCGTATGGGACCTCTCCACCTTCGAGACCAATTGCATGAGCGGCTACCATGCCGTGCCCGTGCTGGCCGATGCCGTACTGAAGAACACGCCCGGCATAGATGCCGAAAAAGCACTGGAATGCATGAAAAAGAGCGCCATGCAGAATATTCGCGGTACACAGTGGTATCGCCGCTATGGCTATGTACCGCAGGATAGCGCATGGCAGACCGTTACCAAGACACTGGAATATGCCTACGACGACTGGTGCATAGCACAGGTGGCAAAGAAGCTGGGCAAGACCGCCGACCACGACCTCTATATGAAAAAGGCGGCCGCCTACAAGCTGCTATTCGATAAAGAGACGGGCTTCATACGCGCCCGCAACAGCGATGGCAAATGGACAGAACCCTTCGACCCCTACTTCACCTCTACCGATGGCAGCAAGTCGTTCTACGAAGAGGGTAACGCATGGCAGTACACCTTCTTCGTACCACACGATATACGCGGCCTGGCAAAGGGCTATGGCAGCTACGACCGCTTCACCGAAATGCTCGATAAGCTCTTCTCCACCTCTTCAGAGATCAAGGGAGAACAGGCCCCACCCGATGTGAGCGGCCTCATAGGCCAGTATGCCCATGGCAATGAGCCCAGCCATCACATAGCCTATATGTACAGTTATGTAGGCCAAAGCTGGAAGACCCAGAAATGGGCACGCACCATCATAGATTCTATGTACCACGATCATCCCGAGGGCTACTCCGGCAACGAGGATTGTGGGCAAATGAGCGCCTGGGGTGTGCTAAGCATGGCGGGCTTCTACCCTGCCAATGCCTCGGGCGGCGAGTATGTGTTCGGCAGTCCCGTGTTCGATGAGGTAAGGATAAAGCTGCCCGGCGGCAAGACCATGAAGATAGCCACCCACAACAATGGCAAAGATGCCTGCTATATACAGAGCGTTACCCTCAATGGCAAGCCATATACCCGCAGCTACATCAGCCATACCACCCTCATGCAGGGCGGCGAACTGGTCTTTGAAATGGGAACCACACCCAACAAGCAATTTGGTAAAGACGAAAAGGACTGGCCCAGCTCGGTGAACTAAACACCCTCGAAGGCCATTATACTAAAGGTTGAATGGGAAGCAGCGTTTCTTGCTTCATTGCCTTATCCCAGTTGTGGAGCAATTCGCTTTGGTGAATAGCCGCCCATTCTATTACCAACCCCAAGACCCTTGGGGGTAAATGGCCGCTCAAAAGTTCTAGGTTATTTATATCTACCAGGCCTTCATATTCTCCATATACAGCATGGAAATGAGGTGGGTTATGATCCCGGTAGTACATTTTTATGATGATTCCTAAGAAGATACTAATTTGTGGCATGGTGCGTTAGCTTCCGAAAAAGTTGTGAAGGTTCTCTATGCACTATTTCCGCATAGATATTGTCGGCATCTATCTCCAACTCGTCTGACCAGGCTATCGCTGAACCGTTAATGTAAACGTTCTGAAATTTTTTTACATCCTTTAGTTCCCTGAAGATGCCATTTTCTACAAGGTCCCTTAGGTCTACCTCTCCCGACACACCATCCTCAAAACGGACCATCAGCTTATATCCATGCATTGCCTGTACACTGCTCGCTTTCATCATTGATATTTGATAACAAATTTACACAATTACAGAAACATATATCATCAAAGAACACACTCACATACAGCAGGCACACATAACAACTGTTTGCACCCACACAACATATAAAATACCACCACATCTCATCCCGATATTTTTTCGTAGGTTTGTACATTGATATTTATTGTTTTAACAATTGGCAGGCAATAGATAATGGTCCGTGCGTATGGAACAACGATAGTTGGTGTTAGTAATATATTATGCCTTTTGCAGTATGGTAGATGATATATCCGCTTTCCTGCACTGGCAGCCCCGGCAAAAGACCATTTGATCACCTGCTCGATATAAACTTATTTTACAAGATGGGATGTGGCAATTGCAGTACCGGCGCCAATGGCAAGCCGGGCGGTTGCAAAGGTAATGGCGGATGTAGCACCGGCGGGTGCAACCGCATGAATGTGTTCGACTGGCTCAAGTCTATGCCCCTGCACGATGGGGCCAAACCGTACACCATAGTAGAGATGTCCTTCAGCAAGGGCAGCCGCAAAGAGTTCTTCCGCAACAATACCAACCAGATACTGGAAAAAGGCGAATGGCTGGCCGTAGAGGGCACAGGTGGCTTCGATGTAGGCCAGGTGAGCCTCACCGGCGAGCTGGTGAAGCTGCAGATGAAGAAGTATGGTGTGAAGGAGAACGATGTGACCAAACGCATACTGCATACCGCTACCGAAGAAGAGCTGGCAGCCAGCGTTAAGAACAAGGACCGTGAACCCGAGGTGCTCATACGTTCCCGCGCCATAGCCAAAACGCTGAACCTGGACATGAAACTGTGCGAGGTAGAGATGCAGGCCGATGGTAAGAAGGGTACCTTCTTCTACACCGCCGATCAGCGTGTCGATTTCCGCGAGCTTATCCGTGTATTCGCTACCGACTTCAAGCTGAAGGTAGAGATGCGCCAGATAGGCGCCCGCCAGGAAAGCGGCAAGGTAGGAGGCATAGGCTCCTGCGGCCGCGAGCTCTGCTGCAGTACATGGCTCACCGACTTCCGCTCGGTCAATACCACCGCTGCACGCTACCAGAATCTTTCTATCAACCAGGCCAAGCTATCGGGCCAGTGCGGCAGGCTCAAATGCTGCCTCAACTACGAGCTGGACACCTATATGGATGCCCTCTCCGTATTCCCCGACCAGGCCGACTCCCTCGATACTGCCAACGGCATAGCGCACCTGCAGAAGAAGGATATCTTCAAGAACCTGATGTGGTACAGCTTCCCCGGCAACAACAAGCAGTACCCGCTCACCATCACGCGAGTGAAGGAGATAATAAAGCTGAACAAGGAAGGTAAAAAAGCCGATGAGCTGCACCCCGTAGAGCTGGAAGCGCGCGACGCACGCGGCAGCCTGAAGACCGCCGACATGGGCTTTGTGAACGATGTGGGCCAGATCACGCTGAAGAACCTCGAAAAGAACAAGAAGAAGAAAAAGAAAGGCAACGAAAAAGGTGGCAGCAAAGGCGATGTACCAGCACAGCAGGCCAAAGGCCAGCTGCAGGGTGGCAACAAGCCGCAGCAGAACAAAGGCCAGCAGAAGCCACAGGGTCAGTCAAGGCCACAGGGAGAAAAGCCACAGGGCGATCGTCCGCAGGGAGAAAGACCACAAGGCGGCCAGCAAGGCAATAGACCACAGGGCGAAAAGCGCGATCAGCAGCAAAGACCACAAGGACAACCTCGTCCGCAACAGCAGCAAGGCCCCAGGCCACCCCGCGATGGTCAGCAGCAGGGAGAAGGCAACAATAACAAGCCCAGGGAGAACAGGCCACAGCAGAACAGGCCGCCACGCCCACCAAGGCCGAACGACGGTGGTGGTGACAACGCACCTGCTCCGCAACCCGCCGGCAATTAAGAACAAAAAAGAACACAACAATAACGAATGGAGTATGCCTAGCCGGTATACTCCATTCCTGTTACTATAAGGTTGCTGTTGGCGCGCGCCAGTATGCGGCCGGCCATATCATACACATGGCATTCTACATTTATTATCTTCTTCCCTACCCGCAGCACCTTCGATTCTGCACGCAGGTTCTCACCTGCTTTTATGGCAAATAGGAAATCTACGTTCAGCGTCAGCGACGTATAGTGCAGCTCTGTGTCCATGCTCACTACCCCCCACCCTATGGCCTCATCTATCACCAGGCTCATCATACCGCCATGTATGTGGCCATATGGGTTGGTCATTTCGGGGCGCACCACCAGGTTCAGTACGGCCCTGCCCTTCTCTATATGCTCCAGGGTGAATTTGAGCCAGTTGCCCGCAGGCGAACGCGAGTCCGTCACTTCCTTGCCCAGGTAGGTATCCTTTATATACTGCAGCACTTGTCCGCGTGGTATCTCTCTGTATCCCATATTGCAAAGCTCACGCAGTCTCCACCAAATTCCAAATTCATATTAAAACACTATTTTAGTTGCATGGAAACCATAACAAGCTATACCCCGTCCATCACCTCATCCCGAAAGGTACAGCGAGCATGGGCCATGTACGACTGGGCCAATTCTGCTTACAATCTTGTTATCACTTCTACCATCTTCCCTGCATACTACAATGCCGTTACCACCATCAAAGAAGATGGCGTAGTGGTAGATGATACTGTGAACTTCCTGGGCTACAAGGTAAAGAACAGCGCCCTGTTCGATTATTCCATAGCTGCCGCCTACCTCATCATTGCGCTCATATCGCCCATACTGTCCTCCATTGCCGATTACAGGGGCAATAAGAAGACCTTCATGCAGCTCTTCTGCTTCACGGGAGCCATATCCTGCTGCTGCCTCTACTTCTTCAAGGCCGACACGGTAGAGCTGGGTGTCATCTGCGCGGCCATAGCTGCCCTGGGATATTGCGGCAGCCTGGTGTTCTACAATGCCTACCTGCCCGAGATAGCCCTGCCTGCCGAGCGCGACAGGGTAAGCGCCCTGGGCTTTTCCTATGGCTACATAGGCAGCGTGTTGCTGCAGCTTATCTGTTTCCTGTTCGTGCTGCAGCCGCAGTGGTTCGGCATCACCGACGACACCTTTGCCCCGCGCCTCTCCTTTGTACTGGTAGGTATATGGTGGGCCGCCTTTGCCCTTATACCCTTCGCAAAACTGCCCAATAGCATTGCCCTGCCCCAGCAGGCCGGCAGAAGTGTGCTCACAGGCGGCTTCAAGGAGCTGAACAAGGTATGGCAGCAGCTGCGTCACATGCCAAAGCTAAAGACCTACCTGGCATCTTTCTTTTTCTACAGCATGGGCGTGCAAACGGTGATGCTGGCCGCTACCATATTCGGCAGCAAAGAGCTGAAGCTGGATACCGGCCAGCTAATAGGCGCTATACTGGTCATACAATTGGTGGCCATATTGGGGGCATACATCATGGCAAAGCTCTCGGAGCGCTTCGGCAACCTGCAGGTGCTCTTCGTAGTGGTGCTCATATGGATAGGCGTATGTATAGCCGCATACTACACCTATACGGCCACAGAGTTCTATATAGTGGCCACGGTAGTAGGCATCATCATGGGTGGCATACAGTCACTCAGTCGCTCTACATATGCCAAGCTCATGCCCCCCACACACGACACTACTTCTTTTTTCAGTTTTTACGATGTCACAGAGAAACTCGCCATAGTCATAGGCATGTTCTCCTTCGGCTATATCGATAGTATCATGAATATGCGCAGTGCTATCATCGCGCTCATCACGTTCTTTACCCTAGGTGCATTGATACTGTATATAGCCATGCGCAAAAAATAGACCATTACTATACACCCCACACTTATGCCAAAACAGGATACAGAACAGGCTCCCGTACATATACCCGCACTAAAGGAAGAGGTAATACTTTGGCTGCTGTCTGCCATGGGTGCAGTAGTACTATGGGCCATACTGACCTTTGTGCTCACCTCCCTCTATCACCCCGATATGGCCGAGGTCAACCGATCGGCACAGGCAGTACTCATAGATAGCGCCCACCTGCGCCCAGAGCCAGTAGAATCTCTACTGTTCCGCCTGTCCGTCATATTGGTGGTACCCACTGCTATACTGCTATACAAAGGTCTTTCAGGGAAAAGCATCATACGGCGACTATCGCAGACGCTCGCCTTCCCCGTCCTCACATGGGGCAGTGTTGCCGCTCTTGCATTGCTCATTTACGGTGGCATGGCCGCCGTAAACCCCTATGGCCCCAAAGGTGGCGACTCTCCACAGAACACCCGCGACCTCGTTAGCGATACCAACTTCCAGTTCTATTTCAAAAGCCTCTTTACAGGCGAATACCTCTGGGCATACCTGCTCATAATCCTGCCGCTTATCGCAGTGCTGTTCTTTATAGGCATGCGCCAAAAACGCATCGATGACAACAGGACATACAAGCTCACCATCAACACCATTGGCTACACCACAGCAGCCTTTCTCATCATCACCATTGTGGCCATGAACTCCATCCACTTTCCCTATACCGATGAGAACAAGTTCGACTTCAGCGCCGTCTACTATGCTGCCACCCAGGTATTCTCCGGCAAGCCTATGCTGGTAAATGGGTTTATTGATACCTATGGCATGTACCCCCACTTCCTGCTGCCCCTGTTCCGCATCACAGGCCTGTCGGTCACTACCTTCTCGGCCACCATGTCGGTACTGCTGGGCCTTGCCTTTATCATGAACCTGTTCATGATGCGCAGGCTCATCCGCAACACCACTCTCTTCTTCCTGGGCTTCTTTACCCTCGTCTTCTTCCCCTATCTCGATTTCAAGCTGCTCACCGTTTTCGATTGTATCTTCTCGCTCTACCCCATCCGCTACATCATACCCAGCAGCATAGGCCTGCTGGCATTGCTGTACTTTACAAGGCCCACCCGCATACGCTACTACACTACATTTTTTGTATCTGCCCTCTTTATACTCTGGAATCCCGAGATCGGCCTTTCCTGCTACATGGCATGGACACTCGCCAATGTATATGCCTCTTTCTTCGATGCTCAGGGCAGGCCCGCTATCAGGCGCATGGTCATGCACATCGTCACTGCCATAGCGGTCTTCATAATGATAATACTCGGCCATAAGCTCTTTATATATCTGGGCTATGGTGTGTGGCCCGATAGTGGCTTGCTCTTCAAGCCCATCACCTACTATACAAAATATGGCATGAGCCTCCTGCCCATGTCCCTGCTCCATCCGTGGAACATCTCTGCCATCATTCTTCTGCTGGGCTTCATATACGCGGGCGCCGCATGGCACCACAGGCGCATCACGCCCAAAAGCACCATGGTCATGTTCCTCTCTCTTGTGGGCATAGGTTACTTCACCTATTTCCAGGGTCGCAGCCAGAACTCCAACTATGCCCTCAGCTCTGGCTTCTCCCTCATAGTGCTCACCATTCTGGCCGATGAACTATGGGATAAGATAAAAGATCAGAAGGTCGCTCCTCTCTATGGCCTCTTCGTCATTGCGCTCGGCTGCCTCTCGTTCTCGTTTGCAGAGATAGTGTACAATGCACCCCAAATAGTAGCCCTCTCCGACCAGGATGCCGCCAAACAGGCACAGGCTCCATTGCAGCAGCGGGTACAGGCCAATACCGCCTTTATAGAGAATACCTCTGCCGAGGGCGAAAAGATAATTGTGTTCACTGCCAAGAAGCTGCAACCGCTCTTCTTCAATGGCAATAAAAGACGCTCTGCCTTCGACCCCGGCTATATAGACCTCTTCCTCCGCAGCGACCTCGATCGTTTCCGCAACATCATCATAGATTCTGCTGCCAAGGTCTACCTGGAGCCCCGCTCCCGCCTGTACGATTTCATGGCGCCACACATCACTGCCGTGGCCGCTACCTGCGAATATGTGACCTCCAATGCCTCTATGGTGATGCTACAGAGAAGAAGGTCCCCGCTTCCTGCCACTACCTTCTTTACCGGCAGCGACCTGCTCTTTCACCGCAAGTACACCGACGACAGGAAGAGCATAGAGCAGCGCATCAGCGATGCAGCGGGTATACAGACCATGGCATTTCCCGGCTCCTTCTCCATATCCACGCTGTTCTACTCCGCTACCCAGTTCGCCGACAGGCCCGTCATAGTAGGCAATATAGAGGACAGCAGTGGCTTTATCATCACCTGCAACACAGAGCAGAACGAGTACCTGTTCGGTGTCAATGGTAGCGCCATATCGGTGGTCTTCCCGCGCAATACATGGTGCTATACGGTCATGAACATATCGTCCACTGCCATAGAGCTGTTCGTCAATGGCCGCTATATGGGCGGGCGCCTCATACCCACTCCTATTCGCACCCCCCGGCAAAAGATGGCCATAGGCAACCTCGGCGACTCGCACAATTTCACCGGGGCCATAGCCGAGGTAGCCATTGCGCAAGGAAACATCGATAGCGCTACCATAAAAAGCATATGGAACAGTATGCGGCCACAATTAGAGACACGTCAATAGAATGTGAAAATAATTTAAAATTAGTCAAGTCTAATTTTTATTTTTAGTTTTGCCATTATAAATGGAACACATAAAGAACGATAGGTCGCTTAGCGAGGTACATGGCCAGGTCGATCCCTCGGCCGCTGGCGGCAAGTGGAAGAAGATATTCGCCTTCTTTGGCCCTGCCTACCTCGTCAGTGTTGGCTATATGGACCCCGGCAACTGGGCTACCGATATAGCAGGTGGCAGCCAGTTCGGCTACTCGCTGGTATGGGTGCTGCTCATGAGCAATATGATGGCCCTCCTGCTGCAGTCGCTCAGCGCGCGGCTGGGCATAGTACAGGGCCGCGACCTGGCCCAGTGCAGCCGCGAGATGTATCCTGCCGGTATCAACTTCATACTCTACATACTGGCAGAGATAGCCATTGCCGCCTGCGACCTCGCCGAGGTACTGGGTATGGCCATAGGTCTGCAATTACTGTTCGGCATACCCCTTCTCTGGGGTGTCCTCATCTCCCTGCTCGATACCATTTTGCTCCTCTACCTCCAGAAGCTGGGCATGCGCAAGCTCGAGGCCTTCATCATCACCCTCGTTGCCATCATAGGTAGCTGCTTCCTCGTAGAGATGATCATTGCACGTCCGCACCTGGGCGATGTGGTAAAAGGCTTCAAGCCCTCTCTTCCCGGCGATGGCGCGCTCTTCATAGCCATAGGCATCATAGGCGCCACCGTCATGCCTCACAACCTCTACCTGCATTCGGCCCTGGTGCAGACCCGCAAAATAGGCCGCGATGCACCATCTATCAAACAGGCGCTCAGGCTCAATACAGTAGATAGTGCCATCGCGCTCAACCTTGCATTCTTTGTCAATGCCGCCATACTCATACTTGCGGGCGCCGTGTTCTATACCTCGGGCCACCACGAGATAGCCTCTCTGCAAGATGCGCATATGCTGCTGGCTCCTCTGCTTGGTAGCCAGGTAGCGCCCATTCTTTTTGCTGTGGCCCTCATAGCCGCCGGGCAAAGCTCTACCGTTACCGGCACCCTCGCCGGACAAATAATAATGGAAGGCTACCTGCGCTTGCGCATCAACCCCGCGCTGCGTCGCCTCCTTACCCGCCTGCTGGCCATAGTACCAGCCGTTATAGTACTGCTACTCACCGGCGAGACCATGGTAGACCAACTGCTTATCTTCAGCCAGGTGCTCCTCAGTATGCAGCTTGCCTTTGCGGTCATACCACTTATACACTTTGTCAGCGACCGCAAAAAAATGGGCGATTTCACCATCTGCACTCCTACCAAAATAGCTGCCTGGCTCATAGCCGCCGTTATCGTAGCGCTCAATCTGAAACTGTTCTTCGAAAGCGTGTTCCAATGGCTGGCGGCTACTGACAATATCTTTGTCATGGGTCTCATACTGCTGGCCGTTCTACTGGTCTGTGTGTTGCTGGTGGTCACTACCATATACCCCTTCATCCGGCGAAACAAGGAGGCCAATATCAACGTGCATACCAACATCCACCAGGCGGCAGCCGCTATCGATACCACTGTGGCTTTTCGCCGCATAGCGCTCGCGCTCGATTTCGGCAGCAACGATGCAAACGTCATTCGCTACGCCATGCAGTTTGGCAACCCCGATGCCTCCTTTGTACTCATACATGTGGTAGAGAGCGCATCGGCCCGCATGATGGGCAATGAGGCCCACGACTACGAAACACGCGAGGACCGCCGTCACCTCGATGAATATGTGCAAATGTTCACCGCACGCGGCTGCAAGGCCACGGGTGTGCTGGGCTATAAGGACAGGGCGCAGGAGATAGCTCGTATCGTAAAAGAGCAGGATTGCGACCTCCTCATCATAGGCAGCCATGGCCACAATACCGCCAAAGACATCATTTATGGCGAGACCATCAATACCGTACGCCACCTGGTAAAGATCCCCTTATTCATCGCGCAATAGGGCTGATGCTGAATATCAGCCCACTACAGTTGCCGGCTAACGATCTTCATACTGCTACCCAAGCTATCACCCTGCTTCATCGTCTATTATAGCAGGTATATGCCATGTGCATATGTCCTGCTTATGTCCAGACCTAAAACAAAGACGTTATGAAGAAACTAATTACTACATTAGGTTGTTGCCTGCTCATGGCCACGGCCTCCTTCTCTCAGTGGACCACTGTATGCGGCACAGGCAATGGCATGGTGGTGAATATGGTGCCCGTGGGCAGCGATATCTACGCCACAGGCTTCTTCACCAATATCTGCGGCGAGAACGCAAAACATATCGCGCGCTACGATGGCGCCTCATGGCACGCCATGGACACAGGCCTCACCGATGCCGGGCACAGGATATCTGACATAGGTGGGACGCTCTACATATCGCCCTATATGCAAAGCGCCGATTCCAATTGGGTACTGAAGTGGGATGGCTCCCATTTCAGCCGTGTGGGCGAGGGTGTCTATCTTTCTACCGTCTCGCCCATGAGCTCCCGGGTCCCCAATATATACGATGTTGTGAGCTACCGTGGCCGCCTGGTGGCCTGCGGCGAGTTCGACATAGTAGGCGGCAGGCCCATCAAGGGCATCATGCAGTGGAACGGCACACAATGGGACAGTGTAGGCTCGGGGCTCTCTGGCGAGGTCGTCTTAACAGGTGTCATATACCCGCACCAGATGCTGGTGATAGATACCAGCCTATATGTAGTGGGCAATTTCAAATATGCAGGTGGCGTTACGGTCAATGGCATAGCCCGCTGGGATGGCTACAACTGGCACGCTATGGGCGCGGGTTTCAACAACTTCGTGTATGCGCTGGCCATGGTAAATGGCGAACTGTATGCAGGTGGCGAGTTCACCATGTCGGGCAGTACCGTACTGCAGCGCATAGCCCGGTGGAATGGTACCGATTGGGTACATCCCGGCTTTGGGGTGTATTACAGCACGGTGGCCATGCATGCCTATGTGCACACTATTGGGGCAGGCGGTACCAGGGGCATCTTCGAGGGTGGCTTCGATAGAGTGATCATAGGCAGCGACACCATCAATGCACGCAGCATCATAGCATTCGGCGGCGGTACGGTCAGTACGCTTGATGGTGGTATTACCAATGGCGAGCTGGAAGGTCTGATAACCTATGACGATACCGCCCTGCTGGTGGGTGGTGCCACATTTTCTGCCGGCGCTGCATCCCGCGTATCACGCTACCGCTTCCACGATCTTTCTGTGAACGGCACAGCCGTTGGCGATATAAAGGTCTATCCGCAGCCTTTTACCAATACATTGATAATAGAAACAACGACCACTACCCATACTGCCCACCTGTTGGACATGATGGGTCGCGAGACCGGCAGATATACACTTGCAAAGGGAGTGAGCGAACTTGCGCTCGGTCACTTGCCACCTGCTATGTATGTGCTGGAACTCACCGATGCCAACGGGAATATCACCTACAAAAAGGTACTGAAACAATAACTCCGACCCTTATGGTCTACTACAAAGAAAGGCCCGGAATGTTCCGGGCCTTTCTCTATGATGCATAGTTACATGTCCTTATCGCAGCAGTGTCACATCTCCCTTATAATACCTCAGCTTGCCGCTTGCCGACTCTACTATTATGCTGTAGTAGTACACACCTATATCCTGCGGTGTACCGCCGGTGGTACCATCCCAGCCGCCAGCGGGGTCATAGGCATTGTGGTACACTTCCTGTCCCCAGCGGTTGTATATAGTGAAGTCCACCAGCTTCTTGAACTTCATCTTACCTATCCGGAAGATATCGTTCAGGCCGTCATTGTTAGGCGTGAATGAGTTGGGGATGTATTCTATCTCGTCAAAGATCACGCGGATGATGACATCGGCAGAATCGCGGCAGCCCCACTCGTTCATACCACGCACGGTATACTTCGTTATCTCATCCACGGGCTTCACAAATGGGTTGGCTATGTACGGATCGCTAATGCCTTTGTTCAGCGGCGTCCATATGTAGTAGGTAGCACCCTCGGCATGCACCTGTACGCTGTCGCCATATGGTACGTCATACTTGTCCGCCTTTACTCCTGTCAGCTTTATCTCGGGCCTCAGCGTTATAGAGCCTGTATCGCTGCTCTTGCAGTTGAAGTGTGTGTACGTTAGTGTATACACACCCTGCGCCGCTGTGGTCACATAGGGTATTATGGGGTTCTGCTCGTTCGATGCAAAACCATTCGGCCCCTTCCACTCATAGGTACCGCCCGGTTTCGCATCCGCACCATACAACTGTAGTGCCAGTCCCACACATATAGGTGCATTGCTGCTTATCGTAGGCTTGGGCGGTGGTGGTGGGTCTGTCAATGTCACAGGCCCTGTCACGTTCGATACGCATGTGAACGATTCTACGAAGATACCTGTATATGTTCCCTGCTTCAGACCATATATCACCACATTGCCCAGCTCATCGGCCACTATAGGTACTGTTACGGCTACGCCGTTATACACATAGGCTACATTATAGGTCACACCGGGTACCAGTCCTGTCAGGGTAATGGTGCCCTCGTTGCCGCCACATGTTACCGGGTCGGTGAACTGTATATCGTTTATGTGCGGTATGGGGTTTATCACCACTGTTACCATACCCGGCAGCGATACACAGCCCGATGCTGTTGCCGTCACGGTATACACACCTGCGTTGGCGGCAGTGGCCGGGGAAATGATGGGGTTAGCCAGAACCGATGCGAAGCCCGCCGGCCCCGTCCAACTGAATGTCGCGCCCGGTACCGATGTCACACTTAGTGTCAGGGTGCCACCATCACATATCGGCGAGTTCGATGTTGGTGTAGGCGCAGGTGGCGCGCCTATGTCGGTAAGGGTAATGGCCCCATGCGTCACTCCCGTACATCCCTGCGGCGATGTCACCGATATTCCGGTATACGTCCCTGCCGAAAGACCCGTTATCACTACCGTACCACTGCCATCTGCTGTCAGGGACACTGTTACCGGCGTTGCTCCAAAGGTATAGGTCACAGTATAGGTGACACCCGGTGCCAGCCCCAGCAGCGATATAGTACCATCTGTAGCGCCACAGCCCGTAGGGTTCGTCTGCACCACCGATGCTATCGATGGGTTGGCATACACCGTCACTACTGCGGTAGCGGTACAGCCCGGGCTGGTGGTATAAGTTATCATAGATGTACCCGGCGAAATGCCTGTCACCAGGCCGGTACCACCGCCTACCACGGCCACCGGCAGGTTACTGCTGGCCCATGTGCCGCCCGGTAGCGGGTTGCTCAGTGTAGTGCTGTTGCCCACGCACATGTCCATCACACCGGTTATGCTGCCCGGCATGGCCAGTACGGTCACTATAGTGGTAGCATAGCAGCCTGCCGGTGTCTTGAAAGATATAAGGGAAGTTCCTGCGGCTATACCTGTCACCACACCTGTAGATGGCCCTATCACTGCTACCGATGGGTCCAGGCTCGTCCACACTCCCGGCCCCGATGGGTGCGACAGTGTGGTGGTACCACCTACGCACATTATCAGCGTACCGTTGATGGGCGCTATAGGCGTAACGGTGACACCCTGCGTTGCCTCTGCGGTCTGTCCGCATGCATCCGTTACGGTCACCGTATAGTTGGTCGATGTGGTTGGCGATAGCGTCGCCGGGTTGCCGGGTGTAGCACCGGGGTTCCATGAATAGCTATATGGCGGCACGCCGAAGCTGGGCGTAGTAGAAAGTGTTACCGATTGCCCCAGGCATATCGAGTTCGCACCGCTGGTTATGGTCACAGGTGTTGTCTCTACCGTACGCCCCGATACCGTTATCGTCAGCGGCGACCCTGCAGAAATGTAGGTGGATGCACATGGCGCCGTAGTGGCAAAGTTCTGGTAGAACCTCATGGTCAGGTTCAGCGGGTAAGATGGGCACTGTGGTGCAGGTATACACGATGCTATGTCTGAAAAAATGGACACATTGGTACCCGTACACGTTCCCGCGCTTGCCAGGTTGCAGAACCAGAAAAAACCGGCCACGCTCGGGCTGCGGCAGGTACCCTGCATAAAGTCTATGGCGCCGTTCAGCAGCAGAGCGCCACCGCTCGCCACATAGTTGAACGACCAGCGCACATCTGTCACCGTCACATTCGGTGGTACGGTGGCAGCGTTCACATAATTGCAGCTCACTGTATTCGATGGGCTGTAGGACGACCCGCCCACTGCCGATGCCGTTGCGGTCGTCACCAGCGGGTCTATCACTACAGGGTATGCGCTCGCACCCCTGTTCAGGTAGTCGCCGGGCAGCACTATGTCCACCGTATTGCCATCTATGTCGTACCCTATCATTTGCAGCGTATGCTGCACATCGTTCTGCTCATAGGCCGTCGCCGCAGATACCAGGTATTCTGCCTTGCCTGCACTATTGCGTATCTCTATATTGCCTTTATAGCCCTTCTTTTCAGGTGCATATATCGCATATCCGTCCGTCTTCCAGTGA
Source organism: Nemorincola caseinilytica (assembly GCF_039540515.1). Lineage (NCBI taxonomy): Bacteria > Pseudomonadati > Bacteroidota > Chitinophagia > Chitinophagales > Chitinophagaceae > Nemorincola > Nemorincola caseinilytica. Next base: position 150,044 of record NZ_BAABFA010000015.1, on the reverse strand, counting down.
TCCCTTACCAGCAGCTTGCCTGCGGCATATGCAGGCATGGCATGTTTTATATAAAAGTTGGTCTTCGCAGTACCACGGGCAACATATACCTCCATATCCACACCGGGCCACACATCGGTCACATATACGCCATCATCGCCTGCTGTATGCTTGCCCAGGTCGGCATGGCCCAGGGATGTCTCCCTGCCGTCAGGCGCCACATATACCAGCTCCAGCCCATTGTTGAATATCACATCCACATCTGCCCTGCCCAGGGCCGTATGGCCGGCCTGCATGTCTATGGTCACAGGCACGGGCTGCTCTGTAGCAGCATATATACCCTTACCTACCTGTTGCAGTTGTGTCTTTATGGTCATCCACCTGCCGCTTGCATCTTTATAGTGCATAGAATGGCTGCTGGTCTGCTGCAGTATCTCGGTGCCATTGGTGCCTTCCTTTACAAATGTCTTCGACATCTCGGTACGCGAGCCCAGCACTTCGTAGCAATCCGCCGCAGGCGCCCCGGCAAAGAGCATACCCAGCTCGGGGTGCTGCTCATAACCTGTGTTCTTTTGCAGCGCCTCCTCTGAGACCTTTTTATATTGTGGTGAGAATGTGCGGTAGTTCCGCTCGCGCGAGGTCATGCCCTCCTGCACATTAATGGCTTTTTGTGCGGTAGCCACGAAGGGCAATAGGTATACTACCGACCAGATAAGGTATCGTGTCATATTCATTATGCGTAAATATACATGCAAATCTATGATATAATATGCGAAAGCCGACAAAACAGCAAGGAAATTCGGGCAGGTGCGCCGGCACACCATTTATCTGTGTAGCTGCAATATGCACAATATCTCATCTGCCGGTAAATAACCGGGGCTTTGAATGCAACTGCTATGAAAAAAACTGAAAAACACATAACAATTCCTACATTTGCACCCGACCATTTTTTTTATTGATTATTTCACCAAAAAAATATAGTACGAACAATGCCTTATTTATTCACATCAGAATCCGTGTCGGAAGGACACCCCGATAAAGTCGCCGACCAGATATCGGACGCTCTCGTTGATAATTTCCTTGCATGGGACCCCCAGTCCAAAATAGCATGCGAAACGCTGGTAACTACCGGACAGGTAGTACTGGCAGGCGAAGTAAAATGTAACACTTACATAGACGTACAGACAATAGCCCGCGAGGTGATAGCCAGGATAGGCTATACCAAAAGCGAATACATGTTCGAAGCCCATTCCTGCGGTGTGCTCTCTGCCATACACGAGCAGTCTGCAGACATCAACCAAGGTGTAGAGCGCAAGAAGAAAGAAGACCAGGGTGCCGGCGACCAGGGTATGATGTTCGGCTATGCTACCAACGAAACGGCCAACTATATGCCCCTCGCGCTCGACCTCGCGCACAACCTGCTCCTCCAGCTTTCGGCTATACGCCGCGAAGGCAAGCAGATGAAGTATCTGCGTCCCGACGCAAAAAGCCAGGTAACTTTGGAATATGACGACAACAATAGGCCCGTACGCATAGACGCCATAGTTATCTCTACCCAGCACGACGATTTCGCTGAAGAAAAGGCCATGCAGGAAAGGATAACGAAAGATGTGAAGACAGTACTCATACCTCGCATCCTGAAGAGCTACCCTCAGTACAAGCATCTCTTCAACGAAAAGATAAAGTACCACATCAACCCCACAGGCAAGTTCGTGATAGGTGGCCCACACGGCGATACCGGCCTCACCGGCCGCAAGATCATCGTAGATACATACGGTGGCAAGGGCGCACACGGTGGCGGTGCGTTCTCTGGTAAAGATCCCAGCAAGGTAGACCGCTCTGCAGCATACGCTACCCGCCACATAGCCAAGAACCTCGTTGCTGCCGGTGTGTGCGACGAAGTACTGGTGCAGGTATCATACGCCATAGGCGTGGCCCAGCCCATGGGTCTGTATGTGAACACTTACGGCACTGCCAAGGTAGACATGAACGATGGTCAGATAGCTAAGATACTGGAAGGCGTGTTCGATATGCGTCCTTATTTCATAGAAGAGCGCCTGAAGCTGCGCCAGCCTATGTATAGCGAATGCGCCGCCTATGGCCACATGGGCCGTGTACCCGTTACCGTAGACAAGACCTTCAAGAGCGCCGATGGCAAGACCAAGAAAATGAAGGTAGAGCTCTTCACATGGGAGAAACTGGACTATGTAGCAAAAGTGAAAAAAGCCTTCAAGCTGAAATAAAATCAGCTGATGAAGTAATTAGCTGATAAGCTGATGTCCCACTATACTGAAAGAAGCCGCTAATGCGGCTTCTTTCTTTTTGTAAGATCTCGCCCAACAGTATTGGGCAAAAAAGTAGAGCCGCTCTCAAAGCGGCTCTACATATATATCATCAGCTAATTATCACATCAGCTTATCAGCTAATTAAGCAACAAGCGTATCCAGCACCTGGTTCATGTTGCGAACCGCCTCTGCCGACTTATTGAACGCGGCCATTTCTTCCTCGTTCAGTTTGTAGTCTATTATGCTTTCCCAGCCGTTGCTGCCTATCACTACAGGCACGCCCAGGCATATATCGTTCTGGCCATATTCGCCTTCCAGCGATACGCAGCAGGGGAATACTTTCTTCTGGTTGCGCACTATCGACTCTACCAGCTCGGCTCCTGCAGCACCCGGTGCATACCATGCCGATGTGCCCAGCAGCTTCGTCAGCGTAGCGCCACCCACCATAGTGTCGGCAGCTACCTGCTTCAGCGTATCCGCGCTCAGCATGTTCGATACCGGAGTACCGTTCAGCGTGGCCAGGCGTGTCAGGGGTATCATGGTAGTATCGCCATGGCCGCCTATCACTGTAGCGTGCAGGTCGTTGGCAGAGCAGTCCAGCTCTTTCTGCAGGTAGCACTTGAAGCGTGCACTATCCAGTATACCACCCATGCCTATCACTCGGTTCTTTGGCAGGCCTGTGGCCTTCAGCGCCAGGTAGGTCATAGTGTCCATCGGGTTCGATATCACTACTATTATAGCATTAGGCGAGTATTCCAGCGCGCTCTTGCATACTGTCTCTACTATGCGTGCGTTAGTGCCTATCAGCTCCTCGCGCGTCATGCCGGGTTTGCGGGGTATACCCGATGTGATAACTACCACATCCGAGCCTGCAGTTGCAGCATAGTCATTGGTAACACCCTTTACGCGGGTATCGAAACCGCACAGCGATGCTGTCTGCATTATATCCAGCGCCTTGCCTTCTGCAAAACCTTCCTTGATGTCCAGTATCACCAGTTCTTCGGCCAGTTCCCTGCGGGCAATGTTATCTGCGCAGGTAGCGCCTACAGCACCGGCGCCTACTACAGTAATTTTCATTTACTTTTTATTTTTTAGGTGTTAGATAATATAAAATTGCGCTGCAAAGATACAGCATGGCAATGATAATATGGTCCATCTTTATCTGTCCGTTACTGTTGCACGCACATAAAAAAGGGGCCGTACGGCCCCTTTTCCCAATATAATATCCACACGGTACACTATTCCGGCACCACCAGGCGGAAGCCATTACCATGTATGTTCACTATCTCTACAGAGCTATCCTCTTTCAGGTACTTGCGCAGCTTGGCAATGTATACGTCCATACTGCGGCCGTTGAAGTAGGTATCGCTGCCCCATATGCGCTTCAGCGCGGTCTCGCGAGGCAGCAGGTCGTTCTTGTATTCGCACAGCATCAGCAGCAGCTCGTTCTCCTTCGGCGACAGCGTATTGGTATCCGCGCCATGCTTCAGCGTGCGCAGCTTGCTGTTGAAATGGTAACCACCTATATTGAACTCCACCTGAGAGTGGTTCTTGTCATGCATTTCCTGGTTGCGCTTCAGTATGGCCTTTATCTTCAGCAGCAGCACTTCGCTGTCAAAAGGCTTGGTTATATAGTCGTCGGCGCCCAGCTTGTAGCCCTGCAGTATGTCCTCCTTCATGCTCTTGGCCGATAGGAAGAACAGCGGCACATCCGGGTCTACATTGCGTATCTCCTCTGCCAGCGTGAAGCCATCCATGTTCGGCATCATCACATCCAGCAGGCACACATCGAAACGCTCCCTGCGGAAGGCAGCCAGGCCCAGTATACCATCGCGGGCCAGCTCTACAACAAAATCGTTCAGCTCCAGGTAGCTTTTCAGTACCTGTCCAAAATTAGTATCGTCCTCTACAAGCAGTATTTTATTTTTCTCTTTTTCCATGTCTGTGGTTTGTACACCAAATATAATACCATATGACCACAGAATGTGCAATATTTTGTTAAGGTGCATCACCATACCGGTCATACCTCTATAGCGCATATCCGCCCCGCATCCACAGGGCCTATTTCAGGTGCGGGTATTTGCTGTAAGTGTGGCTGTAGGCGCCATACACCAGCCCTATGGTACAATAGTTGCCGTGCAGGTCGGTACCGCCTCTGTTCCTTATATCCGTTATATAGTATCTGCCCTGCAGCGCCAGGTAAGAGAATTTTCGTGTTTCTCCCCTCACTTTGTTCCGTACATACAGCTTATACCCCACTCCCGGGTTCACATACCATATGTTCAGGTAGTGGTCTATGGTAGAGCTCCCCTTCCGTGTCTCATCTATTTCATTCAGTGTCTGTATGCCCTCATATCCTATGCCCCACAACAGGTCCAGCTGATGCTTGCCCCTCTGCCACAGGGTATGCGTCACATCCATACCCAGGTACGCCCCAAAGAAATAATTCGTAGAATACAGCGAATCTTCCGTATACACCATATAGGTATTCGCTGCCCTGTTCGTCCTGAACCCTACCACCATATCCCATGCCGTCTTATAGGTCTTCCCACCCATATTGAAACCGAAGCTCGGGTGGTTGCCCAGTAGCGCCAGTTTATCGGTGGGCACCCATATCCCTGCGGTCATGCCATAGCTGTATCCCTGTATACTCTTGTCATACTTCTTGTAGTCGTGGTACACATCATACAATATCGATCCGTTATACAGCACAGAGTCCAGTTCGGCATAGCTTACCCCCTTGGGGTCGGCATAATACCGCAGCAGGAAGTCTTCCACAGGTGTGTACTTACGCTTCCCCTGCAGATCCCTCGCCATTTCCCTCAGGAAATTATAATAACGCTCGTAAAAGTCGTAGAACTCCGTTACGTTCTTCGGGTATGCATAATTATTTTTCTCCCAGGCCGTATAGCTCCTGTCAAATATGCTGCCCTTGCCTGCTGCTTTGTAGTCGTTCAGCATAGCCAGTATGCCGGGCCTGTACACATCGCTGTCTATGGCCACCGGCCTTTCTCTCGGCATCAGAAAGTTGTTGCTGCTTATATATTCGTTGAAGTCTCCCTTCCTTATACTGTTCAGCAGCCCTATAGAGAAAACTCGCTCGGTCATCTGGCAATGCCGCTGCCAGAAGCCTATCAGCGCATCCATAGTATCTGTCTTCCCTTCACGGTACAGGCGCTGCACCTCGATCACGGCATTGTATTCTACCTCGAAGCAACTGTACAGCCGCTGCTTTATAAGTGGCTTCACGGCCTCCTCGCTCACCTGCCCTCTTGCACCTGCGGCTATACACAGGCAGCATATCAGCAATAACTTCCTCATCGGGTATATTTTATAAAAAGTGTACACACAAAAAATGCGGCACAAAAATGCCGCATTTTTCTATATCTATCATCAAATACTTATACACTGAATTTTATACCCTGTGCCAGTGGCAATTGGTCGCTCCAGTTTATGGTGTTCGTCTGGCGGCGCATATATGCCTTCCAGCTATCCGACCCGCTCTCCCTGCCGCCACCTGTTTCTTTTTCACCGCCAAATGCGCCACCTATCTCTGCGCCGCTGGTGCCTATGTTCACATTGGCGATACCGCAATCGCTGCCCGCGTGCGACAGGAACAGTTCCGACTCGCGCATGTTCAGCGTCATTATAGACGAAGACAGGCCCTGCGGTACATTGTTCTGCATGGCTATCGCATCCTGCAGCACATCGAATTTCATTATGTACAGTATAGGCGCAAAGGTCTCATGCTGCACCACTTCCCAGTCGTTCTGCACCTCAAATATGCAGGGCTTTACATAGCAGCCGCTCTCGTAGCCCTCACCTTCCAGTACGCCGCCGGCCACTACAGCCTTGCCGCCTGCTTTTTTTACCTGAGCTATGGCGTTGGTATAGGCCGCTACAGCGTCCTTGTCTATTAGTGGGCCCACATGCGTGTTCTCATCCAGCGGATCGCCTATCACCAGTTGCTTGTAAGCCGCTACTAGCTTCTTCTTGAAGGCATCATATACCGATGAATGTATCATCAGCCTGCGTGTAGTGGTGCAGCGCTGGCCTGCTGTACCTACCGCACCGAATATGGCCGCGCGCAGCGCTATGTTCAGGTCGGCATGCTCTGATACTATGATGGCGTTGTTGCCACCCAGCTCCAGCAGCGACCGGCCCAGGCGTGCAGCCACCGTAGCGCCCACAGCCTTGCCCATTCTTGTCGATCCCGTGGCCGATACCAGTGGCACCCTTGTATCGCTGCTCATCCATTCGCCCGTATCGCGGCCGCCCACTACCAGGCCACACACACCCTCGGGTACGTTATTGGCCTTGAATACTGTTGCTATTATATTCTGGCAAGCTATGGCCGACAGCGGCGTCTTTTCCGACGGTTTCCATACACAGGTATTACCACACACAAAAGCTATCATGCTGTTCCAGCTCCATACCGCTACCGGGAAGTTGAATGCGCTTATCACACCTACTACACCCAGCGGATGCCACTGCTCGTACATGCGATGCAGCGGGCGCTCACTATGCATCGTCAGGCCATAGAGCTGGCGCGACAGGCCTACTGCATAATCACATATATCTATCATTTCCTGCACCTCGCCATAGCCCTCCTGCAGGCTCTTGCCCATCTCGTACGATACCAGTTTGCCCAGCGGCTCCTTGTATTTGCGCAGTGCCTCGCCTACCTGGCGCACCACCTCGCCGCGCTTGGGCGCGGGCCACATGCGCCATTCGGCAAATGCCTGCTGTGCCTTGTCTATCACAGCATCATAGGTCTCGCGGGTCACGGTGGTCACGGCGGCTATCTTCTTGCCATCCACCGGCGAGAAAGATTCTATTTTTTCGCCCTTGGCCTTTAGCCATTCGGCGCCTGTTGCGGCTCCTTCGTTCACCTTTTCTATACCCAGCTTGCCCAGCACTTTGTCCATTTTCATATTATCGTATAGTTTAAGGCGGCAAAGTTACTTCAATTAGCCCGCAAGCGAAAACAACTCTCCCACCCGGCCCCTCATAATTTTTTGTTACTGAACCCTATATAAGGTGTCCATAAAACTGTATATTTGAAACCATAATTTCCGCTTTATGAAGAACAGGATACTCTTCCTTCTTATCATTACTATCTCATTTTTCGCACCTGCCACCACTCATGCAGGTTTCCTTATGAAAAAACATGCCGTGGTACGCACTACCGCCGCAGCCACTACCACATCATCTGCCACCGGTGCCGATGCCCGCAACGCCCAGGTAGCCGAAATGCTCTCTACCCTGCAAGAGACCCGCTCTCCATCCGGCACCTTTGTGCGCATGCTTTATAGGGGCCAGGTCAGCACCATAGCCTTCATTTTCGCCATTCTCGGTTTCTTCCTGCCCATATTCGCCATAGGCGCCATACTGTTCGGCTTCCTCGGCTTCTCCAACAGGAACTTCAGCAAAAAAGGCTACGGCATCGCAGCCTTCATACTCGGTATCATAGCCGTGTCCATACTGGCCTTCGGCGGTCTTGCACCATTGCCCGTATTCTAGTAGCTACTTTGCCACCACATATATAATGAAAAATAGAGGTCATAATGACCTCTATTTTTTTATGCATCGTCCCAACCACCTCTTTGCGAGGTCGGCACAAACAAGTACATCAAGTATCGAACCAATACATGCACCTCTCCTACACACTATGTCACTTCTGTTTGGCTCCTTCACTTTGTACATACACATACATCCCATCTCCTCCCCTTGGGGCAGGCCGGGAGGGGCTTCACTAAACCGAGGTAAAACTGCTACAACAAATTGACCCTCAATAAATCGCAGCAAAAAAATGTTATATCCCCGATCATGGCTATCAAGCTATCCTTCAAATCAAGGTTCAGACTAATATCTGCCATTTTTACTTTGGTAAGCTATTTGATGGTATACTATAAAAAGAGCAAACAAAATGATGGGATATTATTTGCTTATGGGTGTTCTGTTCCTTGCGGGAATGGCCGTAAGCGCTACACTGAGACGCAAATTCACCGAGTATGGCCAGATACCGCTCTCGCAGGGCCTTAGCGGCCGCGAGGTGGCCGAACGTATGCTGCGCGAAAATGGCATCAACGATGTGCGTGTCACCACATCCGAGGGCTTCCTGTCCGACCACTACAACCCTGCCAACAAGACCGTGAACCTCAGCCCCGATGTCTATTCGGGTCGCAGCATATCTGCTGCCGCAGTGGCCGCCCACGAATGTGGCCATGCGGTACAGCATGCCCGCTCATATAGTATGCTACAGCTCCGCAGTACGCTGGTGCCTGTGGTACAGGTAAGCACCACACTGGGGCAATGGGTCATATTGGCGGGCCTTGGTGTCATGGGTTTTGGCGGTGGCAACCAGACCATCCTGCTCATTGGCATAGCCCTCTTCGCCATGTCTACCCTCTTCTCGCTCATCACGCTCCCCGTAGAGTACGATGCCAGTGCCCGCGCCCTTAAATGGATGGAGACCACACACCTCACTTCTCCCCAGGAACACGACAAGGCTGCCGATGCCCTGCAATGGGCTGCCCGTACCTACCTTGTAGCTGCCCTGGCCTCTGTGGCACAGCTCGTATACTTCATATCGGTATACCTGGGCCGCCGCGACGATTAACTTACTTAACAACAGAACAGGCCGCGATCGCGGCCTGTTCTGTTAGAATAAAGAATATCGGCATCCTCTAGGCTACCATAAAATTGCAAAGTTTGAAGAGCACCCTGGCGCCGGTTATGGCATCTATACCATCTCCCGAATGGCTGCCGCATGACACCTCGTTCACATCGAAGCCCACAAGCTCCTTCCCCGCCCTGTGCAGTTGTCTGAAAAGGTAGAACACCTGCTCTGTCTCAAAGCCACCCGGTACAGGCGTACCCGTATTGGGGCACAGCTTGGGGTCCAGCCCATCTATATCAAAGCTGATGTACACCTTCTGTGGCAGCGCAGCTATTATATCATCACAAATGGCCTTCCATGTATCTCCCTCGTACTGGCGAGCCTTTATATCACGGTCAAAGAAAGTTACTATGCGGCCGTTGCTCTCGTTTATCATATCCAGCTCCTCATCGCAGTAGTCGCGTATACCTACCTGCACCAGCTTACTTACCTGTGGCACCTCGTTCAGTGTGTTGTACATTATAGATGCATGCGAGTATGTGAAACCCTCATAGGCTATACGCAGGTCGGCATGGGCATCTATCTGCAGTATGCCTATCTCTCCATGCATCTCTCCCAGCGCTTTTATGAACCCGAGCGGTGTACTATGATCACCTCCTATCAGCCCTACCTTCTTACCCTTTTTCAGCAGCGACGATGTCATTTCATATACCCAGTCGCGCAGCATCTTGCCACCGTTGTTTATCTCGGTCATTTTTTTGCATAGCTGCACATTGTCGTCCACAGCTCCGCCCTCTGTCATGTGCGATATTATCAGCTCTGCACACTGACGCAGGTAGTCGCTCTTGCCGCGTATTATCTTATCTACCGGCAGCATATGAAAACCCTTCTTCCAGCCGTCCCTTACATCGGGATCATAAAGGTCCACCTGCATAGCCGCGCTGAATATGTTCTCCGGCCCCCTGGCCGTACCCGTACGATAAGATACGGTCACCTCCCATGGCACCGGCAGCAGTACCAGTGCCGATTCTTCCTCGCTGAACGGAAGACCAAAGATGTTGTTTGACTTAAGCCCTACTGAGTTAGGGTCGAAATTAGATATACCAGACATGATGCTGCAAAGGTAAAATAAAAAGCAGGGAGCCGAAAAGCCCCCTGCCCTAAAAAGATCTGCTTCCTATATTACTGTGCCACAGTGATGTGGAATATACGCCCGTCGGTCTCCGTACGAAGGTTCAGCAGGTACATGCCATTGGCCAGCCCGTTTCCGAGGTCTACCTGGGTATCTATATTACCGCCGCGCACATCTGCCTGGCCTTTGTATACCACCTGGCCCAGCATATTGGCCACTTCTACATCCACCTTGCCGTTGGCAAGACCATTTACAGTGCCGCGTATGAAGAACCTGCCATTCGATGGATTAGGCATTACATGCACATCGAACGCAGTTGATACAGTGTTCGACACCGCCATCTCGTTCACATTTATCAGCACTGTTTTGAAGGCAGCGAACTCGCCGCATACCGTATTGTTGGCAACGCGGCATGTCACTGTGTCCTTATCATTATAGTTGCTGTATGTGAATGTAGTGCTGGTAGCGGCCTGCACCGCAGCGCCATTGATGTACCACTGGTACGATGGCTGGTAAGTATTGCTTGCCACTGCTGTCAGCGTCAGCGACTGTCCCCTTGCGATCTTCGTGCCCGGGTTAGCTGTTATCAGTACCGATGGCGCTGTAGGGGCCAGCACATTCATAGTGTGGCTGTCGCTGCTTACCATTGCAGTGCTTACACATTCGTAGTTGCTGGTAAGACGGCAGTACACTACATCGCCATTGTCTGGCACATAGGCGTATACCTGGTTTGTAGATGCTACCACACCATTCCGCACCCACTCATACACAGGCGCATCGCCACCGTACAGTGCAGTGGCAGAGAATGTCACTGTATTACCCTTACACACCGTATCGCCCGGTACAGATACCGTTGCGGTCACTACAGGTGTCTGGTTGGCTCTTACTACCATTGTTGTAGCTGCCATGGCCGTAGAAGGAGATGCGCAATTAGCGCTGCTGGTCAGCGTCACACTCACCACATCGCCATTGGCAGGTATATAGCTGAACATACCCGATGCCACACTCATTGTAACGCCGTTCACTTTCCACAGGTACGCAGGCGATGTTCCGCCATTGGTAGGTGTAGCAGTGTATACAACGGTAGTACCTGCGCAAACCTCATTAGCAGATGCCACATCTACCGCAGGTATCACAGATGGTGTCACAGATATCGCCGCGCTGCCGCTCATATTGCGTACACAACCTGTAGTTGCGTTCACGGCCTGTACGGTATAGGTACCGGCAGTTGTCTGCAGGCCAAAGTTCACTATATCACCATTACCCGGCGCAGTTGCTACGATACCGCTAGCTGTGTACAGCCTGTAGTTCACACCACTTGCCGATCCGCTCAGGCCTATGGCCAGTCCTGCGCCACCCTCGCAATAAGCACCACCACCTGTCACTGCGAATACCGCAGGCAGTTCGTTCACTATCACTGTAGCGCTGCCGGTCATTGCTTTGGCGCAAGATGTAGTGGCATTCGTTGCCAGCACTGTGTATGTACCCGCAGTAGTTACAGCGGCAAAGCTCAGCGCACCACCATTACCTGCCAGTACACTGCCTACTGCTACACTGCCTTTGTACAGGCGATAGTTCACACCTGTCTCAGAGCCACCCAGGCCCATCACTATGCCTGCACTACCTGCACAAAGTGCGCCGCCACCTGTTACGGTCTGCCCTGCAGGGGCTGCATTGATGCCTACAGTAGCGTTGCCGCTCATATTGGCAGCACATGTAGTAGATGGGTTAGTAGCCCTTACAGAGTATGTGCCTGCTGCGGTCTGCATACCAAAGCTCAGCGATCCGCCATTGCCTGCTATTGCAGTTCCTACCATGGTAGCGCCATTGTAAAGCTGATATTCTACATCCGTAGCAGAGTTGGCAAGGCTTACACTCACCCCGGCACCACCGGCACAGTATTGGCCACCGCCTGTTACAGCATAGGTCGCAGGCAATGGGTTGGACACTACGGCTACACTACCCATCATATTGTTCTTACAGCTTGTAGCATTATTGGTAGCCTTAACAGTATAGATACCTGCGGGCAACACACCGAAGCTGATGGCATTACCGGTACCGGCCACTGCGCTGCCTGTAGCTACAACACCCTTATACAATTGATAGCCCACACCTGTCTGAGTGCCTACCAACCCTACGGCCACACCTGCACCATCGGCACAGTAGCTGCCACCACCTGTCATAGAGTAGAGCGAAGGCAGTGCATTAACAGAGACCGTAGGCATACCGCTCATCACTGATGTACAACCTGTAATGGTATTGGTGGCCAGTACAGAGTAAGTGCCTGTGGCTGTCTTGTTACCAAAGTTCAGGCTGCTGCCAGTACCTGCCATATCACTGCCCGATGCAGTAGCATTGTTGTACAGGCGGTAAGAAACACCTATCTGCGAATTCTCAAGCGTTACTTGTACACCGGCGCTACCTGCGCAGTAGCCAGTACTGCTGCCAGAGAGTGTATATGCTACCGGCAGTGCATTGATGCTCACTGCAACAGTGCCTGTCATATCTGTAGCGCAAGATGTCGTCATATCAGTAGCACGCACCTTATATGTACCTGCCGCTGTCTGTGCCCCGAACGATATAGCGCCATTGCCCGTCACAGCATCGCCTATCGCGGTAGTGCCATTGTATAGCTGGTAAGATACTCCGGCATCTGTGCCGGCCAGGCCTACCGCTACACCTGTACCACCGGCACAGTAACTGCCACCACCTGTCACTGCATAGGTAGCAGGCAGTATGTTTATCATTACATCTGCACTACCCGCCATCGTAGCTGTACAGCCTGTGGTAGCATTAGTGGCCTTAACTGTGTAGTTGCCCGCTGTTGTCTGCATACCGAACGCGATAGCGCTACCTGTACCGGCCACCGCACTACCTATAGCGGTCGCACCTCTATACAGGCGATAGTTGATACCGGCCTGCGATCCGCCAAGCAGTATAGCTACACCGTTATCACCTGCACAGTAGCTGCCGCCGCCTGTCACATCGAAGGCCGTTGGCTGCTCGTGAGTGCTCACCGTCACAGCGTTGTTCATATTCCTGGCACAACCTGTAGCGCTGCTGGTGCCTACTACGGTGTATACACCCGTCTGCTGGCTACCGAATGTGATAGCGCCACCTGTGCCCGATATAGCTACACCTACCTGTGCAGCACCATTATAGAGTTTGTATGTCACGCCTGTCTGCGAATTGCTCAGGCCCACTGGCATACCCGTACCACCGGCACAGTAGGCACCGCCGCCTGTTACATTATATGCATTAGGCAGTGCGTTCATAGCTATGGAAGAAGAACCACTCATTGCAGAGGTGCAGGAAGTAACAGCATTGGTTGCCTTTATTGTATAGGTACCTGCAGCCTGCATGCCAAAGCTGATGGCAGAGCCTGTACCCTCTACTATACTGCCCACTGCCGTAGCACCATTGTACAGCCTGTAATTCACTCCTGCTTCCGATCCGCCCAGTGTTACATTCACACCGGCATCGCCTGCGCAGTATGTACCACCTGCCGATACAGTATATGCCACAGGCGCTGCATTGATACCTATGGTAGCGCTGCCTGTCATAGAAGAGGTACAATGTGTGCTGAAGTTCTCGGCCATCACGGTATAGTTACCGGCCATTGTCTGTGTTCCGAAGTTGATATCAGAGCCAGTACCTGTCACTACACCTACCTGAGCACCGTCCCTGTATACAAGGTAAGTAACACCCGTTTCAGATCCGCTCAGGTAAATAGCCATACCTGTACCACCGGCACAATAGTTGCCACCACCTGTCACAGCATATACTGCAGGCAGAGTATTGATGCTCACCGGCACAGTGCCGGTCATATCACGCGCGCAGGACGTGCTTGCATTCATAGCGCGTACAGAGTAAGTACCTACGGTCATCTGCTGACCGAACGACAGCACATTGCCTGTACCAGCAACAGGGCCGCCTACTGTGGTCGTTCCATTGTAAAGCTGATAGTTAACACCTGCTTCAGAGCCGCTCAGCGACACATCCACACCGGTACCACCGTTGCAGTATGCACCGCCGCCTATTACCGTTTGTGTCACAGGCAGTGTGTTCACCTGCACTACGGCATTGCCACTCATAGCTGCAGCACAAGAGGTAGCTACATTGGTAGCCGATACTGTATAGGTACCCGCTACGCTCATCACACCAAAGTCTATCGCTGCACCTGTGCCGTTCACAGCTGCGCCTACCTGTGTAGCGCCTCTGTATAGCTTATAGCTTACACCTGCCTGAGAGCTGGCCAGGCCTACATTAACACCTGTGCTACCCGAGCAGTAAGAACCGCCACCGGTCACAGCATGTATTACAGGTGGTGTGTTCATTATCACTGTTGCGCTGCCGGTCATGGCGGCGGTACAAGATGAGGTAGTATTTGTAGCAAGTACTGTGTAGGTACCTGCCGCTGTCTGCATACCGAAGCTGATAGCGCTACCTGTACCGAACACTGTGCTGCCCACTTGCGCAGCGCCATTGTACAGCTTGTAGGTAACGCCGCTCGCCGAACCATTCAGCATCACATTCACACCAGGCCCACCTGTACAGTAAGAGCCGCCGCCCGATACCGTGTATGCCACAGGGCTTGCACCTACCGACACCGCAGCGCTACCTGTCATGGCGCGTGTGCATGATGTGCTGTTATTCACGGCCATTACTGTATAGTTACCTGCTGTCAATTGAGGAGCAAAAGACATTGCGCTGCCATTACCTGTCAGCGATGTGCCTGTTGCGATACCATTCCTATACAGGTTATACTGTATAGCTGCTTCTGTACCCGACAGGCTGATGACAGAACCTGTACCGCCTGCGCAGTAACTACCACCACCTGTCACAGAGTACTGTGCAGGCAGTGCATTCACTGTTATGGTAGCGCTTCCGGTCATTCCATTCGCGCAGCCCGACATACTATTGGTGGCCAGCACCGAATATGTACCCGCAGCAGCGTTCATACCAAAGCTGATAGCGCTGCCTGTACCGGCCACTGTGATACCCGTTGATGCCGATCCGTTATAAAGAGTATAGTTGGTATTACCTTCCGATCCCGACAGGCTTATGTTCACACCAGCACTGCCTGCGCACATAGCTCCACCGCCCGTCACCACATAGGTCACCGGCAGCGAGTTCATAGATACGCTCACACTGCCCGTCATATCTGCGGTGCAAGATGTTGTAGCATCCACTGCCATTACAGAGTAAGAACCTGATGTCTGCATTCCGAAGCTGATACCTGCGCCTGTACCGGCCACTGTAGTACCCGGTGTAGAACCATTGTAGAGTACATAGTTCACACCGGCATTAGAACCACTTAGTGTCACTTCGGCACCAGCACCGCCCGAGCAGTAGCTGCCGCCACCTGCTACAGAGTGTGTGGCCGGAGCAGGGTTGATGCTCACCGTTACCGATCCGGTCATATTGTTCACACACGATGTGCTGCTGGTAGTACCTTTTACCATATAGGTACCTGTAGCAGTTTTCAGCCCGAAGCTCAACGCACTACCTGTACCCGAAAGTATAACACCCGAAGGCACACCATTATAATAAAGCTGGTAGTTAACGCCCATATCAGAGTTGCTTATACCTACTGCCACACCGTTACCGCCTGAGCAGTAGCCACCGCCGCCGGTCACAGTATAAGCTGTAGGGAGTGTATTGATGCTCACCACCGCATTGCCTGTCATGCCGCGGGTACAACCCGTACCTGTATTCACAGCCTGTACTGTATAGGTTCCTGCTGCGGCCATAGAGCCGAAGGTGATGGCGCCGCCTGTACCGGGTATCAGTGCGCCCACAGGTGTGCTGCCATTATACAGGCGATAGCTCACACCATTGGCAGATCCGGAAAGGCCTATCGCTACGCCGCTGCCACCTGCGCAGTAGCTGCCGCCACCTGTCACGCTGAATGTTGTTGGCAAAGGCAGTACGCCTATCTCTGCCGTACCTGCCATTGTGCGGTTACAGCCCGATGTAGCATTCGTAGCCCTTACTGTATAGAAACCTGCTGCCGACTGTATACCGAAGTCAAGGAAAGACCCCGTACCGCTCATGGCAGTTCCTGTAGCCACACCATCCTTGTATAGCTGGTAGCTGATGCCGCTTTGCGAGCCATTCAGCACCACTGTATATCCCATACCGCCTGCGCAGTAGTCGCCGCCCCCTGTCACCAGGTATACGGTCGGCAATGCGTTCACACCTACTGTAGCCGTGCCGGTCATATTGTTTGCGCAAGATGTTGTGTTATTCGTAGCGCGTACAGAATAAGTACCCGTTGCGGTCTCCATACCGAAGCTCAGTGCAGCGCCTGTGCCTGCGAACGAGCCCATGGCCGTAGATCCATTGTACAACTGGTAAGTAACTCCTGCCTGCGATCCGCTAAGGCCTATAGCTACACCGCTGCTGCCGCTGCAGTAGCTGCCGCCGCCTGTCATAGTGTATACCGTTGGCAATGCGTACTGTCCTACCGATGCACTGCCTGTCATATTATTGGTACAACCCGTCACCACATTGGTAGCTACTGCAGAGTATGTACCTATTGTAGTATATGCGCCCATGCTTATGGGAGCATTGGTACCTGTTATAGGTGCGCCTACGGCCGTACTGCCCATATACAATTGGTAAGTGATGCCAACGTTAGAGCCGCTCAGTCCTATATTCACCCCACCGGAGCCGGGGCAGTAGTTGCCGCCGCCCGATATGTTGTATACCGTAGGCAGCGCATTTATGTTCACGCTCACGCTGCCTGTCATGTTCGTCACACAGCCCGATGTGGCATTCGTAGCGCGCACTGTATATGTACCTGCCGATAGCTGTGTGCCAAATGCGATAGCGCTGCCTGTACCTGCTATTGTCGTCACTACAGACGAGCCATTGTACAGCGCATAGTTCACACCGCTTGCAGAGTTGCTCAGGCCCACAGCTACACCGCTGCCACCTGCGCAGTACGATCCGCCACCTGTTACACTATAGGCCACAGGCGGTACGTTCACGATCACTGTTGCACTGCCGCTCATGTGCGATGTACAGCCTGTTGAAGAATTCGTAGCACGAACCGTATAAGTACCTGCAACATATATTTCACCGAAGTCTATTCCGCCGCCCGAGCCCGGTACTGCAGCGCCTATCGATGAAGAACCGAGATACAACTGATAGTTCACACCTGTCTCGGTAACCAGTACACCTATATGCGCACCGGGTCCGCCGGTACAGTAGCCGCCGCCACCTGTCACGCTCGATACTATAGGCAGCGGGTTCACCACTACCATAGTTACCGTACTCATAGCGCGCGTGCAACCCGTGGTAGCATTGGTCGCAAGTACAGAGTAAGTACCTGCCGTTGTCTGCAGGCCATAGCTGATGGCGCTGCCCGTACCTGCCACCGGCGATTCCACCGATGTTGCACTTCTGTACAGTTGATAGTTCACACCTGCCTCAGAATTGCCCAGACCCACGGTCACACCCGTACCGCCATTGCAGTAGCCGCCGCCGCCTGTCATGCTGTATTGCGTAGGCAGCGGGTTTATCACCACTACCGATGTGCCGTTCATACCCTTTGTACAAGCTGTTATATTGTTCGTTGCCAGTACCGTATAAGTACCTGCGGCAGTATATGTGCCAAAGCTCAGTGGGTTGCCCGTACCGCTCAGCGAGGTCACAGGCGCACTTCCCCTGTACAACTGGTAAGTGATACCTATATCCGATCCGCTCAGGCCTACCGACGTACCTGTTCCGCCGGCGCAGTAGCTACCGCCACCGGTCATGCTATAAGTGGTAGGTGCCGGGTTCATTATCACCGTTGCGCTAGCCGTCATGGCCTTGCTGCAAAGTGTGGTAGTATTCGTACCCAGTACAGTATAGGTACCTGCAAGTGTCTGCGAGCCGAAGCTGATGGCCGAGCCTGTACCACCCACAGGGCTGCCCATTGCGGTAGCTCCGTTGTACAATTGGTAAGAAACACCACTCTGCGATCCTACCAGCCCCACAGGCACACCTGTACCATTCTCGCAGTAGCTTCCGCCACCGCTCACGTTGTATTGTGTCGGCAGTGGGTTCACCGATACTACTGCATTACCCGCCATAGCATTGGTACAGTAGGTCACGCTATTGGTAGCAAGCACCGTATAAGTACCTGTTGCCGTCTGGTTGCCAAAATTGATGGCCACACCCGTACCTGCCACAGGACCGCCCACCGGCGATGCACCATTATACAGTTGATAATTGATGCCCGTGTTCGATGTGTTCAGTCCTACAGGTACACCGCTGCCGCCTGCGCAGTATGCGCCGCCGCCGGTCACTGTATGTGCTGTAGGCAGCGGATCTATAACTACCGCTACACTGCCGAACATATTGCTCGTACATGCGGTCACGGTATTTGTGGCCACTACAGAATAAGAAGCCATAACGGTCTGGCTGCCAAAGCTGATGGCCAAGCCAGTACCCGCTACAGGGCTACCCACTGCTGTCGATCCGTTGTATAATTGATAAGTGATATTGCTCGCATCCGATCCGTTAAGACCAACAGCTACACCCGATCCACCCTGGCAATAATGCCCTCCGCCTGTCACTACATATTGTGTAGGCAGCGGGTCGGCCACTACAGTAGCAGAGCCTGTCATTATGCTGGTACAGGTAGTGAGTGCATTGGTGGCCAGTACGGTATAGGTACCGCCTGTTGCCTGGTTACCAAAAGAGATAGCGCTGCCCGTACCTGCTACAGGGCTGCCTACGGTAGGCGTTCCATTATACAATTGATAGTTGATACCGCTCTGCGATCCGCTAAGACCCACTGGCATGCCGCCACCTCCTGTGCAGAAATGTCCACCGCCTGTCACTGCGAACTGCGTTGGCTGCGGATCTGGCACTACGGTGGCGCTGCTGTTCATATCGCTGGCGCAGGCCGTGGTGGCATTAGTGGCATGTACCGTGTACACACCTGCTGTCAGCTGGTTGCCAAAGCTCAGTGCAGAGCCAGTACCTGCAACAGGGGTACCTACTGCTGTCGATCCCCTGTAGAGCTGGTAGTTCACCCCGGTCTCCGAGAACGACAAGTTCACGGCTGCCCCTGTTGTAGTGCCTACGCAGTAATGTCCGCCACCGGTGACATCATATACACCCGGCAATGAGTTGACAGATATCGTGGCCGATCCGTTCATCGGACCGGTACACAGGGTAAGCATATTCGTGCCTAGTACAGAATATGTACCCGTTGCAGTGAAGGTGCCGAAGCTGATAGATGCACCTGTACCCGCCATGGGCAAGCCCACGCTGGTAGCACCATTATATAACTGGTATGATATACCAACATTCGTATTGGCAAGGCCTATGGTATAGCCGCTGCCGCCTGCGCAGTATTGGCCGCCACCCGTCACAGCATATGCTACCGGCGATGGGTTGATGCTTACCACCACGCTTGAGTTCATTGGTCCGGCACATGTGGTCACCGTATTGGTGCCGCGTACACTGTATACTCCTGTTGCGTTCTGCGAACCGAAAGTGATGGCCGCTCCTGTACCTGCTACAGGAGTACCTACCGCTACCGATCCGTTATAAAGCTGGTACGATACACCATTATCAGAGTTGCCAAGACCTACCGATACCGCACCCGAATTGTTGCAGGTAGTACCGCCGCCTGTCACAGTGTATTGTGTAGGCGCCGGGTTCACCGATACCGTTGCGCTCAGGTTCATGTCGCTCCTGCAGCCTGTAGTTGCATTAGTGGCCAGCACGGTATAGGTACCTGCCACATTCACTACACCCATATCAAGAGAGGATACCGCTCCTGCCACAGGCGCACCCACTATGCCCACACCCGACAGGTATAGCTGATAGTTGATGCCCAGTACCGACCAGCTCAGGTTCACATGCACACCCGCATCGCCCTCGCATATGGTACCACCGCCGCTTACATCATATACTGTTGGCAGAGGGTAAGTGAATACTGTAGCGCTACCTGTCATTGTGCGTACACACACCGATCCCGGGTTGGCCACTACCGTATAGTTGCCATCTGTACTATAGTTACCGAAGGTCAGCGGGTTACCGTCACCCAGGACCAGCGACCCTACCGCTATACCGTCCCTGTACAATTGGTAGCTCACCCCCACGTCAGAGGCAGAAAGTCCTATGGGAACACCACCCGTACCAAAGCAATAGTTACCGCCACCGGTCACGTTATGGTAGTTAGGTATCGGGCTCACTTGTATCACTGCGCTGTCAGCCATATTGCTCGTACACGTTTTGGGCGTTGTAGCCAGCACGCTATATGTACCCGCCACCGTAAATGTACCCATGCTCAGTGCCGACCCTGTTCCTATGAAAGGCGATCCAAGGGTCGCTCCATCACGATACAGTTGGTAGCTGTAGCCTGTCTCCGATCCGCTAAGGTCTACAGGCAGGCCGCTGCCACCACCACCCAGGCAGTACACGCCGCCGCCGGTCACATTGTACACCACCGGAAGCGGGTTCACCGTCACTGCGGTCGATGATCTCACATTGCTTGTACATCCGGTGCCGGGGAAAGTAACAGAAACACTGTACTGCCCGCTCTCAGAGGTAGAAGCCATGGTAATGCCTTGTGTCGATGTTGTGGTAGAGCTGCTATATGAGTTCGGGCCGCTCCAGTCATAAGATACCACACCACCTGTACCCGTTGTACCATTAGCGGTCAGCGTAAGTGTCTGACCGATACACAGACTCGATGGCAGAGCTGTTATGCCCGATAGTGTAGGCTTTGCGTTCACGGTCACTACAGTAGAGGTCTGCACTACCGGGCTGGTACAGCCGGTACCTGGGTAGGTCACACTCAGCGAATAGTTACCCGTAGCGGCCGTAGTTCCCGGCGTGAACGATGTGCTGCCAGAAGATGTAGTAGTACTGTAAGAGTTGGGCCCTGTCCAGTTATAAGATGTGATACTACCGGTACCGCTCGGTGTTCCTGCTGTCAGGGTCAGTAGCGTACCTGTACATATCAGGTCTGTCGATGCAGTTATGTCTGCAATGCTCGGCACTGCGTTCACCGTAATGGCCGAAGAAGCCACACCGGCACTGGTACAGCCCGCTCCCGGGTAAGTAACAGAGAGCGAATACACACCGCTGGCCGCAGTGGTACTTGTCGCAAAGCTGGTACTGTTGCCGCTGGTGGTAGTGCTGTAGCTGTTTGGTCCGCTCCAGTTATAGGTCGGTGTGCCTGTGCCTGTCACCGCACCCGCGCTCAGCGATATCGTTTCGCCTACGCACAATGTACCTGGTGTAGCGTCTATGCTTGCTACTGTAGGCAGTGCGTTCACTGTTACAGCAGGCGAGGTAGTTACCTGCGAAGAGCTGCACCCTGTTCCCGGATATGTGACAACAAGAGTATACACACCGCTGGCCGCTGTAGTAGTGGCTGTGAATACTGCACTGTTGGCACTGGTAGTAGCGCTGTAGCTGTTAGGGCCGCTCCAGTTGTACGATGGCGTACCTGTTCCTGTCACGGCACCAGCCGTAAGTGTCAGTGCAGTACCCACACACAGGGTATTGTTATCTGCTGTCACATCCGCTACGGTAGGCACTGCGTTCACATCTATAGTGCCCGATGTGGCAGGCATACTTGTACAGCCCGTACCCGGATATGTAACGGTCACAGAGTAAACGCCACTCTCTGCGGCAGTAGTTGCGGTAAAACCTGTGCTGCCTGTTGCCGTAGCTGCGCTGAACGAGTTAGGTCCGCCCCAGCTGAACGATGTAGGGCTGCCCGTACCTGTAGTGCCAACTGCTGTGAGTGTAAGCGGCGCACCTATGCACACGATAGATGACGATGCGCTTATCGATGTGATAGTTGGCAATGGGTTAACATTGAATGATACCGTATTGCTAGCCGGAGTAGCATCACAAGAGAAAGAATTGCGCACACTGGTCACAGTGGCCGTTGTAGCGCCCGTACCGGTGATAGAACCGGCAGGAATGCTAAAGGTCCCTGTTCCGCCGGTCAGTACCAGCGATGCCGTAAGCCCCGTAGCAGTAGTACCGCCCGACAGGTCATAGATAATGGTATAGGTACCATCTCCCAGGCTCGATGAGCTCACGGTCACAGTAGCCGCAGTACCCATACATACAGTAGCCGAAGACATGCTGTAGTTGCTCACATCAGAGCTGTAGTTGATGGTCACCGCTGCGCTGCCCTCATTGCTCCAGCAGCCTGCTGCCGACTGTGCTCTGAAATAGTAGGTACCGCTGGTAGCTATACTCTCCGAAGTACTTGGGGTAGTGGTAGATGTTCCCCCTGTAAATGTTCCCTGGTAGTATATGGTACCACCGGCGCCACCTGTTGCACTTATGGTAGTGCTGTTACAGAAGGTACCGTCCCCGCTCACGCTTACCGCTGTCGGTAAAGGGTTTATGGTAACAGATGCGCTGCCCTCCGGCCCCCAGCAGCCCGCTGCCGACCGTGTTCTGAAATAATATGTGCCGGTCGATGTCACTACTTCCGATATCGAGGCGGTAGTGGTGGACGTACCGCCCGATGTAGTACCCTGGTAGTAGATGGTACCACCTGCACCCGATGCGTTCAGTATAGCGCTGCCACAAAAAGTGCCGCCACCGCTTACCGATACTGCCGTGGGGTTGGCATTCACGGTGAAAGCCGCGGTATTGCCGGTGCCGGGCACACTGTTGCACAAGAAGCTGTTCTGTACATTGGTGATGGATATGGTAGTACTGCCCGATGTACCCAGCGACCCTCCGGGTATGCTGAAGGTACCCGTACCGCCAGACATAGTAAGCGATGCCGTAGCCCCGGTCGTGGTGTTGGTGCCGGTAAGGTCGTATGTGACAGTGAATGTGCCGTCGCCCAGGCTCGATGAGTTCACGGTCACAGTAGATGCCGCATTCTGGCAGGGCGATGTTGCCGATACGCTCAGGTCGCTTACATTGGGCAAGGGGTCTATGGTAACGGACGCACTGCCCTGTATACCCCAGCAACCCGCCACAGAACGTTCCCTGAAATAGTAAGTATTGGAAGTTGCCACTCCCTGCGATGTAGATGGCGTAGCTGTAGATGTGCCGCCCGATGTAGTGCCCTGGTAGTAAATAGTACCGCCCGAACCGCCCGATGCGTTCAGCGTAGCGCTGCCGCAGAAGGTACCACCTCCTGTCACCGATACAGAGCTGGTATTCGAGTTCACGCTGAAAGCCGCGGTGTTTCCGCTGCCTGGCGCCGAGCTACAGGTCGCTGCATTGGTCACATTGGTTATGGTCAGGTTGGTCGCTCCGGCCACACCGAGGGTCGACGTGGTAAAGGTGCCCGTACCGCCAGACATTGTCAAGGTTGCGGTACTGCCCGTAGTGGCGTTAGCTCCTGTAAGGTCATAGGTCACTGTGAAAGTGCCATTACCAAGTGTAGACGAGTTTACCGTTACTGTAGATGCAAAGCCCAGGCAGGGCGATGATGCCGATGTGCTGAAATTGCTCACATTAGGCACTGCCGAAACAGTTATCGATGCAGTATTGCCCGATGCCGGTGCAACGCTGCATAACGATGCGTTCTGCACACTGGTTATGGTAATGGTGGTCGCCCCTGCATTGCCCAGCGATCCCGATGACACGGCGAATGTACCCGTTCCTACCGACATGGTGAGGGTTGCCGTAAGCCCCGCTGCCGCATTAGGCGCAGAAAGACCGTATACAACTGTGTATGTGCCTGCCGAGAGTGTGGTAGAGTTCACCGTTACCGTTGCTGTAGTGCTCTGGCATATTGTTGGCGCTATAGTGCTGAAGTTCGTTACTACGGGGTTGGTCTTCACCGTGAATGCGGCCGTATTGCCACTGCCGGGCACGGTATTACAGCCATTACTTATACCGGTAATGGTGAGGGTAGTAGCGCCTGCATTGGGCATTTGTGCGCCCGGCACTGTGAATGTACCCGTATTAGATGCCATTGTTATGGCTGCAGTAGCATTGACGGTGGAATTCACACCCGAAAGGCTATAGGTAACGGTATAGGAGCCTGCTACCATACTTGTGGAGTTCACCGTTACTGTAGCAGGCAGGTTCTGGCATGGCGAAGAACAGGATGTGCTCAGTACGCTCAGGTTAGGCGCAGTAAGCAGGGTCACCGCTCTGGACCCCTGCGTACTCCAACACCCTGTACCGGAAAGCGAACGGAAATAATAGGTGCCCGCCGTAGTGATATTGGCGGTAGTAACCGCTGTGGCCGTAGAAGTACCGTTCGATGTAGTGCCCTGGAAATACATAGTGCCACCCGTGCCGCCTGTGGCAGTAATGGTAGTAGCGCCGCATGTAGCTGCGGTAGTGCTTACTGTCACTGCTGTTGGCACGTTCACATTGATGGTGGCTGTGCTGGCACGCGAGCATGTGCCCAGGGTAGATGTGGCAGTGTATGTGGCAGTAGCTGCCGGCGATGCATACACCGTATTGGTCATTGTGCCGCCCACATATGCGGTAGTGGCTCCTGCGTTGGTATACAGGCCGCTGGTATTGGTCCACACTGGCGCAACCACCTTAGTACCGAAAAGCTCGAATGTAGGTCTTGTATTCGAGGCCGCGAAGCTGGCCGTAGTTGCAGCCGCAGCAGTGGCAGCAGAGCCGGCTGTCCCATCTGCGCGGTAGTACATGTGACTGTTGAAGGCCGTGGTAGTATAGTATTGTATACACGCCGTACCGGTATTTCCCGTTACGCCATTCCCGAAAGTAACGTCGAATATCAGGTTAGAGGTCCCGTTCCATGTATAGGGGCTCGTAAAAGTTAGTATGTTGTTGCCTACCTGGGGCGTATAGTTCGATGCGCTCCTTACAGTAGTGATACCCGCTGTAGTGAATGCTGTACCCGATAGCGCCGTCAATGCCGTAGGAACGATACGTATCTGCAAACTGTTATTGGTATATGCGCCACCCAGCGAGGCCACTACGAAGTTGATACCTGTAAGGCTGCTGCCATTGACGAATCCCATATTAAGTAGTTCACTGGCCAGTACCAGGAACTGTGCCCTCTGTCCCCCGTAATACTGGCTCAGTACAGCAGGATATGTGGAAAGCGTATTCTGAGACACGAATGTGCCCAGCGTAGTGCTTCCGGGAGCGAGCGAGTTGCCTGCCGTTAGCAACTGAGATGAGACCCCTGGACATGTGTTACCAGACGAGGGACTGATAGTAAAAGCCGTTGGTGTCGCATTCACCGTTGCCGTAGCCGTCCTTAAACAACCCGCTAATGTATAGGATATGAGAGGGTTTCCCGGTAACAGGCCCGACACTACCCCTCCAGCCACGGTTGCCAATGTACCATTACTGCTCGCCCATGTACCACCACCCGGCGAACCTGTCAGGGTCGTGGTAGAACCCTGGCAAACACTTGCCGTTCCGGATATGGTAGGCAAAACATTGACCGACACGGTCTTCGATGTTACGGCTGGCGTGGCACAGCCGGTGTTATAAGACACTGTCACCGTACCTGCGGTACTCCCCGTTACCACCCCGGCTGTCGATATACTTGCAGTTCCTGTATTGTTCACTACGCTCCATACTCCGCCTACACCTGTATTCGTCACGGTTCCCGTTCCCCCACTGGCACAGACCGACGACACCCCACCTATGGCCGCCGCCGGTGATTTCACTGTTATTACCAGCGTGGCAGTATAAACAGCCGTAGTAGCACATGGTATCCCTGAGGGGCTGTTCGTTGGCGTGAAAACACAGGTAAGTGTATGAACACCCGCCGCAAAAGTATTAGCCTGCGCCGTTGTCAGCCCTGTTGCCGCGAACGTACCGTTCGACGATGCCGTTCCCGAAGAAGCGCCGCCTACGTTCACACCATCCAACTGCCACTGAGAAGTGAAGGTCTGAGTGTAGTTAGACGTTACAAGCGAAGTAGAGGTGCAACTTGTTACTGTATAGCTACACCCATATCCACCCGGCGCTGCACCGGCACAAAAACTCGTACTCCCCGATATCGCGGACACCCCATTGATATACCGCTGGGTAACGGTAGAAGCCTGCGCATCCGTTGGCTTTACAGCAAAGAACACAAGCAGACACAGGCACAATAAGACCTGCCTGTACACTTTTGTCAGTATATTCGTTTTGTTCATATTCTGAGAATTTGAGTGTTTCACACCCGCCAATTTCACGGTGTCTCGCAATATAGTTAAAGGAAAGCCAATATTCGTAGACAAATTATATAATAATTATATATAAATACAGCATTAAGATATCAATATGATTTCGTTACCTCTCTTTTAGTGGGCCGGATGTAACTAAAAGCACGCAAATGAGTTACAGGGCATATTTTTTGCCCTCCTTTCTTCTCCCAACTACCTATTTTTACAACAGTACGCACCTGCTAGAACACATCGCAGTCCCAACGCCCCCAATGATCAGGAAGATACTTCAGCTATTCTACACCACATATGCACTGCTGGCATTCGTGATCTGCTTCATGGCCACTTACCCTTTCAATTTCATAGCAAGCCTGTTTAGCTCCGTAGCCTCAAAAAGAGCGATAAATATGGGCATCAGGCTCAGCTTCACCACATGGTCCTGGCTTACAGGTATGCCGTTGTGGGTCCGTAACAAGACAGCCAAAGGCAGGTATATATACATTGCCAATCATGCTTCCTACATCGACGACATAAATATATTCCCGGCAATAAAAGGTCATTTCAGACCCCTGGGCAAAAAAGAAATGACCAAAGTGCCTATATGGGGCTACCTATATAAGCATGTGGTAATAGTAGTGGACCGCAAAAGCCCCGAAAGCAGGGCAGCCAGCATGGCAGCTATGGCCCATACACTGGCTACCGAGGGTAGCATTCTCATATTTCCCGAGGGTACCTTCAACGCTACGGACAGACCCTTGAAAGATTTTTATGACGGCGCGTTCCGCCTTGCTATAGATACCGGAACCCCCATTGTGCCCATCATTTTCCCCGATGCTGAGAAAAGAGCCCCGCACACCGCGTGGTGGAAGATATGGCCGGGCCGCAACAGGGCTTTTCACCTGGCTCCTATACATGTAAATGGCATGACGACCGATGACCTGCCAGCTCTCAAAGCACATGCCTACTCTATAATGGAAAAGGAGCTGCTAAGGCACGCGCGCCAGTAGGCAGCATGGGCCGTATTATTGCGCCGCAGCGCTGCCGGGTGTGTTCTTCCGATACATATTACTATATATCCATACCAATGCCAGCAGCAGCGGCCCCACCTCGAACAAGGGCAAGTACTGTACCTGCATTGCGCTTGCCAGCACGGCCACTGCCAGCAGCGCAAGCGCCACACATGCATACCACCGCCTGGCATTACGCCCCAGGAATGGTATAAGGAAATGGGTAGGCAGGGCCCATAATATATTCAGGTTATTGGTCCATGCAGGTTCGCCGTCCAGCCACCAGGTATACAGTATGCAACATCCCAGCACACTTATGGATAGCAGCACCAGCCCCCCCATGATGCGCCCCGGAACCGCAGATCTTGGGAACACATAACACACTATTACCAGCGCCGCTATCATCCATGCTATCCAGTGCGGCGGGTTAGGGCCCGGCGACCAGTCTATCGTCTCGCTGAATATGTCGTGTCCTTCCCCCGTACATATCTTTTTGCCCGCCAGGGTAGCGCCTGTCATACCCTTTTGCAGATAGGTGGAAAGGAACATGCCATCGTAGCCCTGCATTATCTTGTCGGCAGGGCGGCCGTAAAGCAGGTTCAGCCCCAGGCCGAACCAGTATTTTCCATATGGCGCACAATACCTGTTCACAGAAACGTTCCTGAAGGTCATCTTTACCCCGGGAGGCATGCTGGGCCCGGGTACAAAGGCAGTTCCGAACACATTCCGGAAAAGATCGAGGATACGGGTGCTGCAGTTATCATGAAAAGTATCATAATCGTAATATCGCTCGTTATAGTCGAGCTTACGGCGCAGGTACACAATGAGCATTTTCTTTTGCTGCGGAGTCAGAATAAATTCGTATTCCGTAAGCCTTCTTCCGGCAAAGGCATATTCCTGCAAAAGCTCCGAATAGGTGATACTATCGAAAGACGCCTTTACCCGCTTAGTAAGGAACTGGTGCATTATGCTTTCCGGGAACGGCTCCAGCACTCCGAAATTGTAGATCTTGTCATGCTCATCATTATTACGGGCACTATCTATTACCCGTATGCTGCCATGCCCGAAGGCCGACCAGAATTCTTTGCTGGGGCCGCTAATGAGCAGGCTTATTCGCAGGTGCGCATAGTTCTCCCCGCTTGTATCAGGATCGGTAACAGCATAGCACCGTGCCGGATACAACTGGCTCGATACCACGAATACCAGCAGGAAAAGAAAACGTTGCAACATCTGCCAAAAATATCAGATCCCGGCAATAACGGGCAATAAATATCAGCACTGCGCATAAATGAAGAGACCGCATCTTGTAGGATGCGGTCTCTCAAATTAACTGCAGAGAATATTTTACCACTTATTTATCTTGAAGTACCCATTGCGGATATTCACAACCTTGCTGTTCTGTGATATGCCTTTGAAATAGAATTTGCCTTCTATCACGGCCGTATCATTGCGGCTTATCCTCAGCCCGCCAGAGTTGCTGCGGTCGCTGGTGAATATCTCGCCTATGTAAGTGCTGTCGCTGAATTCTGCCCTGCGGCCATAGTTCTGCCATTCCATGCTATACACATTACCTGCCCACACATCGCGCAGGTACAGCATCAGTCGTACAGAGCTATTGACCTTAGAAGCTATCAGTACATTGCTCCCCGATGTATCGAGGTAGAAGTATACATCATCTGCCACCCATTTAGAGCCGTTTATATCCATGCTCAGTGGCTCCGAACCGCTCCAGTTGAACTCCGAGCCATCCAGGGGTGTCACAGGGTTCACAGCACCATTGGCCGGGCTTTTCGGATCTGTCTGGTAGTCTCCGTTACTGCACGATGCCATACTACCCAATAATGCGCATACCAAAGTGCCGTACAATAGTTTTTTCATGTATAGAAATTATAACGGGTAAAGATAAACAAAAAAAATGTTCCTTGTCAATATTTATCCACATGTTCTGCTTGTAGCTCCATATGGACCTCATCAGAAGATGAGACGTGCTATTTCTCCGGAATGTATGCTTCGTGGCAAATATTTTTCTACTGCCGCACTTCCGCTACATCTGCACTGGGGCAAATACTTATAATGAAATAAAATGTACTTTTAACGTCCATTTCTTATAATACATGAAGAACAGAATGAACCTTAAATGGGCCATACCGGCCATGGCCATAGGCGCCCATGTACTCACCGGCTGCGGCAACAGTGCCGACACAGCATCTGCCCCCAAGGCCGATACCACAGTTGTGGCCGATGGCTATGACGACAATTTCGTCACCGAGGCGCAGGCCTTTGCCGACCTCCAGCTACTGCGCTACCAGGTACCCGGCTTCAAAGGGCTTTCGCTGCAGCAGAAAAAGCTCGCCTACTACCTCTACGAGGCCGCCCTCTGCGGCCGCGACATCATTTACGATCAGAAGAGCAAGGAAGGTATAATGCTCCGCAAGACCATAGAGACCATGTATGGCACCTATACCGGCGACAAGCAGAGCGATGACTGGAAGAAGTTCGAGACCTACTGCGGCCGTGTATGGTTCAGCAGTGGCAACTATCACCACTATAGCAACGAGAAGTTCATACCCGAGTGCTCTTACGAGTACTTCACCTCTGTGCTCAAGGCCAGCGATACATCGAAGCTGCCTAAAGAGGCCGGAGAAAGTGTGGATGGTTTCCTGGCACGCATAAAGCCCACCGTGTACGACCTCAAGTTCAAACCCAAGCTCGTAGACCTCCGCCCCAATGTCGATAACATAGTGGGCTCTGCCAACAATTTCTACGAAGGGGTCACTCAGAAAGAAGTAGAGGCCTTCTACAAAAAATTCGACTCCAGCGCCAATGCACCCTCATGGGGCCTCAACAGCAAGGTGATGAAGGAGAATGGCCAGATGGTAGAAAAGGTATGGAAGAGCGGTGGCATGTATGGCGCAGCCATAGACAAGATCATCTTCTGGCTCGAAAAAGCCGTTACCGTGGCCGAAGATGCCGAGCAGAAAAAGGCGCTCGAGCTCCTGGTACAGTTCTACAAGACCGGCGACCTCAAGACCTTCGACGAGTATAGCATAGCCTGGGTACGAAACACATCTTCACGCCTCGATGCCGTGAACGGTTTCATAGAGGTATACATGGATGCTATAGGCAAAAAAGGCAGCTACGAAAGCACGGTGTCTCTCAAAGACATGGAAGAGACCAAGCGCATAGAGGCCATAGCCAAAGAGGCCCAGTGGTTCGAGGACAACTCGCCCATCATGAAGGAGCATAAGAAAGATACCGTGAAGGGCATCACTGCCAAGGCCATCACCGTTATAGTGGAAAGCGGCGATGCTGCCCCCAGCACGCCTATCGGTATCAACCTTCCCAATGCCGAGTGGATCCGTGCAGAGCATGGCTCGAAGTCCGTATCGCTTACCAATATCATTCATTCTTACAATGTAGCTAGCGCCAAGGGTGGACTGGCTGCCGAATTCGCAGTGAACGATACCGTACTACAGCGCCTGAAGCAGCATGGCTCACTGGCCAGCGACCTGCATACCGATATGCATGAATGTATCGGCCACGCATCGGGCAAGCTGAACCCCGGCGTAGCCACTACCGATGTAACGCTGAAGAACTATGCCAGCTGCCTCGAAGAGGCCCGTGCCGATCTTGTGGGCCTGTATTATATATACGACCAAAAGCTCGTAGACCTCGGTGTTATGCCCAGCCTTGAGGTAGGTATGGCCGGTTACGACAATTATATGATGAATGGCATCATTACCCAGCTTACCCGCCTGAAGCCGGGCGAGCAGCTGGAAGAGGCACACATGCGCAACCGTGCGCTGGTAGCCCGCTGGGCCTTCGAAAAAGGCAAGAAGGACAATGTAGTGAGCATGGTGAAGAAAAATGGCAAGACCTATGTGCAGGTCAACGACTATGCCAAGCTGCGCCAGCTCTTCGGCGAGCTCCTGCGCGAGATACAGCGCATCAAATCGGAAGGCGACTACAAGGCCGGCAAGGCGCTGGTAGAGACCTATGGCGTAAAGGTAGACCCTACCCTGCACAAAGAAGTGCTGGCCCGTTTCTCTACGCTGGGCATTAAGCCATACCGTGGTTTCATACAGCCGAGGCTGGTGCCGGTGAAGAACGGAGAAGATATAACCGATGTAAAGATCGAATACCCCGACAACTTCTTCTCACAAATGATGGAATACG
The DNA here is from genome assembly GCF_039540515.1 of Nemorincola caseinilytica. NCBI lineage: Bacteria > Pseudomonadati > Bacteroidota > Chitinophagia > Chitinophagales > Chitinophagaceae > Nemorincola > Nemorincola caseinilytica. The sequence goes on along the minus strand of NZ_BAABFA010000015.1, from coordinate 118,749 downwards.
GCAAAAGCTATGGCTTCCTGCCTGTGAAGAATTAAAAAAATAGCGATAGAAGATGCACATGTGCATCTTCTATCTATTTTATATAAATGAGACGCAAACTCTGGGGTTTGCGTCTCATTATATATACACCTGGTCTATATCAGGCCCCATCCCGCTCCGCGTCTCGACCAACACAACACAAAAAAATTTCTTTTTTATTTTTTACTTTTATTTTTTACCCATACCTTTGCACTCCAATTTCTCATTTTGCTCTTAATTTAAGAATGCATTGGGAGAATAGGCCCCGAAGCCACAATGGCCAGGGACAGATTCGTTAACACCAAAAACCAATTAAAATGGCTAAAGAGATCAGCGGCTTCGTGAAGCTGCAGGTAAAAGGCGGACAAGCGAACCCAGCTCCGCCCATCGGCCCGGCGCTCGGCTCCAAAGGCGTCAACATCATGGAGTTCTGCAAGCAGTTCAACGCTCGCACACAGGACAAGATAGGCAAGGTACTTCCCGTTACCCTTACCGTTTACACCGACAAGTCTTTCGACTTCGTTATCAAGACCCCTCCCGCTGCTATTCAGCTCATGGAAGCTGCAAAACAGCAGAAAGGTTCTAAAGAACCTAACCGCCAGAAGGTAGGTAAGGTGACCTGGGCACAGGTAGAAGAGATAGCCAAGGACAAAATGCCCGACCTCAACTGCTTTACGCTCGTTAGCGCTATGAGCATGGTAGCAGGTACGGCACGCAGCATGGGCTTCACAGTAGAAGGTACAGCACCCGAAGGCATCACTGTTAAATAATGGCAGCCACCTGTTAACAGTATTTTTTCACCTTATTTCAAAAGAACTGAAATGGCGATCACTAAAAAAAGAAAAGCTGTAGAAGCTAAACTCGATAAAAACAAGCAATACACACTGGCAGAAGCTGCCGGTATGGTAAAGAGCGTGAACCTTACAAAGTTCGATAGCTCGGTGGATATGCACATACGCCTCGGTGTAGACCCCAAGAAGGCCGATCAGGCCATCCGTGGTACAGTTACCCTGCCTCACGGTACAGGTAAGACCAAGCGTGTACTCGTACTTTGCACTCCCGATAAGGAAACAGAAGCAAAGAACGCAGGTGCTGACTATGTAGGTCTGGACGAATTCGTACAGAAGATAGAAGGTGGCTGGACAGATGTGGACGTGATAGTAGCTACACCTTCGGTGATGCCTAAGATAGGCCGCCTGGGTAAGATACTCGGCCCCCGTAACCTCATGCCTAACCCCAAGACCGGTACTGTGACCAACGATGTGGCCGCAGCCGTTACTGACGTAAAGGGTGGTAAGATAGCGTTCAAAATAGACAAAGCCGGTATCATACACGCCTCTGTAGGCCGTGTGTCTTTCGAGCCCGGCAAGATAGCAGAGAACGCACAGGAACTCATCAATACACTGGTGCGCATGAAGCCCGCTACTGCCAAGGGTACCTACCTCAAAGGCATCAGCATGGCATCTACCATGAGCCCCGGCCTTGCGATAGATACAAAGAGCGTTTAATTGTCGAATTGAAACAAAATTGAATAACCTATCTGGCAATAACGGCCAAAAGCCGGAACACCCAGATCGTCAAAATAAAATAAAATGACACCTGCTCAAAAAAATGAAGCAATAGAAGTACTGAAAGGCAAATTCGCCCAGTACAGCAATTTTTACATCACCAATACCGAGTCTCTGACGGTAGAACAGGTGAGCAAGCTCCGCAGGCTTTGCTTCGAGAAGAATGTGGAAATGAAGGTGGCCAAGAACACCCTCATCCGCAAAGCCCTCGAAAGCTTCAACGATACGAAATATGATGGCATATACGACTCCCTGCATGGTGTTACTGCCCTCATGTTCTCCGACTCTCCGAAAGAACCGGCCATGATACTGTCTTCTTTCCGTAAAGGCGGCGGCGACAAGCCCGTGCTGAAGGCTGCGCTTATAGACACTGACGTGTTCGTAGGCGACAACCAGCTCGATGCACTTACCAAGATCAAGACCAAGAACGAGCTCATCGGCGAGATCATCGGTCTCCTTCAGTCTCCTGCCAAGCGTGTACTGGCTGCCCTGCTGCACCACCACGAAGGCAAAGAAGAGGCTACCGCAGAGGCATAATGCTGATGCGATCAACAACGGCTTCCAGGTCAATATATATTTAAGTGAGTACCAAAAAACAATTTTAAAAACAGAACAAAACATAATAAAATGGCAGACATCAAAGCATTAGCCGAGCAATTAGTAGCCCTTACTGTAAAAGACGTACAGGAACTGGCTAACGTACTGAAATCAGAATACGGCATCGAGCCAGCTGCTGCTGCAGTAGTAGTATCAGGTGGTGGTGGCGCAGACGCTGCACCAGCTGCTGCTGAGAAAACATCTTTCAACGTAGTGCTGAAGAACGCAGGTGCGTCTAAGCTGAACGTTGTGAAGGTAGTGAAAGACCTCACCGGTCTTGGCCTGAAAGAAGCCAAAGAACTGGTTGATGGCGCTCCTAAGAACGTGAAAGAAGGCGTTGGCAAAGCAGAAGCTGAAGACATCGCTAACAAGCTGAAAGAAGCTGGCGCTGAAGTAGAGATAGCCTAATTCTCTCCGGCACATCTTATAGGAAAGACCATCCTTCGGGATGGTCTTTTTCTTTATGGCGGTATGCATAACACCCTGCATTACCCAATCAGATCACAACACTATTACATTTGGTATTATTCCCCGGAGACAGGGAACTCGAAATGGAAAGTAGCGCCCTTGCCTTCCTCGCTCTCTACCCATATATCGCCGCCATGGGCCCTGGCTATCTGCATAGATATAGATAGACCCAGGCCATGCGTCACCTCGCCCTGTGTACCTGCCTGGCGTGCATCCGTGAAAACATCGAAGATATGAGGCAGATTCTTGGCAGGTATGCCTATACCTGAGTCGCGTACAGATATATGTACCTTATCGCCCACCTGCTCCAGTACCACGTTTATCACCGTACTCTCGTAGCTGAACTTTATGGCATTGGCTACCAGGTTGTTTATCACCCTGCGTATCTTATCCTTATACACACTGGCATGTATGTGCTGTGCGGGGTACTTAGTGATGATCTGCTGCCTCTTCGATAGCGCCCTGAAATTGAGGAGTTCTACCGCACGCGCCACCAGCATATTTATATCGGTGTTCTCGCGGGTCATGGTCTTGTCATCATACTGCTCTGCCGCCTCTATTATGTCTTTGCTCAGGTTCAGCGAATTGGCGCTGGCCTCGCGTATCAGGTTTATCACATGTACCTGTTCTTCCGTAAGGCTCTCTTTTTCGTAAAAGAGTATATCTGTCAGCGATACTATGGCAGCTATGGGGTTCATCACATCATGCGCTACAGACCGCAGTATCCTTGTCTTATCCTTCTCTTTATTGCGCAGTTCTTCCAGTGCATCTTCCAGCTGCTCTTTCTGCTCATTTATCTTGTTGTTCAGCTCGGTCAGCAGCTTTAGGTTCCTGCGAGACCGGCGCGCATTGCGCCATACCAGCAGTACCAGGGCTATGAAGGTAATGGCCAGCGCGGTCACTATCACCATATAGGTGCGTTGCTGTTTCTTGTCTTTGGTCAGCAGGTTTATCCGGTACTGTTTCTCCAGGTCCTTCACGCGCATGTCCAGGTCGGTCTCCATCAGGTCCTTATGCGCATTTATATACTCCTCGTTCTTTATGGTATACATGCGCAGGTGCCTGAAGCCGTTCAGGGAGTCGCGCACATGCTCGCTGTATCGCCACATCAGCTTGTGCCACAGCATCTCTACGCGGGCATTGGGTATGGTATCCAGCTCGGTCGCTATCATATCCATCACATCCTTCGAGCCACGCACATCTCCTGTTTTGAAGTAAAGGTCGGCCAGCTTCACCTGGTCTATGAGCGCATCCGAATTGGTATAACCTTTCTGCAGGTTTATATTGATACTATACTTGTACAATGTCTTGGCAGAATCGTATTTGCCTTGATGCACATATACTTCGGCCATATTGCCGTACACTACTGCCTTAGCAGCTTCGAATACTACCGGCAATTTGAAAGTATATTTCCCCCGCGATGTATCTATGTACTGCAATGCCATGCGATAATATACCAGCGCACTATCGTATTTGCCCAGGGCATTATAGCAAAGCCCGGTATTATCCAACACTTCCTGTTTGAAATAGAAGAGATTGAAATCTTCGGCGCATGGCTGCGACTGTGCATATGCCTCCTTAAAGCGCATTGCCGATTGCTGAAAACGCTGCTGGCGGTAGAGGGTCATCGCCAGGCTGTAGGTATATGTACGCAGCGAGCAGGAGTCCTTACTGTCCAGTGCCAGCTTCTGTGCTACAAAATAGTAGTTGTAGGCATCGTTGTACATGCCTTTGGCAAAGAGCGCATCGGCTTTTATATTGTAGGCCACTATACGGGCCATGGCCACCGCACGCGACTCTTCGGCCCGGTTCAGTACGGCCAGCATACTATCAGCTATCTCTATAGACCGGTCGTGCTGGCTGAAGTGGTTGTAATAAACATTGCTGGTAGTGAAATACTTGATATGATCTTCTATCGAAAGGTCGTTCAGGGTCTTATACGCCTCCTGTATCATTATCATCCCCTGCTCGCTCCGGCCCGAATCTGAGAGCTTTTCTGCTGCCGTACAGACGCTGTCGAACTGGCTAAGCCCTACCTGCTTTGTATCGCCGGTACCCTTACAGGCCACAAGACCTGCGATCCAAATGACCGATATGATATATACTATCCTTATTCTCAAAAAATGCCGGAGGAAGGTTGCGACCGTGAAAGTATACTTATTAGGCTAAGTTATCAAAAGAAATGGGATAAATGACTTGTTATTAAGAAATTAAAAACAACTATCGGCACACATTCTTACAGGGCACTCAACGCCTTATCACTATCTCTACTCTTCGGTTCTGCCGTCTGCCCTCCTCGGTATCATTGGGAGCTATGGCATTGGCCTCTCCCCACCCTTTTGCCGACACGGTGGAAGCATCGAATCCCAATGCTACTATCTCCTGCGCTATGATGTTGGCCCGCTTGTACGATAGGCCCTCATTTATCATTGGTGTACCCGTATTATCGGTATAGGCATTCACCAGTATGGTTATCTCCTTTTCTTCCATCCACGGCTCCATCACACCTTTCAGCGTGGCTTTATCCGCCGGGTTCAGCTCTGTCACCATCACATCGAAATGCACAGACCCTACAACGCTGTCATTTATCGGTTTCAGCGGGTTGTACCCTATCACCAGCATAGCTATGTTATAGGTAAGCGGCTGGGCTATATGCGCCGAGTCCAGCATCACGGTATCGCTTACCGGCTGATAGCCTGTACGCGCAGTATGCAGCGCATACCGTTTCAGCGGCTCCAGCGTTATCACATAGCTGGCATCGCCCCGATTGCTGCGCAGTTCATATAGGGTATCTCCTGTCGCGGCATTGCATACCAGTATGGCGGCAGAGTTCAGCCTGTCGCGGGTGATGCTGTCTACAACTATACCCTGCAGGTAGCTCATGGGTGTGGGCCCCATAATAGCCGGTAACTGCGTGTGGTAGATATCATAGTTGCCCGAAGGCCCGTTACGGTCGGACGCGAAGAAAAGCGTCCTTCCGTTCAGCGATACGAACTGGCTCTTCTCATCATGCGCCGTATTTATGGGATGGCCCAGGTTCTCGGCAGGGCCCCATTTACCGGTGCCCTTCCTGCGCGATACAAAGATGTCCGCCCCTCCGAAACCCGGCCTGCTGTCACTGGCAAAGAAAAGGGTGCTGTTATCTGTAGCTATGTAGGGGGTTATCTCATTGCCGACAGTGTTCACTCCGGGGCCTGCATTCACCGGCAGTTGCCACAAGCCGTTCTCAAAACGCGATATCCATATGTCGTAGCCGCCATAGCCGCCGCGCCTGTCGCTTACAAAGTAGAGTTCCCGGTTATCGGGCGATACAGAGGGCATGCCTTCATAGTCGGGGGTATTGATGGTCTTGCCAAAGGGCTGTGGCTGTGTCCAGGGCGAATCGAACGCTACACGATAGGCCATGAACATATCACAACCACCCTCGGCCCAGCCGTTCTCACTCCGGTTCTCGCATCGGGTAAAGAACAGGTAGTGTCCGTCGGCCGATATGAACTGCGACGACTCCTGGCTGGTACTATTGGGCGGTGAGCCTGCATTGTATGCTCTGAACCATCCGCCGCAGGAATCGGCCATGGTAAAGTAGAGGTCCTCGTCCATGTTGTTCATACGGCGGGTGAAGAAAAGGCTCTGCGTATCTACCGCCATAGAGGGAAACAGCTCGGGAGCATCGGTATTGATGCGTATACCCAGGTTCTGCGGCCATACACCCCACGACCGCAGCATGGCCGAGCGTACGAATATGGCCTGTGTGCGAAGCTGGTTCCAGTCGGTACTGTCGCGAATGGTGGCGAAGTTGTCTATGAGTGGCATGGCCTCGTCAGGCCTGCCGGAATAGATGAGACTTTTGGCCAGTGGCTTGGCAAAACGCGAACGGCCGTCCCTGCATTTGCCCGATGCCTTGCGAAATGTACCCACCGCCCGCTCGAAGTCGTGCGCCTCGAAGTACCATTGGCCCAGCAGGCTGTATGCATCGGCATTTACAGGGTCGTTCTCCAGGCTCTGCTCCAGTACCGCACATGCTTCGGGATATTTTTTCTTTGCATGCAGATCCAGCGCCTTGCCGAAATACAGGACGGCTTTTTTCTCTGACTGAGCGGTAGCAGCATGGCAGAGACACAGGAGTACAAGTATGAATAACCGGGAAAGGCGCATTTGCCTCTAAAATACAGCAAAAACGATACAGGCATATACCTGTGGCCGGTAAATTAGGGATATTCCACCTGCAACGGCACTCATGCCACCCACGTTTTTAGCCATTTCCTGTTTACTTTTGAGGTTATCATGTCCACATTAGTAGTTTGCCCCAATTGCAGTCACCAGTTCGAGCCCACAGCGGCCATAGCCCAATCGGTAAAAGATGAGCTAACACGCGAGTATAACCAGAAATGGCAGGACCTATCGCGTCAAAAGGATGAGCAATACAGGCAAAAAGAACTACAATGGCAAAATGAGCAGCAGGAGCAGGCAAGAAAGGCAGAAGAGGAGAAAAAAGCGCTGGCCACTACCCTGCGCAGCGAGCTGGAAAAAAAGATAGCTGCCGACCACGAGGTACAGATGCGCCTGCTGGAAGAAGAGAACAGGAACAAGGAAAATAAGCTGGCCGAGGCGCGGGAAAAGGAACTAGGCTTTCTGAAAAAAATGGAAGAACTGCGGGCCAAAGAGCAGGAACTGGAACTGAATATGCAGCGCCGCCTGGCCGAGGAACGCGAGCGACTGACAGAGGCCGTAAAGAAAGAAGAGGAAGAAAGGAACCGCCTGCATGTCACAGAATTCGAAATGAAGCTGAAGGAGCGCGACAAGCAACTGGAGGACCAGCGCAGGCTGATAGAGGAGATGAAACGCAAGAGCGAACAGGGATCGATGCAGCTGCAGGGCGAGGTACAGGAACTGGCGCTGGAAGAGTTGCTGCGCAGTGCATTCCCCTTTGATGTAGTAAGCGAAGTAGGCAAGGGTAAACGCGGCGCCGACTGCATACTGACGGTGCGCAACAACTATGGGCAGGAGTGCGGCAAGATCATTTTCGAGAGCAAGCGCACAAAGGACTTTGGCAAGGACTGGATAGAGAAGCTGAAGGCAGACATGCGATCGGAGGGTGCAGAGATAGGCGTGATAGTGAGCCAGGCCATGCCCGACGGCATTACGAGTTTTGGCCAGAAAGAGGGCATCTGGATATGCACCTTCCGCGATGCGGTGATAATGGTGACCATACTGCGCGAGCTGGTGATGAAAGTATATGGCGCCAGCAAAAGCCAGGAGAACAAGGGCGATAAGATGACCCTGCTGTACAACTACCTTACCAGCGGCGAATTCGCCCAGCAGTGGCATGCCATAAGCGAGGGTTTTGTAAGTATGCGCAACTCTATACAGCGCGAGCGCGACCAGATGGAAAAACTATGGAAGGCGCGAGAGAAACAACTGGAAAAGGTATTGCTGAACGCAGCACACATAAAGGGCTCGATAGAAGGTATAGCCGGCATGGATGTGGACCTGAACCTACTACCCGATGGGGGCATCTCCCCTACCCTCTCTGAGGGCGATGGTGGCATGCAGCAATAATGATACGGCAGACATGCGCCGAGTAATATCTATTCAGCCCAGCTTCTTACCATGGCATCTTTGCGCAGGCGAAGAATATCTACCAATATAGCCACCCATGCTATGATGCAGGGCACCACCTTTATATCGTAGGGATAAATGAAATTGTTGCGCACTACGGGCGGGAAGATATCGGTAGTACCGAGGCTGGTGAAGATGAACACCAGGGCAAATACAACGGTACGCCACATGGTACGCGGCTGCGTGAAGAACCAGATACCCACACCTGCCACAGTAATGATGAAAGTAGGCGATTCGGCCTTGTGGTTGAAGATGACCACCCATACCAGCATAGATGCGAGTATGAGCAGGCGGTAGGCCTCGTTGCGATACACATCCCACCTTATGAACTGCACCATGTATAGTACTATACCCGCTATGCTCACCATGGTCTTCACATCCCTCATACCGAACCATGTCTCCAGCCAGCCGGCCACCGAAATGCCTGTGGCGGCAACTGCATCGGCAGCTATCAGGTCCTTCCAGTTCTGGTACTGCCATAAGAGGGTATTGAAAGGAGTGACCAGTAGCGGCAATGCCCACAGTACTACCATCCACATAGCTGCATAGAGCGCAAAGCGCACCCTGCCCGGGTACAGCAGGAAGAAGGAGAAACCTATGAGGCTATAAACCTTGATGTAGGCCGCCAGCACCAGCCATAGCGTGGCCCACAGGGGTTTGCCACGGTGCATACAGGCATAGCCTGCTATCATCAGGCCGCACATCAGGCCATTGCTCTGCGTGTTCTGCAGGCAGGTGAGCAGCTCCAGCGCCACGAACCATAGCAGCAGGCTCTGTGTGCGTGTCTTGAAGGGAAGCATGCGTATAGCGAAGAACACCGCTATGGCATTGAGGATATCCCATATGCAAATGCCTATGACATCGGGCAGGTAGGCCATAGTACCCATGAGCATGGCAAAAGTGGGGCTGTACTTATAAAAATCCCAATGCCGGTCGGGGTAAAGGCCATAAAGGTTCGTACCATCCAGCAGGTGGAAGTAAGAGTACTTGAAGATAAGGTAGTTGTTGTACTCGGTCATTTGCCGCCCTATGAACTGGTTCATATACTCTGGCTTGTTCATGATGTCCTCGGGAAATGTACCCGGTTTGGGCATGATGAAGGGATGTGTACCCAGCAGTATCTGCTGCACACCCGCTATGACGGCCAGCCCTATGAATACGACAAGCAATGTCTGCGGCTTCAGCAAAAAGGCAACCAGTTTATCGCGCATCGTGGGAGTGAATGAGGCGTAAAAGTGCAAATTGAACTTTAAAATATCAATAGTCGAAAAATAACTTTTTCAACCCTTGGATCGTTTCTGCTTTTCGGGTTTGTCGAACGGCGGGATCAGGGTAAAATCTAAACAACTTATTAATTGCTTGCTGAATAAGATCATCTGCAAAGATGAAAAAGAAAGTAGGATATATAGCAATACCATTCTTCAAAACAAGTAGTGACCCTGCTATTTTATTCTCCAGTTCGATTTGTTTTAAGTTTCGCCTAACATCAATATGGTTCAACTTAAGCTCAACTAATACCAAACATCTTTCACTACTATCAACATCTTCAACCGCAAAAGCCAGATCCATTGATCTATTACGGTCTCGTCCTTGCTGAAATGCCTGATCTGCTTCAACAAGATCCATATCTATTACAGTTTCACCCTTTATAAATTGTGGTAACGCGATCTTATTATTTTCATCGTTCTTAGATATAGCATCATCAAATGATAATAGACATCTTGATAAGGCGACCACTAAAAAAGATTCTGAAGTGGTTTTTGGGCAATACTTGAACCTATGCTCCATATTGATCTATACGCTCAATAGCTCTATTGAATGACTTAAAGATTGGTTCGATATCTATACCTAGATGCATATAATCATATACATAGTTACCGCCTTTTTTGTCTGCAAAGTAATAATTGACCTTATCCAAATTTCCCTGCTTTTCAGATATGTATCTTATTGCACCAACGAAATCTGGATCGTGACTGGCAATGAAGAATTTTACACCAAGTTGCTTATTAAGCAAAACAATCATTCTGGCATACTCTACGATCCATTGCGGATGTAAATGAACTTCCGGCTCGTCTATAATAAGTAGGGTTTTATCATTCAACGCCCCATTCTTTAATAAAAGCTGCAATATTGCGAAGGACTTGATACCAGTAGCACAATCCAATAGATCATAAGTTATGCCATCGGTGCGTTTGTATATAAAATCTCTTCCCGATGGGCTCTCGTCTAATGAGACCTCTCCTTTTATAACTTCCTTACTAATTATTTGCGACAAGTCAGAAGATATTGACTTGCCTCTTTTTCTCAACAAATCATTAAGATCATTCCAATATTCAACCTCTGCATCCTCCATTCCAATGACCATTGGTGTATCTGTATAGATCACATTCTGTATAGAGAACGGTATTGATAAATTACTCTTATCTTTTGAGAAGATAGGCTCGTTATACTCTAGTACTTCTAGATGTTTGGGTAGTATTCCTTCTGAGAAAACGCCTGATAATGCCTCTGCAAATAACGAAGTTGGTCGAGATTTGACCTTCCCCAATGCCTTTTTAAAATGAGATCTTAGAATTTCATCGATTTTCTCAAATGAAGATGATAGACTTTCTATCTTTTTATTTTCTTTTTCTCCACTTTCTCTTTCTAAAATATCATTTATAATATAAAGTAACCTTCTTGGTCGTTCTGATAGTATTTTCTCTTTCTCGTCAACTATAGAAACATAAGAATTTTTGACAGAGTTGATCAAATGGCTCCATCTTTCCATTTGCTCTTCAGAAAAACGCTCTATGTCGTATAGATCATGAAGTTCCTTCCTAAGCTCATTACGCAGTACTTTATTATTTGAAATATGCAGTTCTGAGATAGCTATCTCGACAAATCTAAAAATATCCCTCAAATTACGGTTCAACTCTCCGGTTACTAATACTTCATAATTACATGCTGTTTTAAATAAATAATACAACAACTTTGATAAAGTACTTTTCCCGCTGCCATTCTCTCCTGCCACGATCGTTATACCATCTATAATGATATCGGCATTAGATACAGCCCTAAAATCTTCAACTTTTATTCTTATCTGTGGAACACTCATCTTTTATGATTAGTAATAACTAAGAATTTGGTAGTAAAAGTAATCACAACTTAGCATAATAGACCAATGCGGTCATTGCCCACCCCTTCTTATGGCACTGAGCAGATCGTTGTGGATATGGCCGTTGGTGGCAAGGGTCTGCCGGTCGAAGACATCGCCTATCTTGCCATCGAAGTCGGTGATGGTTCCACCGGCCTCCAGCACTATGAGGTAGCCTGCGGCCACATCCCAGGCACTTAGGTTGTACTCCCAAAAACCATCGAACCGGCCACAAGCCACCCAGCACAGGTCTATAGCGGCAGAGCCCAGGCGGCGTATGGGAAGCCCCTCAAGCACCAGCCGCTCGAATACCTTTACGGGATGTTCCAGCGTGGTCTCGGGCCATTTGTAGGGGAAACCTGTAACAAGGAAAGCGGTCCTGAAGTCCTTCTTCCCCGATACCTTTATCGGCTGGCCGTTCAGCGAAGCGCCCTTGCCTTTTTCAGCAAAGAAGAGCTCGTTCATCATGGGGTTATATACTGCACCCATTATTACGCTACCCTTGTGCAGCAGGCCTATGCTCACGCAGCACAGCGGTATGCCATGTGCAAAGTTCACAGTGCCATCTATGGGGTCTATGATCCATTGGTATTCGGACGCCTCTTGAATGAAGGAGCCGGACTCTTCGCCTATGATACTATGGTCGGGAAAGGAAGCACGAATGATGTCTATGATGCGCGACTCGGCGAGCTTATCCACCTCGGTAACAAGGTTGTTGATACCATCCTTATGATCGATGCGGAAGATACCGTTGAAATAGCTCAGTATTATCTTCCCGGCCTCGCTGGTAGCGTTCAGCAATACATACTTCAGTTCTTCCATAGTATCACAATTTTAGCTCTTTGCCCTGGTAATACTCTATCACCTTCAGCCTGAACAGCAACTGATATTTTGCCCCTACCAGGTTAGATGCAGCGGCAAATTCAGAGTTCTTGGTCACCAGCAGGTCTACGGTGCTGGTGAGGCCCAGGTCGTACCGTTTCTTAGCAAAATCGAGGGCACGTTTTGCGGCATCATCGGCACGCCTGGCAGCATTGTAGCGCTGTACTGCATTGAAGGCATCGTTATGGGCCTTGTATACGCTCTGTTTCAGTACCAGCTCGGCATTGTACTCTGCCAGTTGGGCGCTGGCAAGGTTCACCTGTGCCTGCTTTACACCATAGCGTGTTTGCCAGCCATTGAAGATGGGTACGTTCAGGTTCAGCACCACAGACTGGCGAACGTTGTTCTTGATCTGGTCGCCGAAGGGAGTGTTCTCTACAGTTGGCATCTGTATGTATTGAAAAATGGGTATTCGGTCGTTGTTGAACTGCAGGAAGTTGGCAGTAGGTGCTACCAGGGTATCGCCATATCCTGCTATACGCTGAAAATTGCTGGCGAAGTTAGTACCTACCTGGTAAGACAGGCTGAGCTGTGGGTAAAGGCCGCTTTTGGCTGCAGCAAGCCCCTTTTCGGCAGCCGCCACACGCAATTGGTTGCCCCTTATAGAGCCGAAGTGCGAACGGGCGGTAAGGAATATCTCCTCGGGCTGGGTCACGGTTATCCGCAACTGGTCGTCGGCAGCTACTTCCGGTGCCTGCAGCACCATGGGCTCGCCAAAGTCCAGGTTCAGCAGGGTCTTCAGGTCTAGTATAGAAGAGTTATAGCTGGCTATCGCATTGATAAGGTTAGCGCTGTCGGTAGCCAGTTGCGATTCCTGCTGGGCCACGTTCAGCTCGGGCAGGCGGCCTGCACCGGCAAATGCGCGTGTCTGGTCCAGCAGGGCCATGGAGAGGTCTACCTGGCTGCGGGCCACATTTATCTGTTCCTGCGCCAGCAGGGCCGCCAGGTAGCCATTGGCCACATTGAGGGCTATATCATCGCGTCGCTGGTCCAGGTCGGCAAGGGCGGCCTCCAGGCTGTATTTGTTGCGGGCTATGGTGTTGCGCACCTGCATCCAGCCGAAGAGCAGCACATTGCTGCTGGCCGATGGACCCAGGAAGTCGTAGGTAGATTCTACGAACTGGTTGGTAGTAGGGTTGATGGAACGACCGAAGCTGCGGCCATACGATGCACTGGCATTCAGCGAGGGTATCTGCGACAGTTCGCTCTGCCGCAGTGCGTAGCGGGCAAGGCGGGCATTGAGCGAATCCTGGCGAATAGTGATGTTGTGGTCTATGGCATATCGCACACATTGCTGAAGGGTCCAAACGTTGCCTGGGGTGCGTTGCTGCGCCATGGCAGGGCCGAACGATAATAGAAGGGCAAGTAAAATAGCGGTGAGTAAGCGCATCTAACAAAAGTAAATAAAAGATCGGTCGGTAATGCAAGGCTATGTATACAAAAACAAAGAACCCCGCAGAAAGCGGGGACCTTGATAATATGATCTGGTTATACTGTTAGATCTTGAAGTGCGAGAACGCCTTGTTGGCCTCGGCCATACGGTGCGTATCTTCTTTCTTCTTGAAAGCGCCGCCTTCACCCTTAGAAGCTGCAACTATCTCGTTGGCCAGCTTGTCGGCGATGGTCTTACCGTTGCGCTCGCGAGAGAAACGGATGAGCCATTTCATGCTCAGCGATATCTTGCGGTCGGGGCGAACTTCAGAAGGTATCTGGAAAGTAGCGCCACCTATCCTGCGGCTGCGCACCTCTACAGCTGGGGTCACATTGGTAAGGGCTTTCTTCCACACCTCGTAACCATCTTCGTTGGTCATTTTCGACACTTTCTCGAGAGAATCGTAGAACGCGCTGAGCACAACTGTTTTGTTGCCACCCCACATGAGGCAGTTAACGAAACGTGTTACGTTCTTATCGTTGAATTTCGGATCCGGAGCTAACGGAAGTTTTTTTGCTTGTGCCTTTCTCATCTGACGATCAGATAGTATTAAATATAGTTAATAATTATTTTTTACCTGCTGGTTTTGCGCCACCCTTGCCTTTGTCTTTCTTGGTACCGTACTTAGAGCGGCTCTGCTTGCGGTCTTTTACACCGGCAGTATCGAGCGCACCGCGTACGATGTGGTAACGTACACCCGGAAGGTCCTTCACACGACCACCGCGGATAAGCACTATCGAGTGCTCCTGCAGGTTGTGACCCTCACCTGGTATGTATGCTATCACCTCTACCTTGTTGGTAAGGCGCACCTTGGCTACCTTACGGAGGGCCGAGTTCGGCTTCTTGGGAGTGGTAGTGTACACACGGGTACATACACCGCGGCGCTGCGGGCATGCGTCCAACGCGCGTGATTTTGATTTTGTCCGTATCTGCTCACGGCCTTTGCGTACTAATTGCTGTATTGTAGGCATTGCTTACGTTCGTAATAAAATTAAAATGGAGTGCAAAGGTAAGGTAAATTTTATTATTTCAAAAAAGTATCAAAGATATTTTTCTGACCTTATCTTATGCGGAGTGCAAATATAGGGAACATAGGCCGGAAAGGGAGAGAAAAAAGAATGGCCGGAGCAACCAATAACATAGGGTTCGTCGCCACATTTTGTTAATATACCCGGCCTGGCGCCGTTGTACCACCAGTTATATTCATTTTCCGCTATTTTTGTCTACAGATCCACAACTTCTGATGCAGATATCATTGCAACATACCAAGCAACCGGCGGTGAACAACAAGGCCCTGGCATGGAGCATAGGCATACATGCCTTGCTGCTGCTGCTTTTCTTCTTCTTCAGCTATACCATACCCACCGTGCAGACGACCGATATAGGCGGTGGCCTGGAGGTGAACCTGGGCACGAGCGAGGACGGCAGCGGCACAGACCAGCCAATGTCGCGCAAAGACCCTGCCGAGTACCAGGCAACAGTGGTATACAAGACCACTGCCGCACGCAGCAGTGTGCCGCAGAACATAATGCAGACCGACCAGGGCGATGCCCCCGCCGTAGAGAACATGAGCAAGAAGAACGGCAGGGACAATGCTACCGAGGCGGGAGCGGCCAGGCAGTCGCCACGCTATACCTATGCCGGGGACAGGGGTGAGGGCGGCAACAGCGCACAGCAGGATATGGCCGGTAAAAGCGAAGGCAATACCACCGGCTCCGGCGACAGGGGTGTACCAAGTGGCACACCCGGGGCCGAGAACTATACAGGTACACCCGGCAATGGCACGGGAGGCATAGGCCATACCCTGTCGGGCAGGCATATATACCCCGATAAATTCGAAGCGGAATTCAGCGAGAGCGGCAAGGTGGTGATACATGTGACCGTAGACCGCAATGGCAACATAGTGGACAAGCGTGTAAAAAGCTCATCGGGCGCACACCTTACGCGCATAGCGCTGGAAAAACTATCGGCCGCGAAATTCAGCAAAAGCGATGGCTCCGAGCCGCAACAGTTCGGCGATGTGACCATCATCTTCAAAACACGCCACTGATCTTTCTTATGGACAATACCGGCTACGGTGACACACTCCGATATCTGTACGAACGCCTGCCCATGTTCTCGCGCATAGGCAAGGCGGCCCTCAAGCCCGACCTTACCAATACCATAAAGCTATGCGCAGCGCTGGGCGACCCTCACCACACCTTCAAAGCCATACACATAGCCGGCACCAACGGCAAGGGCAGTGTGAGCCACTCGCTGGCGGCAGTGCTGCAGCAGGCAGGTTACAAGACGGGGCTATACACATCGCCCCACCTGGTAGACTTT
Organism: Nemorincola caseinilytica; assembly: GCF_039540515.1. Taxonomy (NCBI): domain Bacteria; kingdom Pseudomonadati; phylum Bacteroidota; class Chitinophagia; order Chitinophagales; family Chitinophagaceae; genus Nemorincola; species Nemorincola caseinilytica. The sequence continues at coordinate 102,704 of NZ_BAABFA010000015.1, read as the reverse complement.
CGCGAACGCATTCGTGTGAACGGCCTGCCAGTGAGCAAAGAATGGGTGGTAGCATTCACAGACCGCATAAAAGACAGTATAGAAGAGATACAGCCATCATTCTTCGAGATAACGGTGGCCATGGCATTTGCCTACTTTGCCGAAGAAAAGGTAGATATAGCAGTGATAGAAACAGGCCTGGGCGGCAGGCTGGATAGTACGAATGTGATAACCTCCATACTATCCATCATCACCAATATAAGCTACGACCATAAGGACCTGCTGGGAAATACACTGGCAGAGATAGCCGCAGAGAAAGCAGGCATCATAAAGCGAGGTGTGCCTACAGTGATAGGCGAGCAACACCCAGAGACAGAACGTGTGTTCTTCGAGCATTCGGTGCATAGGCAGAGCGTGCTGCACCATGCGTCCTCCCTATGGGGTATGGTGCGTGTAAGGCAGGATGCCCGGTACCAATACTACAAAGCTATACACAATGCCCGCCGCGAGATGTACGACCTGCATACCGACCTGCTGGGCCACTACCAGCAGCACAACATAAAGACGGTGCTGACGAGTGTAGAACTGCTATCGCACCAGGGGTATAAAGTGAGCATACCGGGCGCTATAGCCGCACTGGCAAATGTGAAACGCCTTACCGGCCTGCGTGGTCGCTGGGATGTATTGCAGCAAGAGCCCCTGGTGGTGTGCGATGTGGCACATAACCCCGCAGGCGTGCAGGAAACACTGGCACAGTTCGCGCAGGTGAATGCCGGTCGCAAGCATATAGTGTTGGGCTTTGTGAAGGATAAGGATGTGGCAGAGGCCCTATCGTTCTTCCCGAAAAATGCGACCTACTACTTTACCAATGCGCAGATAGAGCGCGCCTTGCCCGCGGCAGAACTAAGAGCCGCAGCAGAGCTGGCCGGACTAACAGGCGAGGCATACCCCGATGTAGCAGCAGCTACCGAAGCTGCACAGGCGACCATGGCAGAAGGGGACGCACTGCTCATAACGGGCAGCTTCTTTATAGTAGGCGATGCCATCGCACTCTTCGACAAGGCGCTGGCATAGAACGTCTTCTACCCTACTGAAAAACGGTAATGGTACGGGTTTACCTGCTATTGTTCTCTACAGCAAGTACAGTGCGTAGCTTCAGCTCGTGAGCGGCACGCATGATGGCCACTATATTGTCGGCAGTGGCGGCTTTGTCGGCATTTATCACCACGGTAGGCTCTGCATCCTGCGACTTGGCTATAGCAGCGGCTATAACAGGCTTCAGGGAATCTACTATCACAGGCTTGGTGCCTACGAAGAACTCCTGCTTATCGTTCACCGATACTACTACGGTCTGCTTGGCCTTTGTGTCGCTCTTGGCCTTGGGTATGCTCAGCTTCACCACATTGGGGTTGGCCAGTGTAGATATGATGAGGAAGAACAGCAGCAGTATGAACAATATATCGTTGAGGGCAGATGAGTGCCCCATCGGGTCGTGCGCCAAACGTCTCTTTATGTTCATGTAGCTGTGGCTTAGTGGTTGGTTTGCTGTATACTGTCCAGGAACTCTACCGATGTGGCCTCTATGCCATGCACGGCCTTATTGATCTGCGCATTGAGGTAGGCATAGCCTACATAGGAGAGCAGACCAATGATAAGACCGGCCGCAGATGTGACCATCTTGGTATAGATACCGCCCGCTATGGTCTCTAATGAAAAACCCTGGTGCTGCACATTGAAGAACAGGATGATCATACCGGCTATGGTACCCAGGAACCCGAATATGGGTGCTATACCTGCTATGGTAGAGAGTACAGAAACATTCTTCTCCAGCTTGTACACCTCCAGGCGGCCTGTGTTCTCCATAGAGCGTTCTATCTGGTCCACCGGTTTACCCAAGCGGCTGATGCCTTTTTCCAGCACACGCGCAGCGGGGGTGGCATTGTTGCGGCAGGCAGCCAGCGCACCCGATGTATCGCCGGTAGCAACAGCCTGCTGTATGCGCACCATAAGGGTAGGATCGATGGCTGATGCCTTGCGGATGACCATGAGACGCTCTACGAACACATAGACCATTATACCCGAGCAGAGGAGCAGCGGTATCATCAGCGCGCCACCTTCCATCAGCAGGTTGAAAAGCGATATTTTCTCGGGAGCCGGGGGGGCTGCAGCGGCCGCTGTGTTCAGCGCCGTATCTACCTGCAGCAAAATGGAGAGTAACGTCATGTGCATTTTTTGGGATAAAGCAAATGTAATTAAAAACACACATAGCATATATGAGGGTGTGCGTTTTATGTATACTTTAACCAACACAGAATTAACACCCGATAAATACAGGGGAACGGGAAGAAAGACAATGAGAAACAACACTATACCCCCAGCGCTTCCATGGCATTGCGTGCGGCCACCTGGCCGGCCTCCTTCTTGTTGAAGCCTGTGCCTGTGGCCACCTGTGCGCCGTCTATCACTACGGCTACGGTAAAGAGCTTGCGGGTGCCCTCATTACGCTCGTCCACGGTCTCAAAGACAAGCTGTTTATTGCTGCGCTGTGCCCAGCTAAGGAGCTGGTTCTTGTAATTGGTATCGGTGCTTTCCATAGTGTCCAGGTCTATGTAGGCACGGATGATCTGCTTCAGGATAAAGGTGCGTGTCTTGGCAAAACCCTGGTCGAGGTAGACAGCGCCGATAAGCGCCTCCAGCGCATTGCCGAAGATATGGCTGCGGCTGAGGCCTCGGTCGTTCTGATTGTACTGTACCAGCTTGTTGAGGCCCATGCGCAGGGCCACATTGTTCATGGTCTCGCGGCGCACTATACGCGAGCGCAGCTCGGTAAGGTACCCTTCGGGCTGGTAGGGATATTTTTTGAAAAGGTATTCGGCTATGATAGCGCCAAGGATGGCATCGCCAAGGAACTCAAGACGTTCATTGCTATCGGTCACATCATCGGGACGTGAACGATGCATGAGTGCAAGCCTGTAGTACTCTATGTGCTTGGGGGTAAAGCCAACAAGGTGCTCTAATTGCAGCAACAACTGCTTGTCGGAAGAGGAGGAGTTCTTTAAGATGCGATCGATGAAGCGCCTCAATTATTCCGAGAATTTTTTGAAGATGACAGAAGCATTGTGTCCTCCAAAACCGAAAGTGTTGCTAAGCGCTACATTTACCACACGCTTCTGTGCCTTGTTGAACGTGAAGTTCAGCCTCGGGTCGAATGCCGGATCATCGGTAAAGTGGTTGATGGTAGGCGGAATGATGTCGTGTACCGTAGACAGTATGCTGGCTATGGCCTCTATAGCCCCGGCGGCACCCAGCAGGTGTCCGGTCATAGACTTGGTAGAACTGATGTTGATGTTGTATGCATGCTCGCCGAACACACGCTGTATAGCGGCTATCTCGCTGATATCGCCAAGCGGAGTGGATGTACCGTGAACATTGATATAATCGATGTCTTCGGGTTTCATATCGGCATCGGCCAAGGCATTCTTCATTACGTTGTATGCACCCAGGCCTTCAGGATGCGGAGCCGTAAGGTGATAGGCATCGGCGCTGAGGCCGCCACCTGCCAGCTCGGCTATTATGGTAGCGCCGCGGCGTTTGGCATGCTCATACTCTTCCAGCACTATAGCGCCTGCACCTTCGCCCAGTACAAAGCCATCCCTGTTCAGATCGAACGGGCGGCTGGCCGTATGGGGTTCGTCATTGCGCTCAGAGAGGGCCTTCATGGCGTTAAAACCACCTATACCGGCCTCTGTCACCACGGCCTCAGAGCCACCACACACTATGGCATCGGCTTTGCCGAGGCGCAGATAGTTGAGGGCATCTATGAGTGCATTGGTAGAGGAGGCACAAGCGCTCACCGTAGCGAAGTTGGGGCCGCGGAAACCATACTTCATAGAGATATGGCCTGAGGCTATATCCAGTATGAGCTTAGGAATGAAGAAGGGATTGAAACGGGGGGTACCATCGCCATTGGCGAAGTTCTTCATCTCTTCGATGAAGGTGATCATACCGCCTATACCCGAACCCCATATAACACCTACCCTATCGTGGTCTATGCCGGGCTCGGTGAGCCTGGCATGACGTACGGCCTCATCGGCAGCTACGAGCGCTATCTGTGAGAAGCGGTCCAGTTTCCTGGCCTCTTTGCGTTCGAAGTAATTTTCGGGATTGAAATCCTTTAGCTCGCAGGCGAACTTCGTTTTGAACTTGGTAACGTCGAACTGCTTGATAAAGCCCGCACCTGAAACGCCATTAACCAATCCATCCCAATATGAGGGTATGTCATTGCCTAATGGCGTCAGGGCTCCCAGGCCCGTAACGACAACTCGTTTTAACGGTAAGCTCATTCTAACGATCCTTGTTACAGTGAAGTGTGTACTAAAAAATTACTTAACGTGCTCTTCCAGGTAAGTGATGGCCTGGCCCACAGTGGTGATGGTCTCAGCCTGCTCATCGGGGATAGAGATATTGAATTCTTTTTCGAATTCCATGATCAGTTCCACAGTGTCGAGAGAGTCAGCTCCGAGGTCGTTGGTGAAGCTAGCTTCATTATTCACTTCAGATTCGTCAACACCCAGTTTGTCCACGATGATCTTCTTAACGCGATTTGCAATTTCAGACATAGTTAATGCGTTTAAAATTTTATGCTGCAAAAATATACTTTTTGGGATAATGAGGAAGGAATATTTTCTTTTGTGGAAATTTTTTTAAAAAATAGACGAAAACACGCCTGCACTCATATACAGCAGAGTGCCGAAACCCGCGCCCAGCCTCAATAGTAGACTATCGCCCGTACCATTACGATGGTCTCTTTACCACCGTCCACCTGCACTTTTTTCACCATATTCCCCCGCGCGTCATAGTCATTTCTAAGAGTGATGGTCTTTTGCAGATCACCACTGGCAGAATAGATAAGCTGCTGTGTTTCATGCCCCCTATCGTTGTAGCTGTAACGTATCTTTTTATCCGGTACACCTTCGGCATTGTAGCTGCACTCCTCCACTATGTTGCCCGTACTATCGTATGCATATGTGGTACGCAGCATAATGCCATAGTAGGTGCTTTTGTCCTCTATCAGATGCCCATGCGCATCGTAGACATAGACAGAGTTCCGTGTAACTCCCTCATCGGCATCGAAAGTGATCTCGGCCACAGGATTGTTGGCGGTATCGTATCGCCATATAGCCTTACTCAGAGTCCTGCCGCCCGGGCTTTGCGTCAGCTCCTCTATCACATTGTTGTGGTCGTCGTAGGTCATGCTCACCTTCAGAAACAACTCCTTGCCTGCCTTGTAGTTCTTGCGTATTATCTCGTTGCCTCGCGTATCGTAGCGATAGATGTTAGAATACAGGTATTTACCGCTTTCGTTATAGTTCCTTTCCTCGGCCAGTTTGCCACTGGGGCTGTACTTGAACACCAGGCGCGATATGAGCATGCCGTCATGCCCATACCTCAGCTCTTCGGTCCTATTTCCTTCTTCATCGAATAGCGTGGTCACTTTATGGGCGCGCTCACCGGCCTCTACCCCATTGTCGCCACCTTCGCTATTGCTGTATTCGGTCAGTTGTTTTATTCGGCCGTAAAGGCCATTGGTAAAGACGGTATCCTGTGCATGCACATTACGCACAAGAAGGCATAAGCACAGCAATGTCAACGCTCTAGTGATATGTATTCGTACCGGGTACATAGTGCCGTCAGTAGGTCAGCTCTCGTTCTATAATGGTGCGTGGCACATCGTTCTTCAGCGTTACCCGCTGCAGCCAGTTGCCCTGCTTGTCATAACCATCGTATCCATAAGTAGTAACGAACTGCAGGCTCTCGTGCGAGTCGAATTCGCGTTCCTGTACCTCGTTACCCTTCTTGTCATATTTTATGTTCGACCGCAGGAACAGGTGCCCGAACTGGTTGTAACGGTTATACACTATACGGTTACCATTGAGGTCGTAAGTGCTTTTGCCGGTCATGAACAGCATACCCGAGGGATCGTAATTGCTTTCCTCCGTCTCATTGCCTGCCTTATCGTAGGTATATACTGTGGTCACGTTCAGTCCACCATCGCCACGGTAACGTTTTACATCTACCAGGCGGCCACTATCGTTGTAGTTGTATACCGATCGTGAAAGCAGGTCGCCCTTAGGCGAATAGGTAGCGAACTCGGTACGATACCCATTGCTGAACTTGCTGATGCTCTTGCTCCTCAGGTCGCCTTTTATTGCTTCCTTACTATCGGCAGGCACGGCATATTCATATTCTGTAACGGTCTTTACATCACCTCGTAGCTTCAGCCTTTTTAGGTCGTTCTTTACCTGTGCATGTACTGCGGTGAGCGAAAGGATGGCCAGTAATATAGTGGTAACGATCTTCATAACGACAGCGGAACTATTTTCAAATTTACGACCTGCCGCAACGAAAAGGCGCACAGGCCTATGAGAAATGCTTATCAGACAGAACCATACTGTAATACTGTTCTTACCTCGGTATTCAGTATCTGCAGTGCCATCTCCGATGGCAGCTCTGTATTTGCATGAGCTATCACCTCCAGTATGCGTATATGCAGCTCTTTGGCAGGGGCATCGGGGTTCAGTGTCTCTGCCACTTTATTTATCATGCCCAGCTCCTGCTCCTTCACGCTTTTCACTGTTTCCCACGCATTGCGCGAAACGTATATCTGCTGAGACAGATTATGCTCGAACTCCGAACGGATGGTGATGGTCATTGCCGTTTGCAGGTCGCGTACCGACATAGAGGGATCGTACACCCGGGGTATGAGCTGGCGCGGCGACATTCGCTCCAGGAACATTACCAGGCGCTCATATGCCTGCAGGCGCAGGCGCAGTGTTATGTCCTGCGATTCGCCGAATATGGCTATCTGTCTTTTCTGGTTCTCTGCGGTAAGGAAGCGGCGCACTATGGCAGTAGCTGCTATAAGCACTACCAGCGAGGGCAATATGTATTTCAGTATATCGAGGATGTTGGCAACAGCATTCATACCGTGTAAAAATAATCAGTTAGTGGGTCTTATTCATGCGCAGGCACACATAATACCTATCTTAATGATCGATGTTGGCCAGCTGGCCACAGGCGGCATCTATATCCTTCCCCCTGCTGCGGCGCAGGCGCACATTCACCTTATTTGCAGTGAGGTGGCGCATGAAGGCATCCACACGTTCTTCATCAGGCTTTTCGAACTGGGCGTTCTCTATCGGGTTGTACTCTATGATGTTCACAAGGTCGGCCGGTATCTGCCTGAACACCTTTACGAGGTCCTCGGCATCGCGCTGGCTGTCGTTGAAGTCTTTGAAGAGTATATATTCCAGCGTTATCTCGCTGCCGGTGGCCTTGTAGAAGTAATTAAGCGCATCTATGAGGGCTTTCAGGTTGTTGGTCTCGTTGATGGGCATTATCTCGTTGCGCTTGGCATCCGTAGGGGCATGCAGCGACAGGGCCAGCTTGAAACGGACCTGGTCGTCGCCCAGCTGGCGTATCATTTTGGCCACACCTGCGGTAGATACCGTTATTCGCCTGGGGCTCATGCCCAGTCCTTCGGGAGAGGTGATGCGCTCTATGGCCTTCAGTGTGTTCTTATAATTGAGCAATGGCTCACCCATACCCATGAACACTATGTTCGATAGCTTTTTGTTGTAGTGCTTCTGCGAAAGCTCGTTGAGGAGGGTCACCTCATCTACTATTTCATCGAAATCGAGATTGCGCTTGCGGGTAAGGAAACCGGTAGCGCAGAACTTGCACGATAGCGAACAACCCACCTGCGACGATACACAAGCCGTCATGCGTTTGTCGGTAGGTATCAGTACGCTTTCCACATAGTAGCCATCGTGCAGTTGCAGGCGGTTCTTAATGGTGCCATCGCTGCTGTACTGGCTGTGGTTTATCCTTACCTTAGGTATAAAGTACTGTTCTGCCAGCTTCTCCCTCAACGTCTTAGGGAGGTTGGTCATATCATTTATGTCGGCCGCGAATTTCTGCCATACCCATTCGTGCACTTGCTTTGCCCTGAACTTCGGCTCACCAATGGTGGCCATCATGCTTTCCAGTTCGGGCAATGCTATCTCACGCAGATTTTTCATGGTGCAAAGATAACTTTTATAATTTTTACGATACAAAAGAGTGGTGCTACCCACTACATTTTAACAGAACAGCCGCCCCGGGTGGAGCGGCTGCCATATGATGTTCACTATTTTTTTACTAGAACTCTGCCGGGTGAAAGATGAAGAACCTGAAACCAACAGATGCAACGGAATAGATATCGTTCTTCTTGTTGGCCGCGAGGTTCGGCTTGTATCCATCTATGTAATCAGACATGGTCATAGTGTACTGGTAGTTCACGTTGAACACACAACCCTTGAATATCCACAGCCTTGGTATGTAGAAGTTGTAACCAAAGTTGAACGGCACATACAATGCTGTACTGTTGGTAAGCATGGTAGGATTGTCCGACTGTATAGAACCCGGGATATTGGTGTTGAAGTTGGCTATCCTCTTTACATCACTGTTGATGATACCCAGACCTACACCTGTATACAGGCCCCCGAACAGTTTCAACATGAAATAGTCATTGAAGTCGCGGTATACGAGACCGAAAAGGCTACCCAGTTCGAACGTGATATGCTGATCGACCGACGTAAAATGGTTGAAGCTCCTGTACGAAGTGAAGGGATCGCGCGTGGAAAGGTCACCTACGGAGATGGTCCAGCCCAGGCTTATGGTAGGTGTCGCATTCTTTTCGAAATATGCCAGGTATACAGGCTGCGGATTGGAATATGCCCAATCACCGTACATCTTGCTGGAGCCAATGCCAAAACCGATGCTGAAGTTGCGGCCGTTGTAACCGTCCTCACCAAGGCCATACTGGCTATTGTTGCGTTCCCGCAAACTGATGTCCGTTCTCACCTGCCCATACGATGATATGGAAGCAAGCAGCAACGCTGTTAGTAATATTCGGAAAGTAGTTCTCATGCGCACCATGGTTTATTCGTCCCGGCAAATTTAGTACTTCCAGAGATTCTTCTTATAATTATTTATTTCCCTTTCTATCCTGTCAGACTCTTTCTTCTGCCTTTCCAGATCGCTGGGATATTTATCCTTGATGCGGAGATCGGCAGGGTTCGACTCCTTCACGATACGGGAAACGAACCTGCGCTGAACGAACATATCGTCATAGCTTTCGTTGTAGATATCGCGCTGCGGATCTATCACTTCCCTGGCCGCGAACAGGTTGCGGCACTGAGGATAGTACAACCAGAAGGGGTGCATATCGCCAATGTAATCGCCCTGGCTCGACTTCAGCTTTATAACAGGAGAAAGACCTATTACCTGCGTGATAACACGGCCCCTTGTCTTGTCGAAATAAATATCTTCTTTTATCTCGAACTTGGTAACAGAGTCGGGGTTGAAGTCGTTGAACACGGTCTTGTAACCAAGTACATCACCTGTTATAGAGTCCAGCACAGGTACAAGGGCGCTATCTGAGAAGGCCTTCACCACCTTAGCATAGCTAAGCTGCTTTTTGAAGCCTTCGTCCTGGTAAGCTATCAGTTTCTTGTACTTCAGAGCGTCCATTATCAGCGATATAAGTGTTTCACCCGGAGTGGCAAATATCTTATTCGATGAGTCTGTCAGGTCTATCTCTCTCCATATACGTTTGTAGAACTTGATGTTATTCTTGTTCTCTTTAGGGAAAGCGAAAGGCTTGGCACCCCTCAGGTTGGTCTGCTTGTAATAACCATCTACAGGCTTGGTAGAGTCCAACGAAAAATCGGCATGGAAGCCGGTATCGTCAGATACCAGGTCTGCAAAGGGATTCTCCTCCTCTGCCGGTGGGGCAGGCGGTGGTGCAGCAGCGGCTATCTGGGCTAGACTGTCAGCAGTACGCGCGGCTCTCAGGCTGTCCTGATTCACCGTGTTCTCCTTTTTCTTCTTCTTCTTCTTCGGAGAAGTCTGAGCCTCGAGGTATGTGCTGGTTGCTCCTACTGCCAGGAAGACAAGCAAAACATATAAGATACTTTTTTTCATAGAAACACGAATATATTATACAACACTATTGAATATTGAATGTGATAGGATCGAGCGGGCGTTTAACGCCATCAGGACCTGTCGCGAATACGTCGTCAAAGATAAGACGTGTACCTGAAACTACACCGGCCATAGCTGCTGTCATAGCAGGAGTGAAGGCATTGTTGGTAGATTCGAACACCTGGGCATCGGCACGAGGCTTCACTATATACAGCTTGAAGTGCTGTATGTTGAATGCTGCTTCGAAGTCGAAATCTTCCAGTACAGCGAATATCCTGTTCTGAACTTTCGCTTCGCCTACAGACAGGCGACCACCGGCCTTACCGCTGAACTTAACACGGGGAGGAGGTATACGCTTGATACGGAATTCTGTAGTACCCAGCACGGCTGTTTTACCACCATCCAGAACACCTGATACGGTAACAGTAACTTTACCCGGGCTGCTCACCTTCACAGTGTAGTTGCCACCGGTACCAGATATCTCACCTGCGCTCATGCTCACTTTTATCTTGTCTTTAGAGAAGCCCGGAGCAGATACCGATACTGGGTTAGGAACACCTATGTAGAACACGTTCATCTTATCGGGAGATACTACCGCAGAAGGACGGGCTACAGTGTAGGTCTGTTCTTTGGTCTTGTATTCCTTCATTTCGCCATTGGCCATCTTTACCTTTACGGTACCAGACCATTTGAATTCGCCTTCCCTTGATGCAGACACAGTATACTGGCCTTTACCGTTAAGCACCTTCAGCGGGCTGCCGCCTACCGAAACTTCGGGGTTAGACTTAGAGTCAGACGCTGTAAGGAACACCTCGGCAGTATACTGCTGGCCTACAAGCACATAAGATGTAGGAGCTATCGCAACCGCATCGAACTGGTCAAGGTTGATCACCGCTTTGTCCACCTCACCGAGGATCTTTTTTACGGCCTCAGCTTCAGTGTTGCGCATGTCTGCCTGTATCTTCGTAAGTGCTGTTATAGACGCTGTCAGGGGAATACCGTCACCGAAGTTGGTCTCTTCCCAAGAGCTTTTCACGCCACCTTTACCCCTTTCAGGATCTTTTGCATCGAGGGCCAGCTGTGGCTCTTTTCCGTCTTTCGAGGGAGGAAGCTGTGCTATTATCTCTTTACGGGTAGCTTCTATCTTTGCGCGCAGTTCTTTTGCACGGCCTTTGCGCACCATCATACGGGGAGAGATATCTATATCTGCCCTGGCTTTGATATCACCCTGCTCATCAAGGCCGCCGCCTGCTGTAGTAAGCTCGTTCTTTATCTCTTCTATCATTTTATTCAGAGACTCTATCGACGCTTTTACTTTTTGTGCTTTTTCCCATACCGGCCTTGCGCGGTCTGGTTCGTTCTTCAGCTTGCCAGCCTCAAAGGCCGACATAGCCTGGTCTACGTTCACCTGTACATTCTCAGAGGATGTTTTAAGGCTTACCGTAAGATTTCTGAAGGCATCGAGGACGTGGTCCGTAACCGTTGTAGCTGCAAGGCCCAACAGTACGAGGTATAATATACCCATCATCTTCTGCCTGGGGGTTTCATTTACTCCTGCCATGAGTTTTAATATTTTAAAATGATCTTAATAATAGCTCTGTTTTTTTAGAACAAAAAATAGTGATAAATAAGAACCTGCTAACAGGGAAGAATTAGTTCTTCCTGAAAGCCTCCACCTGGGCCTGGTAGATACGGGCCAGATCAGACAGATTCTTGTTGTACGCCTTGATACCGTTCGTGGCAGCTTCGAACTCCTTCATCATGTTCTGAGAAGCAGCTGTCATCTGGTTGATGGCAGACAGCGTCTTGTTGAACTGATCGAAATTGGCGTTCATATCACCTATGTTCTTAGAGAAAGATTTCATACCTGCACCAGCAGTTTCGAATTCTTTCATCATAGTAACAGATATACCTGACATTTGGCTAACAGCCTGCAGCGACTTGTTGAAAGCATCGAAACCTGTAGATACAGATGTCATGTTGTCGCGGAATTTCTTCACATCGCCGGTAGCTACTTCTATTTCTTTTACGAAGTTGGTAGCAGTACCTGCAGAGCCAACTATAGAGTTCACAGACTGTACTGTCTGCGTGAACTGCTGGAAACCTTTTGTAAGACCTTCTACTACTTTAGGGGTAACGGCCGAAGACAGCAGTTCATTGAGGTTAGCACCGTTTGCTGCTTCTTCTTTTTTATCATCTGCCGATTCCCTGGCAGCCCAACCGAGTATGGCGAACAGCAAAGCCTCTGTTGCAAGACCAAGGCCGATCATTATTTCACCACCTTTCCAGTGGAGGATCTTGAACATAAGACCGAGGATCACGACGCTGGCTCCGAAAGAGATGATGGAATTGAGCCCGATTTTCTTCTTTGAATTTTGATTGCTCATACTTGTTGGATTTGTGAGTGATGATTGTTTGTTTGGTGTTTTGTGAATTTTGATCGATGTGTTCCTTTAATGCGGGGGTTGAACTATTTAGGGGTAATTACTTTTTGTTAGCGGGCTTAGCAGTGGTCGTGGCCTTGCTGGTAGATGTGGTCTTGCCGGCAGGTGCAGACTGCGATGCCGTAGGCCTTGTAGTGCCAGTGAGCTTGCGGCGGGTGGCCACTTTCTTTGTAAGTATCTCGGGGGCAGACATCACGCAGCGGAAACCTATGTAGCAGTGTACATTATCCTGCAGTTCGAAGTCGCGGGTGAAGGGGCTCAGCGCCTTGGCGTTGCTCACGAAAGAACCGCCACGCACTACCTTACGCTTCATCGCATCGGCATCTTTAGGATCGGCATCATACAGCAGTACAGGGTTCACATCCGATACGAAGGCGAAGGCCGACGGGCTGTATGCATCCAGTACCCACTCCGATACGTTACCTACCATATTATATACCCCGAACTCGTTGGGGGCGTAAGACATTACAGGCAGTGTGAAGTTGGCGCCATCCTCAGAGTAGTCACCTTCTTCCTGTTTGAAGTTCACCAGCAGGTTGCCATCACGGTCGCGGTCTACCAGGGCGGGGCCATCTTTTTCGCTCTTAGACATTGTTATCTCAGCTACTTCATCCTCGCTTGGCTCGTCCTTTTTCTTTTTCTTCTTCTTTTTCTTCTCCTTAGGCTCGTCACCATCTTCGCTGGAAGTAGGTATGCCATCGGTAGAGGCCACAGTAGTAGTATCTACTACAGGTGCTGCTACTATAGGTGCTCCTGTGCTGTCTACTGCTACTGCGGTTGCAGCGCTATCTACCTTGGTAGCTTCTGGTTCGGGCTCGGGTGTTACCACGGGCTCGTTAGAGTTCTTTATGTCTTTGCCGGCAGCATATACCCACTGGGCCTCAGAAGGCAGGCTGTACTGAAGGCGGTAGTATTTCAGGTATTCGGCTATGTCGGCATACTCGTTGTTGGTATGGCTTCTCCATGCTGCGAATGCGCGGGCCTGCTTCCACGACACACCTACTACAGGGTAGTCATCGAATGGCGGCTGTGTGAAGTAGTTCTCTACCAGTATCTCTACCTGCGAGTTGTTCAGGTCTTTGAACCAGATCTTCTCATCGGGGAATATATTGATAGGCTCTGTGTTGTACTCGCCTACCTTCACGTTCTTGTTGGTACCGGTGGCCCTCAGGTAAGTGAAGTTGTATACATACAGCTCTTCCTTTATCTTGCCTGTAGCAGGATCGAACATCGGTGCTATCTTCGACTTGATCTCGTCATCATTGTTCTCGAAGATATCCTTGTGGTTCACCCTGGCCCAGTTGATGCGCCTGCGTACGGGACCCGAAGTATCGGGAACCGTAGCTGTAGTGGTGGTAGATGTAGCAACGGCCGGTGTTTTGGCAGCATTAGTATCGGTAGCTACAGGGGCTGCGGTAGGTATATCGCCACCCAGCGCCGACAGTACAGTATCTTTTGCAGGAGTAGCTACGGTATCCGAAGCGGCCATCTTCTTCTGGTCCTCAGGCTTTACAGGAGGGGGATCGAGGAAGTACCAGTCATCCTTCAGGTAGTTCACTACGGCTATAGAGTCTATCACCCATTCTGTGAACATACGGTATTGCTGATTGGTGATCTCGGTCTTGTCCATGTAGAACGAACTAAGGCTCACTCTTTTCTTGCTGTTGGTATCTGTAGACGACTGGCTGTACTTGATAGTAACAGAACCACCTGGAATGTAGACCATGCCGGGAGGAGCAGCCAGTGTAAGGTGCCTAAATGGTATCACAGGACGGGTGCGAGACCTATGGTAATTAGGATTGGCCTGCGCGAAAGAGTTTGTTGATAAAGAGGATGCTGCGGCAACTAAAGCTACGGCAAATAACAGATGTCTCTTTATGTACATACGTATAACTTTTATTAATTTAAAAATATGCTTCGGTCCAAAACAGCAAAAACTACACACTATCTGTACAGTGGATCGCTGTGCAAATATATACTATAATCATACACTCAGCATATCTCTATGCTAAATAATTGACAACAAAATTCCCTCACGAAAAAGCCTGGTAGGACGACCATTTAAGCCTACTTGTCCAAGCAGAGCACACACTACACACTTTTAGCCAGCGTAAAGATAACCAAGTTATTGAAAAAGCAAAAATCATTCGAAAAAAAGCCATGCCTGTAAGTTACAATGACAAATATTGTCATTTATTCTTAATTGTAAAATATTTCTTTGAACGATCGGCCATCATATATTCTTCCGTTGGCCAAAAAATATTGCTATCGGTTAATTACGCTACTATCAGGGTGCAAAATACAGATCTGTACAATGCTCCGGAACGGGAATATCACCCTTTTTCTATCCGAAAAAACCCCGCACCATCCGGATCTGCCTATTATAAAATATATTAGAAGATAAACACGGTGTAAATATATATAATGCAACCCTGCCTATGCATCGAAATATATGCATTCTATGCACTGAAATGGTAGTGAAATGGGGCACATTGTTATGAAGGGAACAACTGAACACTATTATTATTATCTTGCGCGGCAGCTTTTCAGAAAAGCGAAGATACAGTCACCTCTCCCGATAGAAAAAATGTTAAGAACTGGGATATTCGGAGCCGGCCACCTGGGTAAGATACACATAGAACAGTGGCAAAAGATAGAACAAGCGCAAATAACGGGATTCTACGATCCGGATGACGCACAGGCCGCTGCCACAGAGGCCCGCTTCGGTATAAAAAGGTATACCGATGCCGACAAGCTGATAGCCGACAGCGACGCGCTTGACGTGATATCTACCACCACCACCCACTACGAGATAGCGAAGAAATGCCTGCTGGGTGGCAAGCATGTATTCATAGAAAAACCACTGGCCAACACACTGGAGGAAGGCCGTGAGCTGGTAGACCTTGTAAAAGAGGCAAATGTGAAGTGCCAGGTGGGCCATGTAGAGCGGTACAATCCCGCGTTCCTGGCGCTGGGTGACCAAACGGTACATCCCATGTTCATAGAGGCGCACAGGCTGGCCCAGTTCAACCCCCGTGGTACAGATGTATCGGTGATACTGGACCTCATGATACACGATATAGACATTATATTGTGTTTGGTACGCTCACCGGTAAGGCGCATATCTGCCAGCGGCGTGGCCGTACTGAGCGAGACCGCCGATATAGCCAATGCCCGTATCGAATTCGACAACGGCTGCGTGGCCAACCTCACATCGAGCAGGATATCGCTGAAGAAGATGCGCAAGATGCGCCTCTTTCAGCGCGATGCATACATAGGCATAGACCTGCTGGAGAAAAAGACCGAGATCATAAGGCTGAAAGAGGGCGAAGAAGATGCCTCATCGCTGACGGACCTGCCTATAGACCTCGGGAATGGCGAAAAAAAGATACTCTCCATAGAATCCCCCCAAATATCCCCCCTCAATGCCATACATGCCGAACTTTCCGAGTTCACAACGGCTGTATTGCAGGACAGGCCTGTGCGCGTATCGGTATACGATGGCTACCAGGCCATGGATGTAGCCCACCAGGTGCTGAAAAAAATGAGTTTGCACAACCAGCTACACAATGTTTAACAAAATATTACGTTATACTCTTTGAATGAGTTGCCATGTTCGAGTTCTACCGTAGATCTGTATATATATTACTTATTGCATTTGTCATATCTGCCTCTTGGGGTTGTAACATCATAAACCCGCAGGAGAAGATACCCACATACATACATATAGACTCCTTCGTACTGGATGGAGGAAAGCTGCATGACATAAACAATGTGACCGTATACTATGACGGGCGGTCGGTAGGCAGCTTCGACCTGCCATGCACCATACCGGTGATCACCACCGGCCCTACGGGCAAGCTGGAACTGGCGCCCGGCATACTGGTGAACGGCCGCAACGACCGCCCCCTCACCTACCCCTTCTACAAAATGGCTATATCTACCCTTAACGAACAACCGGGTAAAATAGTATATCTCACCCCCAGCACCAGCTATTACGATTCGGTAAAGGTGACCGTGATATCCGATTTCGAGGCAGGTATCACCAAATTCGCCAAATGGGGTGGTACTACCAGCCTGGTGGCCGTTACAGCCGATTCGCTGAAACTGGAGGGGACCGCCAGCGGCGCAGTATTCCTCAATACGTTCTCCGACAGCTCTATAGACAGCACCATACATGCATTTCCCATTCGCACCGGGGCTGCATTCATAGAGTTCGATTACAGGTCCAGCACACCCTTTGCCATTGGCCTGCAGGCCAAGCTGGGCACTACCTACACATCGGGCATCGCCTACATGGCAGGTATATACCCCAGCGACGGCTGGCATAAATTCTACCTGAACGTGACCGGCTTTGTGAGCCAGTACCCGGCCGACAGCTATAACATGTACATAAAAGCCGCGCTGGACGGGCGAACGAGCGGCAGGCTGCTGATAGACAACATAAAACTTGTGACCTTCTAACAGCATGCGCCTAGACAAAATGAAACGGAACGCCATCAGGCAACTGGCTGCGCTGGACTATGCAGCGGCAGCGCTGGCATGGCTGTGTTTCTGGATGTACAGGCAACACTTCCTCACAGGGGCAAGCTACACCGACACCCTGAAGATGCTGCACACACGCGATCTGCTGAATGTGCTGGTGGTGATACCTATGGGCTGGCTGCTGGCCTACCTGCTATCCGGCACCTACTTCGACCTGTACAGGAAATCGAGGCTGAACGAGGTGAACCGTACGCTCATATCCTCTATACTAGGCTGCATAGTGGTATCTGTCATCGTTTTCGGCAACGATACGGGCGACTACTATTACTTCATGAATACGATAAGCCGCTACCTGCTCATACATACCACGTTCGCGCTCACCTTCAGGATGTGGATACTGTACCGGGTAAAGCGCAACCTTGTAAAAGGCAAGGTAGGGTTCCGAACACTGATAATAGGGGGCAACCAGCAGGCCATAAATATATACAAACAGGTGCTGGATAACCCCAAAGTACTGGGCAACATCTTTGCAGGCTTCATATACTCGAACAAGGAATCGAGCAATGGTATGAGCAAATACCTGCAGCAACTGGGCCACATATCTGAGCTGGAGGATATAATAGACAAGCACCAGATAGAGGAAGTGATAGTGGCAGTGGACTCATCGGAGCACCATCTGCTGGAGAACATCCTTACCCGCCTCTCGTACAGGCCGGTGGTGGTAAAGGTACTGCCAGACTATTACGACATACTATCGGGATCGGTAAAGACGAGCAATGTGTACGATGCCGTTCTGATACACATTCACCCCGACCTGATGCCCGACTGGCAGCGGGTATGGAAACGCTTCATAGACATCATCATGTCTGCGTTCGCGCTCATCATACTGTCGCCCTTCCTCATCTTCACAGCCATAATGGTGAAACTGTCATCAAAGGGCGGTATCATTTACAAGCAGGAGCGTATAGGGCTCTTCGGCAGGCCATTCTACATCTACAAGTTCAGGTCTATGTATGTAGAGGCCGAGAAGGCAGGTCCTGCATTATCGAGCAAGCACGATCCGCGCATAACACCATGGGGCCGCTTCATGCGCAAATGGCGTGTGGACGAGCTGCCCCAGTTCCTGAACATACTGAAGGGCGATATGTCGCTGGTAGGGCCACGCCCCGAGCGCAGGCACTATATAGACATCATAGGCGAAACGCACCCGCAATACAAGTACCTGCACAAAGTAAAGCCCGGCCTCACATCTTGGGGCATGGTGCAGTTCGGCTATGCCGAGAACGTGGGCGAGATGATAGAGCGCATGAAGTACGACCTGCTGTACATAGAGAACTGCTCCCTGGCGCTTGATGTGAAGATAATGATGTACACCATGATGGTGCTTTTCCAGGGCAGGGGCAAATAAACGGCCTGCCGTCATCCCATTACTACAAGCTCGGCGCTGGCCTTGCGTTTCCCGTTCACCAATATCTCTATGGTGTGCTTTCCCGCATAGTGTTTCCGGGTGGTCATATCGGCAAAGGACTGCTTGCGGCTGAATGATACCACAGCTCCCGGCACATAGGTATTCTCTGTTATCTTGAAGACCTTTCTGCCCTGCTTATTGTTGGCCTTGGCATAGGTGATGGCATATTCTACCCTGAGGGGTACTGTAGCAGTGCCCTCATTCACTAATGAGAACGAGAAATGCAGGTGATCGCCTATGCTGATCCTTTTCTTTAGCAACTGCAGGCCGGTAACACTGCACTCAGGCTCGTGGGCCAGGCCGAAGAGGCCGAGGGCAGCAGTATCGCCACGCTTCAGTAGCGTGCGGCAGCCATGCTTCACTATCTTGTCGGTATGGGTGCTATGGCCCATCCAGCGACGGGCTATATCCAGTGCTACCTGCGGGTTATCCTTTGTTATATCGTTCAGGTTATTGGCCACACTTCTGCGTACGAATTCCGAGGGATCATCCTTCAGCCGTTCCAGTATGGGCAATATGGGCGATGGGTCCTTCTTCAGCGCGGGCAGGGCCATTCCCCATGGCAGGCGCGGCCTGCAGCCCTCGCTGGCCAGTCTGCGTACCGATGCATGTGGATGCTCGGCCCACGCCAGCATTTGCTGCAATGTACCCTGCAGATCGCTGATGAGGTATGGCCTGATGGCGAACTCGCAACTGATAAGCTGTGTGATGCGCTCCATAGCCTGCAGCGATATGGCCGGGTGTGCCTGTCCGTACTGCTCCACCATATCGGGGATGAACATGTAGATGAACGTATTGGCAGGTTGAGCCTTGATAACGGCATTGGTGAACTTCAATACCTGTTCTATATCGTTCTTATAATTGCCACTGAGCATGCTATTGAGCACCGTGGCTATACGGCGCATACGCTGTTTCAGTTCCAGCTCTTCCCAGCCCTGCGCAAAGACACCTTGCAGGAATACCTGCCTGTCGAAGGGTTGTACGCTTGCAGCGGCTATATCGGCTATGCCCTGCAGGGCGGCCGTATCGTACATGTTCTTCAGTGGTTCCATAGTGTTTGGTATTTATCGGGTGCGCCCGTCGCTTTTCTTTCGTAGTTTCTCTACATAGTCGGGCGATGGTTTGTAGCCCAGCTCCAGCGCACGGTTCATGTGGTAGTAGGCCTTCTCCGGCTCACCCAATGTATCATAGGCTACGCTTAGGTTGTACGAGGCCGACCGTTGCACATCTTTCGAGTTCATCTTTGCAGCGAACTCCCAATCCTGCACCGCTGCCTTTATTCTACCCGCACCGAACAGCGCACAGCCCCGCAGAAAATAATAGAACGGGTTGGTATTGGTTATCTTCATTAGCAGGTTGTACTGCCATATGGCCTGCTGGTAGTGCTGGCTCTGTACCAGTTCGTTGCTGCTTTCGGCCAGTGTCTTCTCGGCCATCTGCGGGTTCATGCGCAGGGCCGATACATATTTGCGCAGTGCGCCCAGGGTATCGCCCGCAGCCATGCACATGACCACGCTATCCATATAGGGCCTGTAGGCTGTATCGCTCACATTTTCGGGTAGCATAGGTACACCACCCTGTATGGCCTTTAGTGCCTTTATACGCTCTATATTGTTCAGCACCTTGGCATCGGCCATATTTATAGAGCGCAGTAGCTCGTAATCCATCATGGCGCTATCCAGCTCGCCTATACTGAGGTAATAGTGCCCCCGCCATTTGTAGGACAGCAATGCCCGGTAGGGATATTTCTCTATAGCATCGGTAAGCAGGGTGCGCGAGTTGTGCCATACCTTGGTGCGCTCTGCACAGGCATATGCCAGCGCCGACGATGCAACGAGCGATATGCCTACCACAGCCCCCCGCAACGAAGGCCTATACTCGATGAGCTTTTGCAAAGCATAGGCCACCAGGAACAGCAGACCTATATAGGCCACATAAGAATACCTGTCGGCCATTATGGCCGCGCCTACCGATATGAACTGCAGTACAAAAATGACATTGGCAATAAAAAAGCCCATACCGAAAACATATATCCTGAACCATGGGCTTTTGCGCCTGTACAGCAGCCAGCCAGGTAGCAGCGCCATACCCAATGCTACAAAGGGCGCAGCATAATAGATGAACGGAAGTGAACCACTTATATAGCGGTATGGGTAGGGATAAAAGGTGGACAGATGTGCCGGGTAGAACAACTTGGCAATGTACATGATGAAGCCATAGCCGGCATACATGATGCGCTCACCCACCGACAGCGTACTGAACGAGGCCACCGCGCCAGTACGGTGCTGTGTGTAGAATGCCGCCCCGCCTATGATGAGCGAGAACAGGAAGAAGACCACCTTCTCTACCAGCAGCTTTTTCATATCCTTTCGCTGTAGCAGTACATCCATGCACAACAAGGACATGGGGAAAACCACCGCCATAGGCTTGGAAAGGCAGGAGGCCACAAAGAGCGCGAACGTGCCCCAATACCACTTTTTACCTGCGCCGTCGGTATAGCGCAGGTAGGTGAACACGCCCGCCACATAAAAGAAGGCATACATCACATCTTTGCGCTCTGCTATCCATGCTACCGACTCTACATGCATAGGATGTATGCCGAACCACAATGCTCCGAAGGAAGCCATGAACGTAGCCGCGCCCTCGCTCAGTTGCAGGCGCCTGCACAGCGCTACGAACAGCAGGAAGACCAGCACTACATTGGCCATATGTATAAGCACATTGGTAAAATAGTAGGACCACGGCTCCAGCCCCGCGAAATGGTAATTGACCGCCAGCGAAAGGATGCACAACGGGTGATAGTTGTTGCGGGTGATATCCTCGGTGAAGATCACCTTTAGATTTTCGGGCGTGAATGCGGTGATGTACTTATTGTTGGACACATAGTAGTCGTCGTCCCAATTGGTGAACTGGTTGCCCAATGTGTAGCGGAAACAAACGAATGTCACTATGCAGATGAGAGCTACGAGGAATATCCTTTGCAGCGGCAACGAAACCTTCATACAATATACATTGGGTATATACCGGGTCAAGATAAGGCATATTTGAACGGCGCCCAAAACGACCGGCCAAAAGGTGGATAAAATATTTTTTTGCCGCCGATCTAAACCATAGCGGTCTGCGGCTGTCGAACCATGCAGTACCAAAACAAAATTACTATGAACATGAAGATCGTTGTGATGGCGCTGATAGCCCTATTTCTTGCAATGGCACCCGCCGGAGATGCCGCCGCACAATGCGGCAGCCGGTATGGCTACCGTACCCGCAATTACTGTCCGCCCCCGCCCCCACCGCCCGGCTACTATGCCCCTGCCTACTGCCCACCACCGCCGCGTGTAGTATACTATGGCAGGCGCTGGGCCGCACGCCCCAGGTATTATGCATCTTGCCACCGCCCTCACAGGCACCGCGCATACTACAGGCGCTGGTAAGCATTAACAGAAAGATACTTTCCGTAAGGCCACCCATTGCAGGTGGCCTTTCTCATTGCACAGGTATGTAAAAAAAAGCGCAACGTATAAGATACTACCGTATATTAGCATGATCAACGATGGCTTAACAAGCCCGAACTCCATACCACAAAAACCGACATAATGGAACAGCAGAAAATAGACATGTACCTGGTGACCAATGCAAAGTATTTTGAAAGCCACCTTATACCGCATATCAGCGAATCGCTGGCCCGTATGGATGATTCAAGGTATATAGTATTGCAATCCATGGGTCTTAAAGACCCCACTACTATACTCATCATATCCATTCTGTGCGGCAGCCTGGGCATAGACAGGTTCATGATAGGCGATACCGGCATGGGTATAGGCAAGTTGCTTACCTGTGGCGGTTTCGGTATATGGACGATAGTGGACTGGTTCCTGATACAGGGCCGCACACGCGAGCTGAACTTTCAGAAGGTGCAGCGGGTAATGATGTAATGACCGCTTATGAACAGGGAACGTTCATACATCTTTCTGCTGCTGGCCTCTGTAGCCGGTATAGCATGGGTAGTGGCCAATGTGGCCGCACCACATGCTATGGGCTCTGTGATAGTATGTCCCTTCAGGGCCGCAACAGGGCTGCCATGCCCGGCATGCGGCAGCACACATGCCGTTATAAAGGTATTTTCGCTGAACTGGCAGGGAGCGCTCTACGACAACCCGGTGGGCTTCATACTGGCCGCAGGCCTCATAATACTGCCGGTATGGCTGCTGTATGATGTGGTAAAGAAGAAAAGCACATTCTACGATCGCTACATACAGGCAGAGGCATTTGTGTGCAGGCGCTGGGTAGCGCTGCCGTTGGTGGCCCTTGTGACCGCCAACTGGATATGGAACATCTATAAACACACCCTATGAGCAGGATACCGGGCTACACCCCTTCGGAAATGGAACTGGAAAAGGCATCGAACGGCTACCTGATGTCGCTGATAGCGGTAATGGTGGGTATGCCGCTGCCCATCATCAACCTGCTGGCCAGCCTGCTGTTCTACTTCGGCAACCGCAACAGCACATGGTTCGTTCGCTGGCACTGCACACAGACACTGCTTTCGCAGCTCACTGTACTGGTCATCAACAGCATAGGCTTCTCATGGACCATATCGCTCATCTTCGGCAGTACGGTACTTACCAACGACTATATAGCCTATATGATGACCATGGTGGCCTTTAACATAGTAGAATTCATAGCCACTATATCTGCTGCCGTGCGTACACGCCGCGGAGAGCATGTGGAACTGTGGTTCTGGGGCTCTCTTACCAATGTGGTATGCCCACCGCCACGCTGGCGCAATGACGAGCGCCCATTAACCCCGCAAAACCCTTACTGATGGAAAAAGCCTTATTCCAGTTCATGGCCATCGTGGCCATATTCCTGATGGTGTGGTTCGGCCTCAGCAAGGTAGACTATGTACGCATCTTTCGCCTGCAGAACATGAGCAAGCGCACCGAGAAGAAGATAGGCGAACTGGTGATGCGCACCATAGAGCGTACCGAAGATGTGATAAAGGACGATAGCACACAAGTGATACTGAACAAGATAAGAGACCGCATAAGCAGTGGCAGCAATGCCCCTACCAATATACAGGTACACCTGGTGCGCAAGGGCGATGTGAATGCCTTTGCCCTGCCCGGCAACCATCTCATAATATACACAGGCCTTATAACCCGCTGCGACAGCGCAGAAGAGCTATGCGGCGTGATGGCCCACGAGATTGGGCACATAACGCTGGACCATGTGATAAAACGCCTGGGCAGCGAGCTGGGCATCAGTGTGCTGGCATCTATGGCCTCGGGCGGTAATACCGCTACCGTGGCACAGGTCATCAAAACATTATCTTCCAGCGCCTTCGAGCGGGGGCAGGAAAGCGAGGCCGATGCCTTTGCCGTGAACTGCCTGCAAAAAGCGCGTGTGAGCCCCGAAGGCTTTGCCGTGTTCATGAACAAGATGGCAAAGATGCAGGAGGACATTCCGAAGCAAATGGAATGGATAAGCTCTCACCCCGACTCGCGCAACAGGGTTGTGGCCATACGCGACCTGATAAAGGAGAACGGCAGCTATACCCCTGTACTTACAGAGGAAGAATGGCAGATACTGCGAAGGGCCGCTGCGGCAAATGCTCCGTTGGAAGAAGAGAGCTTTGAAGAAGAGGATAGTGAGAGCGATACTACTACCGCAGTTCACAAATAAATATCCGGGAACAATATATCAATAGCTCGTTTTTATTATATTTGTTAGATATACTTCTACAAATATGAAAAGAACATTCTACTTCATCCTCCTTCCTATATTGCTGCTGTTCCTGCAAGGCGATGCCGCCGCGCAGGCAAAACAGAATGCCAAGATCAGCTCGGTGAAACAAAAGGGCAATATGGTGTACGTCACGGTCACCTCGGCAAAGGAGTTCTACATGGGCAATAACAAGCACATACTCTATATAGGCAATCAACTGTTCGACCTGTATGACCAGGAGAACGAAGAAGGCAAAGGCACACTGCGGTTCCACATACCTGCCACAGCCTACAAAGCACTCCCCAATGGCGCCCCTGTATACCTATCTTATGGCGAACTCTACATAGAAGATGGCGAGACCGCCGGAGATGTATGTAAGCAAGACCTTTGCCCCTGCTGGTCTCTGGGGAAACTCAATAAAAGAACACAGAAGTAGACCGAGATACCAACAATAGTTCCTGTTCTCTCCAAAAACAAACAGAATGACCAGCAGAAAAATAATTTCCTTTTACGGATGCCTGTACGCTATTGTCCTGCTTTTGGGCGTACACTTCCACACCCTGGCACAGACCACACCAGACCCCGGTATACTGGGCCCGCTTGCCGTCACCAAGGTAGAGTACGACCTGGGCGATGCGGTCGCACCGCTGGATAGCCTGCCCATACCTGCCGAAGCACGGGCATCTATACACTACCCTACCACCCTTACGGGCGGTCCCTTTCCTGTTATCATACTACTGCATGGCAGGCATTCTACTTGCTACAATACTACTTCGCTCGCAGCATCATCGGCATGGCCGTGCCCCACAGGGCGCCTGCCTATAGAGAGTTTCCAGGGGTACGACTACCATGCACGCTTCATGGCCAGTCATGGCTACATAGTAGTATCCATATCATGCAATGCCATAAATGCACGCGATGGCGCCATGGCCAATAATGGCATGCCTGCGCGCGGTCAGCTGGTTCAGCACCACCTGAACCTGCTGAACACCTACAATACCGGCGCTACATCGCCACTTACAGCCGAAATAGGCTCCTCACTGGTGGGCAAATTCGACCTGCAGCGCGTAGGCATGATGGGCCACTCGCGCGGTGGCGAGGGAGTGGTATTCGGCGCATTGCTCAACAGGTCTTTGGGTAGTCCCTATGGCATAAAGGCCATCATCACCCTTGCGCCTGTAGACTTCAAAAGAAAGATACTGAACGGCATACCCATGCTGAACATAGCCCCCTACTGCGATGGCGATGTATCGGACCTGCAGGGCGTACACTTCTATGATGACGCTCGTTATACCGACCTTACCGACGAGGCGCCCAAGCACAACATAGTGATGATAGGCGGCAACCATAATTTCTATAACACTACATGGACACCGGGCTCTTATATAGCCGGAACCTCTGACGATGCCAATAGCCTGTATGGCAGCACCCATGCCTTCTGCGGATCGAACTCTGCCACATCGGGCCGTATAGATACTACCGTGCAAAAAGCCGCTTACAACTCTTACGCCAGCGCATTCTTCCGCATGTATGTGGGTGGCGATACCACCTTTGCCCCCATACTGGAGACCCGGGACCTGGTACCCCCGGCATCGTCTATGCTGGATACGGACAATGTATATGTCTCCTACCATCCTGGCCGTACCGACCGCAGGGATATAAACCGCATAGATACTGTCTACAACGAGACCAATAATACCATGGGCGGCGCTGTGACCAGCAGCGGCCTTGTATCATCGGGCATATGCGGCGGCGGGCTGGCAATACCTGTATGTGGTATAGCCACCAATTTCTACAAAGAGCCGCACAAGGGCGCTACCGGCCAAAAGGGGCTGGCACAAATGGGCCTGCGCTGGGACAATGCCACCGATCAGTACCAGAACGACATACCGGCATCGCAGCAAGACATTACCTACATGGAGGCACTGCAGTTCCGCGCGGCCATACGCTACGACCAGAGCGTTACCGGCCTGGACCTTGACTATACGGTACAGCTCATAG
This sequence comes from Nemorincola caseinilytica, assembly GCF_039540515.1. NCBI lineage: Bacteria > Pseudomonadati > Bacteroidota > Chitinophagia > Chitinophagales > Chitinophagaceae > Nemorincola > Nemorincola caseinilytica. The sequence continues at coordinate 76,577 of NZ_BAABFA010000015.1, read as the reverse complement.
ACTCTGCCGGGGCCGTAAGCAGCCAAAAGGTACACGACCATAGCTATGCGCTCTACTACCCACCCGGTACACATGCCACCTACCTGCCCAAGGTGATGTTCAACAGCATACGCATACCCATAAGCAGCTTTACCGGTATAGATCTGAAGAAGGTAAGGAAAGTAAAATTCCTTTTCGATCGCTCTGCGGCGGGTTCCATACTCATCAGCGACCTTTCCTTCGTGGCTAAAAAATGTGGCAAGCTCAATTCTACATTCGCATTCGCTTATGACACCGTAGGATACGACATATCATTCTTCGATACGCTCTCTTACAACACAGGCGATACCGTGAAGTGGCTGTGGCGCTTCGGCAATCCCACATCGGGCACCAGCGATACATCTACCGCGCACAATCCCTCGCATGTGTTCACCGGTGCAGGTACCTATACCGTTTGCCTGTCGGTATATGCCAAGCGCATCAACCAGCGCATATGTACCGATACGTTCTGTACCACCATCACAGTGGTACCGGCCATATTCGTCACCGATGTGAACGAAAGGCCCAACATCACTATATACCCCAACCCCGCCCGCGACCAGATATACATAGCGGGTGCAGAGCGCACCGATGTGCTGCGCCTTGTGAACCAGTTGGGACAGGTAGTGCTCACCACCGAGATAAACGAACCTATGGTATGGTTGCCCACACACCTGGCCAATGGCATGTACCACGCCATTGTCACCACCAGCCGTGGGCAGGTACACCAAAGGCTGGTGATAAACCGATGATGTGCTTCTTACTCATTCTTATACACTATACCGGCAGCCGTAACGCTGTCGGTATTATTTTTGCATATAACAAGGCACCATGAACACACTGCACCTATCGGTAAGAGAGATACAGGCAAGCGATATTCCGCTCATCACCCACTACTGGCTCACGGCCGAGCCCGACTTTCTGCTGGGCATGGGCGTAGACCTGGACAAGATGCCGCAGGAACACGAATGGCATACCATGCTCACAGAGCAACTGGCTACACCGCACCCGCACAAGATGTCTTGGTGCATAGTGTGGCTCATAAACGGTGTACCCGCAGGCCATAGCAACATCAACAAGATAATACCGGGGGAAGAGGCATATATGCACCTGCACCTGTGGCATACCACCACAAGGCAGCAGGGCACGGGCGTGGGCCTGGTACGCCTCACCCTGCCCTATTTCTTCGATACATATGGCCTGCAACGGCTCTATTGCCAGCCATATGTACACAATGCCGCACCCAATAGCACACTTCGGAAAGTAGGATTTGAATTCGTGCGGCAGGAGATAACTACACCGGGCTGGCTCAACTTCGAGCAGCCGGTGAACCTATGGGTGATGACGCGGGAGCGATTCCTGCAGCTATACGATGCCTGAGGTCATTCTACCACCTGTATATGATACTCTGTACTAGGCATCTCTACGGCCAAAAGGCATTGGGCACAGGTCTGAGGCACCTGCGGTACGAACACGAACTTCACGAACGGGCTCTTGCCCCCTCCGGGCCGCCATGTACATGGGTTGGCCACCTTAAAGATGTTCTTATACTTTGTGCCTGTCGATGTGGTCCACGTCTCCCCCAGCCTGGTACCGTCGGTAAATTCTACAGCTATATTGCCGCATATGTTCTCTACTACCTGGCCCATATATGTACGGCCCGCTTCAGGGCTATCGGTCTTGCGGCATGAGCCGAAAAATATGGCAGAGAAAAATACGGTGCCGGCGATGAATGTTCTCATAGTATATTCTGTTTATTGTTCATAACAATATCTATGCCTTATAACGCAGGTACAGCCGTTTATCGTGTGTTTTCTTCACATATGGTCGGCTTTTTTTGCCAATGACATTCCTGACCGTCGCGCGCAAGCTCCATTTACGATATTACTATAAGTACGAACACCTTCCCCATTATATTAGCAAATATTTAAAAACAGGAGAAAAAGCAACAAATAAATATTAAGTTTGTTATCCTAATAATACCGTTTCGAACTATCCACAGAACTGCCTTGTCCGCACACCGCTCTATATGCAGTAATACCAGCATAAAGACGCTTTTTGAGGGGCATTGCCGTTCTGGAAATACATACAAAAAAACGACTTAGAGCGAACTCATGAAACGCATATCCATATATTTGCTCACCATAGCTCTCTGCGCTGCTGCCTCTATCACCGCCAGGGCACAAAGAGCATCTTATACCGACTCCCTGGTAAAAGCGTTACCCAAGGCCAGGGAAGACAGTAACAAGGCCAATATCCTATATCAGCTGGCCAATACCTACTTTACATCCAATACCGACAGGGCCATCAGCTACGGACAACAGGGCGTGGACCTCGCTGCCCGCCTGGGCTGGAAAAGGGGCGTGATAAAACTGAGCAATACCGTAGGCAACTGCTACAGCTACAAACGCGACTATAACAAGGCCGTAGAACTGTACCTGAGAAGCCTGAAAGCCGCCGAGGAAACAGGCGACAGGCAGGGACAGGCCATAGCCATGCGCAACATAGGCAATGTGTATTCGTATAAACTGAAAGACTATCCGAAAGCTATAGATTATTATACACGCTGCACACGCATCACCGAAAGCATGGGCGACAACCGCGAAACGGCCGAGCTGCTATCGGAGATAGGTATCACCTACCATATGCGCCGCGATCACGGCAAGGCCATAGAGTACTTCAAACAGGCCATGGGAAAGGGTGAGGCCGCCAGCGACAAAAGAATAGTGGCAGAGAACCTCACCAATATCAGTTCGGTATACAGTGCGCAGGCCAACTACCCGCAGGCGCTGGACTATGCGCTACAGTCGCAGAAATTCTACGAGGCCATCAACGATAAACGCGGTATCGCGCTGGCCCTTCAGAAAACAGGTAATATCTACATCAACCAAAAGGACTACCAGCGTGCGCTGGATTGCTTTCTGCGCTCGCTGAAACTCTCGGAGGAAACAGGCAAAAAAGATATAATAGCCGACAACCTTCAGTATGCAGGCGATGCCTACATAAGCATGGGCAACCACTCGCAGGCGCTGCCACTGCTGATGCGCGCACTAAAGCTGGCCGATGAAATGGGCGACAAAGCAGCATCCGGTACCGACCAGGCATATATAGGCAAATGCTACCAGGCACTGGCCGAGAACAAGACCAAAGGCCCCATACCCGACTCGCTGAATGCGCTATCGGAAGAGGTGAAGCTGCAGCGTGCATTCTACTACCTCTCCCGCGGTATAGACCTTTTGAAAGAGACAGGCGACTACGATGCCCTGCAAGAGGCATATGAGCACCTGTCGCAGGTACAGTACAAGCAGGGCGATAAAGAGGGCTCGCGCGAAAGCTACAAGCAGCACAATGCCTACCTGGAGAGCATGTACAACCAGGAGAAGAGCAGCGAGATAGCCCGCAAGGATATGCAGTATGTCTTCAACAAGAAGCAGGAGACCATGAGGCAGGAAGGCCAGCAAAAGGAAGTGGCTTTTCAGAAAGAGCTGCAGATGAACGCCCTGCGGCATGAATACGAGATGAAGCAGGCCGCTGCCACATCGGAACGCGAACGCGAGCAGTTGCGCATGGAAGAAGAGCTGAAACAGAAGCAGATAACTTTTGAATACGAGCGCAAGCAGGCCGATATAGAGGCCAAGGCCGCACTGGCCAAAGCCGAGCTGGAAAAAAGCAATGCGCTGAGCGCCGCAAAACTGAAGGCCGCAAAAAGAGAACGCCTCTTCTACCTGGGCGGGCTGGTGATGCTGGGTTTCCTGCTTACCGGCATGTACAACAGGAACAAGATGATGCACAAGAACAAGCTGGCGCTGGAGGAGAAGAACAGGCAGATAGCCGCCGAAAAAGACAATGCCGACAAGCAGCGCATTCGTGCAGAGAACTCTGAGAAGTTCAAGCAATTGTTCCTTGCCAACATGAGCCACGAGATACGTACCCCCATGAACGCCGTAGGCGGCATGACGGATATACTGCTGCAAAAATCGCCCCGGCCCGACCAGGTAGGTTATCTGCAGGCCATCAGCAAATCGTCGGAGGTACTGCTCCACATCATCAACGACATACTGGACCTCTCTAAGATAGAGGCCGGCAAGATGGAACTGGAGAAGATAGACTTCTCCCTTGCCGATATGGTGAACCAGGTGAAGGATACCCTTACCCACAAGGCCGACGAGAAAGGACTGCAACTGGTGGTAGACATTCAGAAAGACATCACCGACGTGGTTATAGGCGACCCCTTCCGCCTGAACCAGGTGCTGATAAACATAGGCGGCAATGCCATCAAATTCACAGAGCGTGGCAGTGTACAGATAGAGCTGAAACAGGTACATAAAGATGCCGAAAGAGTATCTATACGCTTTGCCATCATAGATACCGGCATAGGCATACCTGCCGATAAGGTGGGCAGCCTCTTTGGCAACTTCGCGCAGGTGAATGCCTCTGATACCCGCAAATATGGCGGTACCGGTCTGGGTCTGTCTATATCGCGCCAATTGGTAGAGCTGCATGGCGGCACCATATCGGTAGATAGTGTGCTGGGCAGTGGCACTACCTTCCATTTCACCATCTCTTACCCCATAGGCTCGCCAGAGAAATTGCACGACCGTGTGGCGGCAGAAAAGAAGGCCGACGGCAGCATACTGAACGGACTGAGGGTGCTGGTGGCCGATGACAATGAGTATAACCGCATAGTGGTGAACGAGACCCTGATGCTGAAGGCCGATATAGAGATAGACAATGTGGTGAACGGCGAAGAAGCATGGCATGCCGTACGCGACAAAGACTATGACGTGGTGCTGATGGACGTGCAAATGCCTGTAATGAACGGCCACGACTCTACCCGCGCCATACGCGAGCTGCCATCGCCCAAGAACAAGATACCCATCATAGCACTCACGGCCAGTACGCTGCGCAACGATATAGATGCCTGCCTGGCCAGTGGTATGAACGGCTATGTACCCAAGCCATTCAAACCATGGCAGCTCATAAATACCATGGCCGAGCTGACAGGCCGCAAGGGCAACCCGCCACCACCCGGCAGGAAGAAAGAAAAGAAACAGGAAGATGTGGTAGTGGCGCCCGAGCCTGTGGCCGATGCCAGCCTCATAACCGACCCCGTATACCTGCACAAATTCTGCGAGGGCGATGAGAAGCGCATCAAAAAGTACATAAACATGTACCTGAAGGGCGTACCTGCCTTCAAGGCCAAGCTGAAGGAGGCCGTGGACTCGAAGGACCTTAACGAGATAAAGTCGCGCGTGCATGCCTTCAAGCCCAACTGGCTGATAATGGGCATGAAACGTACCGGAGAGCTGGCATCTATGATAGAACAGCAATGCATGAACAACGCTACCGATGGCCTGTACGAGAACCTGACCCTGCTGGTAGAGCAGACCGACCAGTCTGTGAAGGAACTGGAGGGCAAGGGTTGATCATTCCGTACCAGGTGAAAAAAGCTGCATCTTCCCCGGTGCAGCTTTTTTTTGCCCTCATGTGGGCAGATCATAACGTTTTTAACATGGTGTCCTTTACTTTTACTAAAAAAGATCATGGCCATACAAGTAGGACAGACCGCGCCCGATTTTACGCTGCGCGATACGGAAAAGAACAAAGTGACCCTGAGCGAACAACGTGGCAAGAATGTAGTGCTGCTGTTCTTCCCCCTGGCGTTCACGGATACATGTACCAAGGAGCTGTGTATGATACGCGACAATATGGCGGCATACAACAATGTAAATGCAGTGGTATACGGCATATCGGTAGACTCCCTGTTCTCGCTGGGCAAATTCAAGGCCGAGCAGCAGTATAACTTCACCCTGCTCAGCGATTTCAATAAGACCGCATCAAAGGCCTACGACAGCCTTTACGAGCACTTCTACAACGACATGGATGGTGTTTCCAAGCGTTCGGCCTTCGTCATAGATAAAGAGGGTATAGTACGCTATGCCGAGGTACTGGAAAATGCCTCAGAAATTCCCGATCTCAATGCCATTATGCAATGTTTGGATCAGATAAATAATTAATTTGCAGTATCATTCACCCAAACCATTATACATATAAATGAAAAAGATATTTATCATTTTTTCGGCGCTTTTTGTCTCTGCCGCGTCCTTCGGACAAGGTATCATTAACCCGGGTATGGAAGCGTGGCATAGTGCCACTGCGGGCGGCACCCCTCCTGCAGCACCTGTACCCATCGCAGCCCCTAACGCGTGGCATGGTTTCGACTCCCTGATCATAGCAGCAGGCCAGGCATTCGGTCCATTCATAGGTTCAGACCCGGCGACCGCCGTCTGGAACAGGCAACTATTCGAAGAGAACACCTTTGTACATGGCGGCGCTGCAGCTGCAAAGCTCATCACCGTAAAACAGGATACACTTGGCTTCATGCCGGGTATGGTATCGGATGCAGAGCCTACATTCAACCCAGGCGTGATAGCCGGTGGCGGCGACCCTGCCAGCGCACTTTCCTTCACCGGTGGTACCAGTACCAACCTGCGTGTGAACTCTGTGACCGCATGGGTAGCCTACATGCCGGGTAAAGATGCTACTACCGGTGCCTTTGGCGGCGACGATAAAGGTCTCTTCAATGTACAGGCGCTGGCCACTGTGGGTTCTAAAACAGACTCTGTAGTAGGCCTCGGCGGTGTTAACATAGATGCATCCTCGTCTTACACCTCCGTGACCGCAAATGTGACCTATACCACCACAGACTATAATGTGCACACCATCCGCATCACATTCTCCAGCGGTGGCGGCGGCACTTCGGGCGAAGCCCTGGATAGCAGCATTCTCTATGTAGATGATGTGAGCATGCTGGGCGACCCGCAGTCGGTAGGCGGCGTGGCATACAATGCCAACGTGGTAAGGGTATACCCCAACCCATCTGAAGGCATACTGTACCTGGAAGGCCCTGCACTGGGCGGCTATACATGTACCGTATCTTCGGTAACGGGCAGCGTTGTGGCCACACAGACCGTAAAGGGCACCGAAAAGCTGGACCTGACGGCACAGCCTGCAGGCCTTTACCTGTATACCATAGTTAGCCCTGCGGGCGAAACGGTACAGACAGGCAAGGTGAGCATACGTCACTAAAGCACCATAAAACAGCACAATAAACTTCGACCCACATATCTTTATATGTGGGTTTTTTCGTGATAAATGCTAATTTTGCGGCCTGCTATGCTCAACGGTAAGAAAATAGTGATCGTACTGCCGGCCTATAAGGCGGAAAAGACCCTTGAACGCACATATAACGAGATCCCATTCGATATTGTGGACGATGTGGTACTGGTGGACGATAACAGCCCCGATGGCACCATACAGGAGGGCAAAAGACTGGGTATAAAGCACATCATAAAGCACGAAGTGAACAAAGGCTATGGCGGCAACCAGAAAAGCTGCTACAAAAAAGCCCTGGAGCTGAATGCCGATATAGTGATAATGCTGCACCCCGACTACCAGTACACCCCCAAGCTGATACATGCCATATCGTCCATCATAGCTATGGACCTGTACCCAGTGGTACTGGCATCGCGCATATTGGGCAAGGGCGCGCTGAAAGGCGGTATGCCCATGTACAAGTATGTCTTCAACCGCATGCTCACCCTGTTCGAGAACATAATGCTGGGCCAGAAGCTGAGCGAGTACCACACCGGCTACCGCGCTTTCTCTGCCGAGGTGATACGCTCCATAGACTTCACCCACAACAGCGACGACTTTGTTTTCGACAACGAAATGATATCGCAGATATTCATGAACGGTTATGATATAGCCGAGGTGACCTGCCCTACCAAGTATTTCCCCGAGGCATCGAGCATCAACTTCAAGCGCAGCATGAAGTATGGCCGTGGCGTACTGCGTGTATCGCTTACCCACAGGTTCCACAAATGGGGCCTCATCACCAGCAAGCTATACAGGAAGAGATAAGGGTGACGTACCTACTATACCCGCAAACACACGAACGGCAGGCTATATCACATAGCCTGCCGTTCACTTTTTATATCTTGTTCAGCACCCCGGTATCAATACAGTACGCAGGTCTCTTTTACCTTTATACCTGTAGCAGGGTCTGTATTTTCATAAGACTCTTCTTTGCACAGCGACTCTGCAGCGCTCTTGCTATTGTATATATCGAACTCCTTTACCGAACTATCGGGCAGACCGGGTACGCCGCTATACTGTATCTTACACTGGCAGATGTATTTTTTTGAACATGAGCTCATTACGAGTATGCCAGAAACAGCTAATAGTAGAAGAACAGAACCGCGAGATCTCATGTATGGTATCCTTATTTCGGGTTGAAGTTAGTAATGGTATGTTACAATTCAAAATTTTAACGGCATACTGTTCACATTCATACATATATGCGCATACCGCTTTCGCATCAACTGCCCAGGTACCTGTAGTTCTTCAGCAGCAGGCCCACATCGGTGCCGGGGGTGTATTGCTGGGCATATAGCAGGTTCATACCTGTTTTCACCTTATCGGCAGGCTCATACCCCGGCAATATATTGTAAGGATAAATGACCCCCCGGCGCAGCCGCGGCAGGTGCTGTACCGCTACACCCGGCACATACCCCACCCAGGTGAGCTTGCCGAAGAGCACCCGGAAACAATGCCCTAGGAAGGTGAGCGGCCTTTTTACCAGGAACAGCAGTATGGGGAACAGCAGCAGGAAGACCACCGAGGCCGCTATATCTATCATACGCTTATTGCGCACCTGCGCAAAATCGGCCAGGTTGAAACGGCGGTCTATGGTATAGAGGTCGCCCGATGTGGCGCTGGAATTGCTGCCCACAAAGCTCTGCCCGCCGGGCAGGTGTATCTTGTATTCATAATCGCCACCGCAAAGCTGCATCTGCCGGAACACATCGGCATAGGTAAGCCCGTTGATACAGAATATCACCTCGTTCACATTGGTCACAAAGAGCAGTTGCTTCATCTCGCCTATAGTGGCCAGCGCACCCGGGCCATCTGCCGATGGGCTTATACGGCCCGATAGCTCGGGCGCATAGTTCACCTGCCGCAGCACCTCGGCGGTCTGCTTATAGGCATGTTCGTCGGCCACTATCACGGCCTTGCGCGGCAGGGCATCGTAGGGTATGTAGCGCAGCACACCCATGCGATAGAGCAGCTCGTGCAGGCCCAGCAGTATGACCGTACCCGCAAACCCCGAGAATATGATGATGGCGCGCGAAAAACGGTACTCAGGCGGCAGCAGGCCATAGTACGCCAGTATCACTATAGTGCCGAATATCATGCCCCGTGTCACCTTCAGCGCACGGTAGGGCTGGTCGTAGGCGCCATTGAAATAGAGCGACAACAGCCACAGCAGTATATAGGCCGGGAAGGTAGCATATACTATACTGCCCGTAATGGGCGCCATGTTCTTTACCTCACTCACCCAGAACTCCTTTATGCCCCATAGCGTAAGCAGCAGTATGAGGGCATCGAAGAGGGGCATGTGCAATACCTTCAGCCCTCTCTTCACCGTACCCAGTATGGCACGCAATACTATACCCGCATTTATGAAAAGTATGAAAAGCCCTGCCTGCCGTTTGGTATAGTGTTTCTTCACAAAGGTCACCAGCGCCTCGTTGAAGATGCGCACATAAGAGAGTGTCATCTTGCGCGTGCTTTCGCCCTTGTAGTGTATCAGGTCCACCTCGGGGTAGTAGATATTCTTGTACCCTGCCTTCTGTATGCGATAAGAAAGATCCACATCCTCGCAGTACATAAAATAGTCCTCATCGAAGGGGCCGCCGGCCTCGTCCATAGCAGTGCGGCGCACCAGCATACAGCAGCCCGATAGTACATCTACTTCGGCCGTCTGTCGCTCGCCTATATGCACCGCATAGTATTTATTGATGTAGGGCGACCTGCTGAACAGCTTGTTGATACCCGTGGTCTTGAATATGGCCACCGACAGCGAGGGGAAGGACTTCTTGGAATCGGGAGCGAACTGGCCCTTGCCATCTATGAGCCTGGGCCCCAGCGCACCAGCCTCGGGGTGGGCATCCATATAGGCAATGGTATGCTCAAAGAAATGCTCGGGCATTACCGTATCGGGGTTCAGGAACAGTATATACTGGCCCTGCGCCATGGCCACGGCCTGGTTATTGGCCTTTGAAAAACCCTTGTTATCCTTGTTCTCTATCAGCTTTACCGTGGGGAACCGCTCGCGCACCATGGCACAGCTATCGTCGGTAGAGTTGTTGTCTACCACTATCACCTCTGCCGCTTTGTTCCGGGTGGCACGCAGCACAGAGTGCAGGCACACCTCCAGGAAATACTTCACATTATAGTTGACAACGATGACAGATAACTTCATAATATCGGGGGGCGCGGCCTGAGCCATGCATCATTTGCGCCGGCAATACTGAACGGGAGCAATTTCGGTGCCATACCCATCCATTCTGCTGCAAATAACGAAAAAAACGGCCAATACATTGTACTGGCAGGTAAAAGCGTGCCGGTAGGTCATATCCACAGGTATCTTTATTTTTACAGCATGAAGAAATTCCTGCGTTTCTCGTTCTGGCTCATATTCATCATCGGCGTGCTGCTGCTGGGCCTGGCCTTCCTGGAGCCGCGCGATGTGACCGTGACCCGCACCGTAGTGATACAGGCCCCGGCCAAAGTGGTGTTCGACAACGTGGTGGACTTTACCCGCTGGCCTGCCTGGAACGCCATGTTCCGTACCGACAGTGCGGCAAAGATCAACTATAGCGGCACTATGGGCCAGCCCGGCAGCATACTGGCCTGGATAGGCGACGATGGCAAGATAGGCGCGGGCCTTATTCGCAACGAGGGTGTGGAGGGTACCATGATGCGCTATACCTTCACCGTATCGCGCCCGGCAGAGATGCTGGCCGATGGCTATATATCGGCCAAAGATTCGGGCCTGTACACTATCGTAACCTGGACGTTCCATAAGCATTTCGAGTTCCTGGCCAATGCCACCCTTGTAGTACTGGATCTGGACAGGTACATAGGCGGCGACCTGGAGAACAGCCTCGCCAACCTGAAAACATATATAGAGCAGTATGCCGAGCCTATAGTGGACATAAAGGAAGTAGACCATCCCGGCTATATGGTGGCCGGTATACGCGACAGTATGCAGTGGGCCGATTTTACCTCCTTCTTTGGCGATGCCTACAGCCTTTTCCTGCACACGCCCGATAGCTCTATCACAGGCCCGCATGTGGGCATCTACTACCAGTGGGACACCCTGCGCCACCGGGCCGATGTGATGGCTGGCGTGGTGACGGGCAACACCCTGGTACCTGTAAATGGTATCATCTTCTCCCAACTGCCGCCATCGCGGGCATATATGGCCGTTCACAAGGGCGGCTATGGCAGCCTGCGCCATGCGCACGATGCACTGATGCGCTACGAGGCCGTAATGGGGCGCACACACTGGCTGGTGGTAGAGGAATATCCCACCTATCCCGGCAATGAGCCCGATAGCAATAAATGGGTCACCAACATATACTACCTGCTGCAATAGAACTTACAAAATGGCATGAATCAGGAAGGCCGCCCTTTCCGGCGGCCTTCTCATATATCTGTATCCTACATTTTTTAGTGCACCAGGTGCTTTTCCTTTTGGCGTTTCACCTGGTTCACCAGTGAGTCGAAAGCAAGGTCGAAAGACTGTTCGAAGGTCTTGCTCTGGTGTTTCACGAAGTAAGAGTGTTTGGGTACATATACCTTTATCTCCGCTACCTTGTCTCGTACCTGCTGTGAGAAGTTATCCAGTTTCAGGTATACCTCCGCTGAAATTATCTTGTCATGGAAGGTCCTCAGCTTTTCTATCTTGGCGTTCACATGCTCAAGCAACTTGCTGTCGGCATCGAAATGCACGGTTCTGATCTGTACATTCATACGTTTTCATTTTATGGTTATTGATCTCACCCTCTCGGGTGGTTTTGTCTGTGTATATCTTTTAGCTTATCTATATTATTATGAGTGTATATCTGTGTAGCTGCAAGGCTGCTATGGCCCAGCAGGTCTTTTATGGCCTGTATATTGGCACCGTTGTTCAGCAGGTGCGTAGCAAATGAGTGGCGCAGCACATGCGGGCTCTTCTTTGCCAGGGTGGTGCTGGCCGCCAGGTACTTTTTTACCACACGGTACACATAGTTGGCATACAGGGGCTTGCCGCTCTCCAGCGTCAGCAGCACGGTGGTATCGTACTCCGGCAGCTCCCTTTTGGCCTGTATGTAGTAGCGCACAGTATCCAGCAGGGCCTCACTTACGGGCATCAGCCTTTCCTTGTTGCCCTTGCCTAGTATACGCACCTGTTTCAGCCCCCATTCTATATCTTTCTCCTTCAGTTGCATCAGCTCGGCACGGCGCATGCCTGTAGCATACAGCAACTCGCATATCAGCCTCTCGGTAAGGCCCGCATATCCCTCGGCAAATCGCAGCTCTTCCAGCATATGTTCTGCCTCATGCTCCTTTATGTAGGTAGGCAGGCGTTCGGGCAGGCGCTGGGCGTGCAGCTTGCGCACGGGGTCATGCGTTATATGGCCGGTCTTGCGCAGGTATTTGTATAATACGCTCACGCTCGATAGTTTCCTGTTCAGCGTACGCGCAGTATCTTTTTGCTCGTTCTTCTGGGCCGCCAGCCAGCTACGCACATGAAAATGCGTGACCACCTTCGGGTCATCGATATTATATACTGTAGCAAGATGATGGCGAAACTGTGTCAGGTCGCGGGTATATGCGGCAATGGTATGGGTAGCGTAGCGCTTCTCAAACCTCATGTAATGCAGAAGATCGGTTATTTTTTCCTCGAACATGGCCGAAACACTCTCTATCGTAAATTTACGGATCTTTTTATACGGCGTGAAATTTATTTTACGGTTATTTCCACATCAACACAACTTTAACTTTTTGAGGGTCAACGGCTAGCACGCACTCCGGCACATGCTCTCTTTTACCCTAAAAAAGATATAACGCAAGAAAGCATACATCGCTTAACTTCGCACCGCGAAAACAAACACAACTATGACACCACAGAAGATAACCATGGGGGCCAACGGCCAGCTGAACGTACCTGATAATCCTATCATTCCATTCATAGAGGGCGATGGCATAGGCCCCGATGTATGGAGCGCAAGTAAAAAAGTACTGGATGCTGCAGTGGCCCACGCCTATACCGGCAAGCGCAAGATAGAATGGATGGAGGTACTGGCCGGTGAGAAGGCCTTTAACGCCACCGGCGAATGGCTGCCCGCAGCTACGCTGGATGCCGCACGCGAATACCTGGTATCTATAAAAGGGCCGCTCACTACGCCCGTGGGTGGTGGCATACGCTCGCTGAACGTGGCCATGCGCCAGGAGCTGGACCTGTATGTGTGCCTGCGCCCTGTGAAGTGGTACAAAGGTGTGCCCTCGCCAGTGGTACATCCCGAGAATGTGAACATGACCATTTTCCGCGAGAACACGGAAGATATATATGCCGGTATAGAGTTCATGAACGGCACACCCGAGGCCGAAAAACTGTTCAACTTCATGAAGGACGAGCTGGGTGTAGGTAAGAAAGTACGCTTCCCTGCATCTTCGGCCTTTGGTATAAAGCCTGTATCCAAGGAAGGCTCTGAAAGGCTCATACGCTCTGCCATACAGTACGCGCTCGACAATAAGCTGCCATCTGTGACCCTGGTACACAAGGGCAACATCATGAAGTTCACCGAGGGTGGCTTCAAGGTATGGGGCTATGCGCTGGCAGAGCGCGAGTTCGGCGACAGGGTATATACCTGGGGCCAGTGGGAGAACGCCAAGAAGACACAGGGCGAAGATGCCGCCAACGCAAGACTGAAGAAAGAAGAGTCGCTGGGCAAGCTGATCATAAAAGACGTGATAGCCGACAACTTCCTGCAGCAGTTGCTGCTGGCTCCGCAAGATTACTCTGTAGTGGCCACGCTGAACCTGAATGGCGACTATATATCTGACGCAGCAGCAGCAGCAGTGGGCGGCATAGGTATATCGCCCGGCGCCAACATCAACTACCTCACCGGCCATGCGGTATTCGAGGCCACACACGGCACAGCACCACGTTTTGCCAATACCAATACCATGAACCCGTCATCGCTGCTGCTAAGCGGTGTGATGATGCTGGAGTACATGGGCTGGACAGAGGCCGCCAAACTGATAGAAGATTCCCTGGCCACCACCATCAAACGCAAGAGGGTGACCATAGACTTCTTCAACCTGATGCACGATGCTACCCTGCTGAAGACAAGCGAATTTGCCGATGACATCATAAAGAATGGTGGCATGAGCCTTTCCTAATATAATTTCCATACTTAATAAAACATCATGGGGCCGGTCATAAAGACCGGCCCCATTTATTTTTTGCTCCCTTTACAGCTTATCAGCATCCACACATCCGCTTCATTCACAACAAAATACATGTATGCACAACGTTTATAACGGTAAAATATCGTCTTTCACCGGCTGATAAAATATCCGAAACAGATCTTGTAAGATCATATGCAGTACCAAATAAAAATATAAATTTGCGGACCCTGATTCTTAAAGAAACGAGATCTTTACTACAATGTCATTCAATCTAGCCTCGTATATTGATCATACGATACTCAAGCAGACCACTACCGTAGCCGAGGTAGACAAAGTATGTGTGGAAGCTTCTATGGCCGGCTTTGTGTCGGTATGTATACCCCCCCGTTATGTAGCAGGCGCCAAAAAGCTCCTCGACGGGTCTAAAGTAAAAGTAGCCACCGTTATAGGTTTCCCGCTGGGATATAATGCTACCGAGGTAAAAGTGCGCGAAATAGAAGAAGCCATACACATGGGCGCCGACGAGCTGGACATGGTGATAGACCTGTGCGCCCTGAAAAGCGGCGACTGGAAACACCTGACCCACGAGTTGGAAGCATGCATGGCCCCTGTATACCAGGCAGGCCGCATACTGAAGGTGATAGTGGAGAGCGGCATGCTCACTGATAGCGAACTGATAGCCTGCTGCCAGCTATATGGCAAATATGAGATAGACTTCATGAAAACGTCTACGGGCTTCTCTGGTACCGGCGCTACCATACATGCCGTACGCATGATGCGCGAGTTCCTGCCCGCGCGTATAGGCATCAAGGCATCGGGCGGCATACGCGATTACGAGTTCGCGCGCCAGCTTATAGACGCCGGTGCCAACCGCCTCGGCTGCTCTTCCAGTATGCAGCTGATGAAGGAATTCAAAGTGGCCACAGGCGCCTGATCTCCCCCGGTATTCCCTGCTAATAACATCACGTTATGCCCGTTTCCCATGGGCATGGGTTATTTTTGCGCCCGTTCCATGAGGAAACCGCTCCTGCATATAGCCGCCATTATACTTTTACCCTGTGCCACTATGGCCCAGGGCGATGACCCCGGCGATGTAGCGATACATAGCGATGCCCGCCTGGCGGTACTGGTGCGCAAGAACCATAGCTATGTGCGGCTATCTACTCCCGAGCCGCCCCCCAAAGCTCCAGACCCCGCTGCTAAGCTAACTACTACTCCCAATACCCCACCGCCATCATCTACAGCCCTTATTCACCACGATACGCGGGTGGTATATAACGGCAAGGGCTATAGGGTGCAGATATACAGCGGCCCCGACAGGAACAAGGCCATAGCAGTAAAGTCGGAGTTCATGAGGCGCAACCCGGGTGTGAGCACTTACCTGTTCTATGTTGCACCGGCCTTCAGGGTAAAGGTGGGCGACTACCGTACCCAGCGCGATGCCGAGGGCATGCTGCGCGAAGCCAATTCCCTCTTCAGCCCATGTATGATAGTGCCCGACATGGTGACGATAAGCACCTATTGAGCCGTCCTCTCTAAAATTTTCTCAGAAACAACAAGGCCCGGTCAGTGACCGGGCCTTGTAAATATCTTTCTAGGTCGTTCTCTTAGTCGTTGCGCCTTACACCAAAAAGGTTCAGCAGCAGCACGAAGAGATTGATGAAATCGAGGTAAAGGGTAACAGCGCCCAGCAGCATCAGCTTGCCGGCACCTACAGTGCGGGTTCCTTCATACTCTATACCTGCGCCTATCCTTTTCAGTTTCTGCACATGAAAGGCAGTAAGACCGGTGAACACGGCCACACCTACCAGACTGATGATATAGTTGAGCGCGGGGCTATGCAGCACCCAGTTCACAAGGGCGGCTACAAAGATACCTACTGCCACCATAGACAGCAGGGAGCCGAACGTGGTAAGGTCTTTATCCGTAGTATAGCCCATAACGGCCATTACACCGAACATAAGGGCCGCAGTGGCGAAACAGGTAACTACCGAGCCTGCCGTATAGGTAAGCAATATGAAGCTAAGGCTGATGCCCATAGTAGCCGCGAACAGCACGAACAGCCCCACAAGCGTGGTCGACGACATGCGCTCGAAACCGGCGAACAGCACAAAGGGAAATATGAGCGGCGCCAGCATCACAGCAAAACCCAATGGTTTCAGCGACCGGCCATGCTCTGTTACCTCGGCAAGTGAAGAGGCCAGTGAGGCATTACCGGCGAATAGCAGGGCGAATATGGCCGAAACGGCCAGGGCCACGAACATCCAGGCGAAAACGCCTGCCATGAACCTCTTGGAAACGGATAGCGCTGTGCGTGTCTGCGAAGAGCCTACTACCGTATAGTCGGTGAATTCGTATCTATCGTTGTTCATACTTCTCTGCACTGAATTGCGATGTAAAGTTAGATCGATATTGCGCCCTGCAAACCCTGTGTGTCAACATTTAACATCATCTTGTATGCTAGTAGCTGATGCCTACCGTGAACTTTACCCTTTCTCTTTTTTTGGTGAATATATGCCAATCTCCGTTGTAAGAGATATAGGAGGGATATATTTTTTCGCCTATCTGCACGGTACGCACCTTCATCGTTACATCGAAGTCGTATACCAATGTGCTGTAGGAAAGCGAATGGTCGCGCGCCAGTATGGTGTGGTCGCTCCGGCGGAACCAGGTGGTAAGCTCGTTGTATATCACCTTACGTTCATAGCCCTTCTTCGGCGTTATACGGAACATATAGCAGTCCACCCCATCCAGTGCCACCTGCGATATTTTGAAATCGTATTTCCGCGCCTCATCCTCGTCGAATATCGATGCCCTGTCGGCCATAAAGGGTATGCCGGCTACTTTGCTGCCGGGGTTGAAGATAAGTTGCTTCAGCTCGTATTTGCTTTTCTCCATCCGACCCTCGCCATAGGCATGCATCTTGCCCGCCACTATATCGTCCTCGTTGCACACCTTGCCTTTGGTCACGAACAGGTAGTCGAACAGGGCGGTGGTATAGTAATTGTTCTCGCCGTTCTTTTTGTAATAGTCGCCCGTGGTACGCTGCTCGGTAAACGTCATGGTGCGGCAGTTGTTCTCTATATCCTGCCGGGCCTTGCTGTGCTGCGATGCCGTTACGCGCCCTTTCTTGTCGTACACCGCTATATCGTTCACAGAGGTATACGGTACCAGGTGCATGCTGCGAAAGGCCTTGTAAAAAGTAGTGTCGTTCTTTACGCGGCGAATGAAGGCATTCACATCGAACGAACTTTTTATCATCACAGGATCGAGCGAAATAGGCTGGCTGAACACACTTAACGAGTCGGGCACGGGCTGGGCCTGCGCATACACACTTCCCGGGCGAGCCCATGCCAGCATCATACACAGGCATATCATATAGTGTGCCCGGCGCAGCATCAGGAGCTGGTCTTTAGCAATGTTTCGGCTATCACCATATCGCCCGGTGTGGTGATCTTTATATTGTCCCTGTCGCCGGCTACCAGTCGTACTCTATGCCCATGAGCCTCTACCACGGTAGCCTCATCGGTAAAGGCAGGGTCGTACGGACGGTCGAAGGCAGGTAATATCAGGTGGCTCATAAAGGTCTGCGGCGTTTGCACTATGCGCAGGTTATCGCGGTTCACGGGGTGCGAGTCGCCATCCTCGTCTACCAGCCGCATACTATCTGTTACGGGCATTACGGGTATGGCGCTGCCGTGGTCCAGGGCGCTTTCGTAGCACCTGTATATCAGCTCTTGCGATACCAGCGGGCGCACACCATCGTGTACGAACACCACACCATCGTTCTTTATGGCCTTCAGGCCGCTCTGCACACTATGGAATCTTGTTTCTCCACCGGCCACACAGGTCACCTGCCGGTCGCCTATATACGACTTCAGTATGGTGTGTACACCGTTCACCTGGTCGGCCGGGGTAACGAGAATGATGCGGATATCGGGAAAGGCATGAGAGAATGCCAGTACAGAATGACATAATACCGGTATACCCATCAGCGGCATGAATTGTTTAGGTATCGAGCTGGCCATCCTTACGCCCTTTCCACCGGCTACTATGATGGCATATTTCTTAATAGTATTAGACATTGTAGTGTTCACATGATCCCGACACAAAAAAAATGATTTTCCGCTATGCTGACAAAAATATGAGGCATATTGACAAGGCCATAACCAGCAGCACACCTGTGTACAGAAGCATCACCTTATCTCTTCTCCCTGAAATTCAATATCATAGGGCTGCTCAACTCATCGATGACGATCGCATTTGCTGTTTGATGCACATTGCCCGCATTGTCGTGCAATTGCCAGCCGGCGGGAACATGTATGGTTATCCCCTGTACTTTTTCCCCACCATTATCGATACTCACTACCGGCTGGCCGGCAACACGGTCCACGCTCACCTTTATCTTGTTCCTTTGCCGCCACCAGTTGCCGTATTCGCCTATAGTAGTGGTCCAGGCCGTGTCCCTCAGTTGGGTCAGTACCCGCTTTTCGTATTCCATTTTCTGCCCGCATATATCCGTATGTATCAGGATATTCAGCGCCCCACCATATTTCGATAGTTTTTTTGCCAGTAGAAATGTGCTGTCTACCCTTTCCAGCATGGGCAGGCCCAGTTCGTCCTCCACAGCTACCGGGAACTCTACGATATCGGTCTCGGTCTCAAGATCCCTGTTGTATGTAAGCATAAAGGGAAGCGCGGTCTGGGCATTACCTGCAGTGATAGAAGAGCTGTTGCGATAACCTGTGGCCATCAATGCCTGCGATATACCAAAAGGATATTGCAGGTGTCCCGGCCTGAACGATCGTACTATGCCACTGTCCGTATTTCGTTCCAACAGGAATTTACTTACCCTTAGTTCCCCTAAGATGCTTCCGTTATAGGTATGCTCCCGGTCGAAAACAAAAGGTCTGTAATCGGGATAAGACTCATTTCCTGTGCCCATCGGAAATTTCGAGAATACTTTGGAATGCGCAACAGAATGGCTGGCTATTTCCATGCCTGCCCTATGTATCTGCTGCAGATATTTTATATTGTTTTCATTGAAAAAGATATCATCGTTCCAGTCCTTGATGTATTTGGTCTGTATGAAATAGGTCGCCTTTATCCTGAATTGTTTCTCCATAGCTGCATAGGTGGCAGCATTCACTATCGACTTTGTATAATCGACATCATGCGTCATCATCATTGAGAAAGGCCTGTTGAATGGTACCGGCCATATGGTCACCGCATCGGGGTTGCCTGTAGTATATATCTCTTTCAGCATTCGCAACAGAATGTCCACACCTGCCTCATAGTTGTTCACATAGGCCCTGTTGGGGTCAAAGCCTCTGCCGTTCATATTCCTGCGGAAGTAGTTGCCTATATCCAGGCCTAAGGCATAGGCCTTGCCACTACCATAGTCTCTATATGTCATGCATGCAGTACCATCGTCATATGCTACCAATGGAGTTTCGGCCTTCGTATATCCCATAGTAGCTATGGCATCCTCTTTCGCAGTTCCGGCCACTATGATCTCGGCATCTATAACATCAGAGAATATATCGTTGAACTGAGGTATTTTGTCGTTCATCTGCAGCTTCAATCTGCTCCTGTTGTTCGACTCTGCTATCTCTTCATAGCCAAAGACCGCATTCAGTCCCCCACCATACACATTTGTGGCTATAAGTGTTCCGCCATTCCTGGGTATTGCTGCTATGGCTTGCAGTTGCTCCCTGTTCAGCACCTTGCCCGATATGAGCGGATATACCAGTACCACCTTGTGCTTTACGGCCTCTGCCACATCTGTCGTTATGGTGAAGGGTACGCCTATGCCCTTCAGGCCATGAGCTATGCCTATCCAGTGCGACAGCGTATCTGTGAGCAATACCGCCAATGCGCTTCTATTATCTACATGGTATTTTCCCCACGAGGCCATTTGCCTCTCGGGCAGCACCGATGGTGATGATGGCCCCATCAGACCAGGGAAAACGAACATGTTCTTTTCCGGCACATGGAACTCGTTCTTGTCCGGCTTTGTAAGCAGCCGCTTACATAAGTAGATACTTCCCACCAATAGCAGCAGGCAAAACAATAGTCCACGCCTTGTCCTCAGTAACATAGTACACAAAAATAATACGGAAATGATCTGTAAGTAGGTCGTGAGGCCGGTAATAGGTCCACATTTTCAAAATGCCCTAAAAGCAGTAACGGCTACTGGCCGTATATCTTTCGAACTACCTTTTGCTCAATATGATATATCTTTCTGCAGGCAAAAAGTCATTATTCCCGAATTTTAATATTTATTACAGGATCCGTAACTTCGCAACCTCTAAAAGACTTATTAAAAGAAGCTCCCAACACATGGCATTCGACATTGAACTCATCCGGAAAGTATACAAGGAACTACCCGGAAAAGTAGCAGCCGCCCGGGCGATACTGGGCCGCCCGCTCACACTGGCAGAAAAAGTATTGTACTCTCACTCATACGAGCCCGCTAATGCGGCCTATGTAAGGGGTAAGGACTATGTGAACTTCGCCCCCGACCGCGTGGCCATGCAGGATGCTACGGCACAGATGGCGCTGCTGCAGTTCAGCACTTGCGGCCGTGCAAAGGTAGCAGTGCCCAGTACGGTGCATTGCGATCACCTGATACAGGCCAAAGTAGGCGCTGCTGCCGACCTGGCCACCGCCGTAGATGTGAACAAGGAAGTGTACGACTTCCTCGCTTCCATATCCAACAAGTATGGTATCGGTTTCTGGCGCGCAGGTGCGGGCATCATACACCAGGTAGTGCTGGAGAACTACGCCTTCCCCGGTGGTATGATGATAGGTACCGACAGCCACACCCCCAATGCCGGCGGCCTGGGCATGATAGCCATAGGCGTAGGCGGCGCTGATGCCGTAGACGTAATGGCGGGTCTGCCATGGGAGCTGAAAATGCCCAAACTGATAGGCGTGAAGCTGACCGGCAAAATGAGCGGCTGGACATCGGCCAAAGACATAATACTGCGCGTAGCCGGTATACTGACCGTAAAAGGTGGTACAGGCGCTATAGTAGAATACTTTGGCGATGGCGCCGACAGCCTTAGCTGTACCGGCAAGGCCACTATATGCAACATGGGCGCCGAGATAGGCGCTACATGCTCTATGTTCGCCTACGACGAGAAAATGGCCGACTACCTGCGCGGCACCAACCGTGCCGATGTGGCCGAACTGGCAAATGCCGTGATAGCCGACCTGCGCCCCGACCAGGAAGTTTACGACAACCCAAGTGCATACTACGACCAGCTGATAGAGATAAACCTGGACGAGCTGGAACCATATGTGAACGGACCTTTCACCCCAGACCTGGCAACGCCCATCAGCAAGATGGCCGATGCAGTAAGGGAGAACGGCTGGCCCGATGCAGTGGAAGTGGCCCTGATAGGCTCTTGCACCAACTCTTCTTACGAAGATATATCGCGCGCGGCATATATAGCAGAGAACGCTATGAGCAAAGGCCTGAAGGCAAAGAGCGAATATACCATCACACCCGGTTCGGAAATGGTACGTTACACCATAGAGCGCGACGGTTTCCTGGGCACGTTCGATAAAATGGGCGGTGTGGTACTGGCCAACGCCTGCGGTCCCTGCATAGGCCAGTGGGCGCGCCATGTGAACGACCCTGCCAAGAAGAACACCATAGTTACTTCCTTCAACCGCAACTTCGCAAAACGTAATGACGGACTTTCTTCTACGCATGCTTTCGTGGCATCGCCGGAGATAGTTACGGCATTCGCCATATCGGGCAGCCTGTCCTTCAACCCGCTGAAAGATAAGCTGATGAACGACAAGGGCGAAGAAGTGATGCTGGACGAGCCCAAGGGCTACGAAATGCCTCCACGCGGCTTTGATGTAGAAGATCCGGGTTATGATGCTCCTGCCGCCGATGGCTCAAATGTACAGGTGATAGTAAGCCCCACCAGCGACCGCCTGCAACTGCTGGAACCATTCGCAGCATGGAACGGACTGAACTACCATGGCCTGAGGCTGCTGATAAAAGCATTCGGCAAGTGTACTACCGACCACATATCTATGGCCGGTCCATGGCTGAAATACCGTGGCCACCTCGATAATATATCGAACAACATGCTGATAGGCGCCGTGAACGCTTTCAATATGGACACCAACAAGGTAAAGAACCAGCTTACAGGTGCATATGACGAGGTACCAAAGGTGCAGCGCGCATACAAGGCCGCAGGTATAGGCAGCATAGTGGTAGGCGACGAGAACTATGGCGAGGGCAGCAGCCGCGAGCACGCAGCCATGGAACCACGCCACCTGGGTGTGAACGTGATACTGGTAAAGAGCTTTGCCCGTATACACGAGACCAACCTGAAAAAGCAGGGCATGCTTGCCATCACCTTCAACGACAAGGCCGACTATGACAAGATACAGGAAGACGACACCATAGATGTGATAGGCCTTACCACCTTCGCACCCGGTGTACAGCTTACTGTAGTACTGAACCATGCCGACGGCACTACCGACGAGATGATCGTGAACCATACCTACAACGAACAGCAGATAGAGTGGTTCAGGGCCGGTGGCGCACTGAACGTGATAAGGGCGGAATTCGCCAAGTAAGATCCGAAAACAATAACATAGTAAATGGCCCGCCTGCCCGGTGGGCCATTTCTTTTATGCGCCTATCAACGCTTTTGTGCGCGAAACAACGAGTCTGTACGGGCGTTTCACTTCCCCCTGTCAGGTAACGATGATCTTTTAAACAGCCCTAAAAAAAGTGGACACCTCCCCTTTCTAATGGGAAACAAAAAGGCCGCACTGTGTGTGCGGCCTTTCTATATTCTATGTCTGTGTGAGACAATTATTCGTCATCATCATTAGCACCGGGCTTGCCATTGGCAGGCTCGTCTTCGAGGCCCTGCGGCTCTACCGACAGGTTGCGGTCCTGCTGGTCCATAGTACCGGGCAGTGCGCTGTTGTATATCACGCGGCGTGTAGGCACATCTGTAACTATGCGGAACTCGGTACGGCGGTTGGCCATACGACCTGCGGGGTTATCCTTGCCATTCACAGAGTTCGGCGCTACAGCGTTCTTGCTACCAAAGCCCTTGGCGGTCATCCTGCCACGGTCTATACCGTTCTTCTCCAAGTAGTCGAGCACGGCCTGGGCACGACGCTGAGACAGAGCCAGGTTGTAGTCGTCCTTACCCTTAGAGTCTGTATAAGAATAGATCTCTACAGATATAGAAGGGTTATCGGCGAGGAAGTGTACAACAGAATCGAGCGATGCTACAGACTCTGGACGCAGGGTCGACTTGTCGTATTCATAATAGATGTTGCTCACGCTGAAGCTGTTCCTGATACTATCGAGGAAGATAGTAACGGTAACGGTATCATCAGGATCGGAACGCTTGATCTCCATAGTGCTCACCGTAGCACGCGAAGAAGTGTAACCGGGCTTATCGGCAGTGATCACATAAGAGTGTGTGCGCGACATATTGAAGAGGAACTTACCATCTTCAGAATTGTATGTACGCATATCACCGTTCTGGTCTGTCATCTTCACTACGCTCTCGGTCATCAGGTCTCCGCTCCTCTTGCCCACTACCTTACCCATCACTACCAGCCTTGGCTCCCTCTGTATACGCCAGATGTCGTTACAGCAGGTAGGGTTCTTCAGTGCGTAAGAACCTATACGGTTCGATACCAGGTAGCCATCAGGTTTGCCCACGGGATCGAGGATGAAGTACAACTCGTCAGCGCAAGTATTATAAGGATAACCGAGGTTCTTAAGATCCCTGTAACGAGAAGGACCACCTGTAGCGCTGTATACGTCCAGACCACCCATAGATACCTGACCGCTCGATGCGAAGTACAGTTTACCCTCGCGCGGATCGTAGTATGGCGTCAGCTCGTCCATCTTGGTGTTCACCACCTTACCACAGTTCTGCGGACGACCGAAACGCTGGTCCCTCGGGTCTATGATAGAGTACCATATATCCCATCCACCCTTGCTCTGCAGCTTGCGGCTCGATGCGAAGAACAGTACTTCTTTCTTACCTACCTTGGCCACATAAGGCATAGTATTGGTACCGAACTCTCCTATCTCAGGCTGAACCGGATTGCTCCATCCCCTTTCCTGGAAAACAGAATAGTAGATGTTACACTTGGTCTTCATTGAGTCGGCCTCATCTACATAGCACTTAGAGAAATAGAACCTTGTACCATCGGGCGACCAGCAACCGTTACCTGTGTGGAAATTATCATCATTGAAGTGACCATCCCAGAAAGGCAGTGGCCACTGGAAAGAATCTACGAAACCGGCCTGCTTATGAGAGTACATGAATTTATCCTTGTACTGGCTCTCGCTCCATGTATCTGTTTCTATCAGATCCTTACGACCTATGAATGTATTACGGGTGGCCTGATTGCGACCCAGAGTGCTGAACAGCAGGGCCGAGTCGCCAAGCGGATACGGAGACAGTTCTGTATAAGAGCTGTTCACATTCGGGCCGGCATTTATCAGGGTAGCTGGCTGAGGGTCTTTCAGAGATTTGATGGCCATTTCGCAGCCTTCTATCTCTTTCTTTATCAGCTTCTTCAGTATCTTGGTATACTTGGGGTCGGGCGTCCTGTCCAGGTTGTTCTCTATCGAGGCTATTGGGTTCGGCGCCTTCTTCACAGCGTTCTTCTTGTTATCGTTCAGAAACTCGTTGAACGACTCTATGGCCAGTTTGTACTCGCACTGCTGCTTGTACATCAGGCCCGCATAGTATGCAGCATAAGGGTACAGACCCTTACCCATGTTCTTTACTTCTGTATAGTAGTGTGCAGCAAGTACATAATCGCGGGTAGCGCGGTAACACTCTGCAAGCTGCCATGTGATGTATGGGTTACGCTCATCCTGTTGCTTTAACTGCTGGTAGTAATCTATCGCATTGAAGTAGCTGCCGTGAAGATACAGTTGATCGGCCCAATTCATTTTTTTACCGTAAGAAAGACTGGAAAGGGGGTCATTACCTTTATTACGGTACTTTTCCTTCATATTTTTCTGGGCATCGGCATGAAACGGGGCAATAACGATCAATGTTACTAAAAACAGGTACAGCCAATTTTTTCTCATGTGCGTGAGCGTTGTTAATGGATATAAAAGTATAAATCAGTTTTAAAAAAAAGAAGGGCTTTTAAAAAAAACTTTTTTTAGCCCTTCAAATATAAGAATATTTTCCTGATCAGAACCGCTGGCAAGGAACCACACGCTTACCCGCGAATTTCAGCGGGTATGGCGCTATATAGCGCAGAGCTATTTCAAAGCCGCCATTGCCATTGCTGGCAGAGTTGAGCGAGGAGATATTATAGTCATAGCCAAGGCCTATGCGTACACCCTTGAACTCCACACCGCCTGTTATCATCACGGCATCGCCGCTGCGGTACCAGCCGCCCAGGAATACTGCTGTAGAGAAGTTGTTGTAACCGGGCTCATTGCCTACATAGTACATGAATTCATTACCGCCTATCACCTCTGTGGCCGATGACTGCGACTGGAACAGCAGCGCAGGGCGCAGGCTGAACCTGTCGTTGGTCTTTACGGTAAGACCCAGCTGACCGGTGAAGCGCATATCCAGGCCCACATCGCTGTTCTGCTTCTTCAGCAGGGCGTCGTTGGGTTGGTTAATATTGTTGGCGCCAAGGCCTATCACATAGCCGAACGAGCCGTCGCTGTTAGATCCAGCATAGCTAACACCTGCATTTATCAGGAAGTAGCTCACCTGGTTGCCTACGCCAAGGCCATACTCTGCAGATGAACCGCCACTGGCCGTACCGTTGATGAACTCATCGCCGAAGTACAGCTTGGACAGGTCTATGCTCTTCTGGGCATAGCCACCCTGCATACCTACGGCTATCTCGTTCCTTTCGCCCATGGTCTTGTGGTAGGCAAGCGAAAGAAGACCTGTGAAATTCTGAAGATTACCATCGCCCGCCTTGTCGTTGAACACCTGCAGACCGGCAGCCATATAGCCTCCGCTCTGGTCGGCATACAGCGGCATATCTGCATGCGCGCCCATGGTCACATAAGGAACAGTGACACTACCCCACTGGCTCCTGTAGATACCACCCGCACGGGCAGTACCATCGAACATGCCTGTGAACGCGGGATTCACCACCAGCGGTGCCATATCGAACTGGGTAAAATGTATATCCTGCGCGGATACAGCAGACGCACTTACAGCGATAGCGGTCGTTAAGATCGAACGGGTTATGATATTCTTTGTATTCATCTTCTTGAATTATCGTGGTAAAATTATCGTAATAATGTTACGTTTCCTTGTTTTTTAAATATTTTTCCTGACTTGGCCGTACCTTCTATCATGTACACATATACGCCTACAGGCTGTGGCACTCCCTTGTATTCACCGTTCCAACCCTTCTCAATATCAGTGGTTTCGAACACTACGTTCCCCCAACGGTTGAAAATACGGAAATAATTCAATGACGCAAGACCGCGCTTTATAATTTTAAATTCGTTATTCACGCCTGTTCCCGGACTGAACGCGTTCGGAACGCCGATCAGTGTCTCTTCGCTCACATTTATGTTTATCGAATCTTTTGTTTTGCAGCCATATTCTGTCACACCTGTTATCACATATTTAGTGCTGATGGCAGGCGATGCTATGGGGTTCACTATATAGCGGCTATTGAGGCCACCAGATGGGCTCCACGATACCGATGTAGCATTCGTCTCAGGATCTATCTGGTACGTCTCCCCCGGATGCAGTGTCACAGAATCTTCCAGGAATATGACCGCGCCGGGGTGTACATATGCGCTGAAGTATACAGTATCCTTACAGCCGTCGGCGCTGGTGGCCACTATGCTGTAGCTCTGGTCGGTAATGGGCTTTATCACTGGTCGGGCAGCATTGGCCTCGCTCAGGTACAGGTCGGGCAGCCACTGGTAAGAAACACCACCCTCCGGTATCAGCACCGCGCTATCGTGCGGGCAGAAGTCCATGCTGGGTATCATCTTGGCAAAATTGCCGGGCAGCACTATGATGTGTGCCGAATCCATACCATAGCAGCCCGCAGGCGTAGATACGGTAAGTATGATGGTCTCATTGGCCACACCGGTCAGTACGGCGGCCTTATCGTTCGGGTGATCTATATGAGTGGCCGGGGCCCAGTCGTAGCTGTAGTGCGTATACCAGTCCGGCATCACAGAGGCTTTCAGGCGTATGGTATCGGCCTCGCACACGAACCTGCTGCCACCTGCATATACCACAGGATTAGGCTGCACATCTATCATCACAGAGTCGTAGAATTCGGGGCAGAGGTGGAAAGATACCCGCACCTTGTACAGTGCCGATGTATCGGGCGTAATGAGCGGCGCCAGCACATTGGATATGGGTATACCCGCCGTCGGCAGCCATTGGTACTGGAACAGCGGATCGCCTGTGGCCACTATCTGCACCGAACGGCCCTTACATATGGCCGTATCCGGCATCAGGTCTATGGTATTGGGTAGTACATACAGGTTTATGATGTCATTCACGGCACAGCTCGCTGCATGTGGCTGCACCGTCACCGTATATACATGCGAGCCGCCTACCGTGGGCATTATCACAGGGTTGGGAAGCGTATCATTGCTCACATAGGTGGCCGGCGACCACTGGTAGTGGTAGTAGCCATTGCCTATGCCTGTACTGCCCGGTACGGTCAGGTCTATGGTATAGGTCATGGGCAGGCATATGGTATCATACACTACCACCAGGGGCGCAGGGGTATCTACCTCTATGTAGAAGCTGTGTACCATATCGGGGCAATGAGCGTACGATGCCGTAACGGTATAGGTAGTATTGATGGTAGGTGTCAGCGTGGGCTCCATTATACCCGGATCGGACACACCTGTAGGTGGTGTCCACAGCCAGTTGAACTCCGAAGAGCCTGTTATATCGGCCTGTACAAATTCACCTATGCATATCGCTGTATCTGTGTTGTGCAGCACAAAGTCGTTGGGCAGGGTATGCACGGTCACATTGGCCGTACTGGCGCAGGCGGGTAATGCTGTGGGGTATACCGTCACAGTATAGGTCACATCGCCGGCTACAGAGGGCGTGACCACAGGGTTATATATGGTGGTACCACTGAGGTCCGTACCCGGCGACCATGTATATGTATAGGGCGTACCGGGTGGCGACACATATACATGCAATGGCACTCCTGTACCTACGCAGGTCTTCACCAGCGGCGAGTCTACCGTCAGTACAGGGTTGGGGAAAATGGAGACCGTTATCGTTTTTATCTGCGGAGTACAACCCAGCGCGGGGTCGGCCGTCACTATAAGCGAGTAGGTAGTGGTGACGACGGGTGTCACGTCTACTATCAGCATAGTATCGTCACTTACCGAGGCAGAGGGCAGCCAGTGATAATCGAGTATGGGGGCGAACATGGTATCGCCGGTAGCTATGACATGTACGTACTGCCCCGCACAGATAGAGGTATCGGGGGTAAGGATATGGAAGTTGAAAGAGTCGAGTATGGTGAGGCTGGCCGTAGCAACGGGTGTGAATATCCCGGGATGACAGGGATCTTCTTTAAGGATCTCCAGCGTCACCACCTTAGGCCCAGTGGGCGGCACCGGCAATGTATTGATATTCAGTATGGTAGACGTGGCCGATGCGGGTATTATCACGCTATCGGGTATCCAGGTATAGTCGAAGCCGTTCACCGCTGTGCCCAGTATGTTGAAGTGTACCACTACATTGGTATCCTGCTCTTCGGGTATAGAGAAAACAAAGTTGCCCGGATTGCAGCCGCGAATGCAATAAGGCAGGCCGCTGGTACCTGTAGCCGTGATGGTGGTAGGTACGGTAGAGGTAAGGCTGCCTCCCTTTATGAACACACCCGAGTTGTAGGCATTATCGCCCACATCGGCTATACCTATCTTCAGGTGGTAGGTATCGCAGGGGCTCACTGCAGCTATAGCGGTGAGCACGGTGGTCTTACCGTCATACACCAGTAGTGTACTTGCCGAATTATCGATATAGTACATATTGAAGGGCGAGCCGGGGCCTAATGCATTGCAGGTAGCTATGGCATAGCTGGTACCTGTGGGCGCAGAGTTCACACTATTGATACATACAGGTATATTGGTGCCGGGTACGCGCGCTATGTTGTAAGGCGTGGGATAAGATGTGGGCGGGGAAGTGACACCACCCGAAATAAGAAAGCCGAAAACGTCGTTGAAGCTGGAACAGGCGAACTCGGGATATTCCTCCGAGGCGAACACATAATTGAATTTTACCGTATCTCCCGCCGCTTTGAAGTCGAACTCCAGCACGCAGGCATCATTGGTGGTACCTGCAGCCAGTGTGGCCAGGTCGGCATCAGAAAGCGAGGGCGTATGTCCTACGCTCTCAAAGGTACTGGCAGGCGCTGCTATGGCATTGGCCGATCCGCTGGTAAGCACTATACCGTTAGATACCCCTATGGGGTCTACCACCGTGGTAAAGGTGCCATTGGCGCCCGTATCGCAGGTAAGGGTGGGGCTCAGTACCAATACACCTGTGCCGGTAAGGGCTGTGGCCAGCGCTGCTGCGGTCTGGTTCTGGTTCACATTTATCTGGGCACTTGCCCCCATGGTACCCGCCAGCAAAAATGCACAGGTAGTGACAGCCCTGGCAATTGACCTGCGGGAAATATCAAGTATGGGTGTTCTCATGGACCTTTCTGAAAATGACACTATGCGCCTATTAATTATATAGTGACGTGCCTTTTTCACAAAACGTTTGGATAAAGCACATCAATTATTATCAAAAATATAATAATTGTTCAATGTTTCAAATGCACAGATGAATTTCTTTTCCACACACATGCGCATATCGCTCATGCATTCTGGCGCATAAAAACCTAACGGCTTATTACCTAGTGGTTTATGTAAAAATGAGGTTTTCCGCCCCCTCTTTACTTGCCCATGAATTCTGCTATCAGGCGGTGAAAATGGTGTGTGCCCTGCTCCCGCGTGGCAGAATATCGCCCATGCCGGTAGAAACGCGACCGAACACCCCGCTGCACCTGCTGCACTACCTCCTCATCTTCCAGCTCTACCTCGTCCAACCCACTGCCGGCACCAGCACCCAGCTTGCTTTCGTCCATCACATAAGTAAGGAAGGAGACCGTACACTCGCTTATACCGGCAGGCCGCACTATGTTCAGCGACAAGCCCCAGGGGTAAAAATTGAACATCATATTGGGGAACACCCAAAAATAGTAGGCCGCTACCTTCTTGCCATGGTCCGCAGATGTCTCCGGCAGGTCGAAGCATACATCACCATCTTTGCCTATACCCAGTTGCAGGTTAGAGTACCGGAACAGCTCTGTGGTATATTCCCCAAAGTCCAACGCCTTGTTCAGCCCCTCGTGCACAAATGGGATATGGAAACCTTCCAGGTAGTTCTCGCAGTAGAGCGCCCAGTTGGCCGCTACCTTGTAGTCCTTCGACAACTCCTGCCGCAGTACCAGTCTATCAATGGGGTACCAGTGTATGCGCTCCATCATTTCGCCGAACACCTGTTCTACGGCCAGCTCCCGCAGCAGGGATGTGAACATCATAGGCCCCCAGCGGAACACAGGCAGCGTATGCAGGTCGTCGGCAGGCGAGGGGAAATCCTCTACCTCCCTGAACTCGGGCATGGACAGGAACTTACCATCCAGCGCGAACTGGCGGCCATGGTAGCCACATCGTATATTGCGCAGCTTGCAGGGCTTGTTCACCAGTATATTTCCCCTGTGCGTGCATACATTACTCATGCACCGCAGCGTGCCGCTATCATTGGTCAGCAGCAGGGGCTCGTCCATATGCCCTTCCAGCAGTGTAAAGGGATATGCAGCGCCACTGTCCTGCACCACACCTGCATCGGCCACATACTGCCACGAGGGTGCAAAAATGCGCTCCTTAGCGGCATTGTGGTATACGGCATCGGTATAGAAAGCGGTAGATAAAGTATGTGCCCTGGCGATATCGGGGTGAACGAAAAATGGCTCCATATGCAGTATGTTACCTGCTAAAAATAGCTAACCCTTTCCGCACATCAAAAGGTCGCATTACCACATTATCGTTTATCGCATTACCGAACTAATTGCGCTTATCTATACCCCAGTACAGTTTTTGGCGAATGGTCTTGAGGAAATTATGCTCATCGGGCCGCACCAGCGATACCATGAAGCTCTCCTTCTTCACGGCCAGCTGCACATTGCTGCGAATGGTCTCGGTACGCGCATCCAGCGTACACAGGAAATGTTCCGACCGCCCTTCTATCTCGAACGAGATCACATTATCGTCGGGCACTACTATGGGGCGGGTATTGAGGTTGTGCGGCGCTACAGGAGTGATAACGAAACTGGATGCCTGCGGAAACACCACCGGTCCGCCACAGCTAAGCGAATAACCTGTAGACCCCGTAGGCGTGGCCACTATAAGCCCGTCAGACCAATAGGTATTGAGGAACTCACCGTTCAGGTAAGTGTGTATCTTGATCATGGAGGAAGTGTCCTGCCGGTGTATAGTGAACTCGTTCAGCGCAAAGGGTGCGCCATTGAAGAGCGGTATACTGGCATCCAGGTGCAGCAGCGTACGTTTCTCCAGCGTATATGATCCTCTTACCAGCGATAATATAGCGGCTTCGGCCTCCTCCTCGGGTATGGCGGCCAGGAAGCCCAGCCTGCCCAGGTTCACACCTATAAGAGGTATATTGGTATTGCCTACAAAGCATACGGCATCCAGCATGGTGCCATCGCCACCCAGGCTGAAGAGCATATCGGTATTGGCGGGCAGATCGCGGCGGCCGGTAAAGGTGCGCGGCTGCTCCCTGAAGGTCACATGCGGCAGCAGGCGCTCATAGAACTCTTTGTATATCGCCACCTGCAGCTTATGCACTTCCAGCAGCTGGAATATGCTTTGCAGAAAGGGTACATCCTGCTCATCGAAAGTACGGTTGTATAATGCTACCAGCATGGTCGTGATCTTCTATTCGCTATTGAAGTGTAAATATAGGCCATTTTGCCCCAGGTGGTTGCGCGCCAGCTCTATCCGCACCTTCACATCGTAGAGGGTCACTATGTCCACACCCGCGCCTATGCTGTACATAAGGGTGTTGTTCAGGGTATTGCCGTTCTGTGCCGGGCCATTTATATACCCGGCATCAAAGAACACCTTGGGATAGATACGCACAGGCACGGCCGTAAAATAGCGTACCGGCAGCGACCACGTTCTGCTGAATAGTTCCTTTTTCAGGTCCAGGCGCAGCAGGCCATAGTTATAACCATCGGTCACATAGTATTCATACCCGCGCACATAGTCGGTCTGTGTACCCAGCCCGTTCCTGAAGTAGTAGGGCAGCTTCTGTGGCAGCATCAGTCGCCCGCGCGATATGGCCGCAGCATACCAGCGTTTCCCTATGCCCCGAAAGATACCCGCCTCATAATTCACAAAGGCCTGGTACCGTATGCCCTCCATCCCTACCCGCGCTACAGTAGTAGCTACCAGTTTTTCGCCCCGTAGCGAGTAGTTCCAGTTGTCCACACCATTGTACTCATAGCGGTAGTTCACCTCTGCGAAGCGTGCCACATTGCTGCTATCCGCAAAGTATCCGGGGTTCAGCATGGCTATCGTATCGCCTACCCATATCCGCTTGTATATGGCCTGTATAGTATGTTTTTTGGCATAGCCCGGGCGGTGTATATAGCACAGCCCACCCTCTGCCTGCTGCCATACCACCGGCCCTGTAAGGTCGCCTGCAAAACGCAGCTTATTGCCGGCCGTGGTGTAGTATATCTGCCGGCTGCGGGCCATACTTCCCGTTATGCCTATACCATGCGTCTGCTGTTTGTTCACATAGGGCAGTATATAGCTCAACCCCAGTTTTTGTGTATACCCCGCCTGCGCGGTAATGGACAATGTTTCCAGCGCACCGCGAAAATTGCGGTCGGTAACGGTAAGCCCTGCCGATATGCGCCGCAGGTCGTGGCCCTGGTCGGCCCACCATGTATTGATGTTCCTGTCGGCGAACTGCAGTATGCCTATGGGAATGATGTACCAACGCTCCTTTACGCGTATATACCATATTACTGTATCTCCACGGCCGTCCACCACATCCTGGTCCACCTCATTGAACAGTTGCAGGTTGAAGAGACGCTGCTTATTACGGTTCACCATCAGTTCCAGCGAGTCGCGGGGTATGATATCTCCCTCGTGCATGCCTATCTCCCGCAGTATCACACTCCGTTTGGTGATGCGGTCGCCCTCTATATCTATACGCCCCACTACTACTCTGCCCTGCTGTGCATATACATGCGCGGCGCACAATATCATCATCCCCAATAGCAGCAGGCGGTAACTCATATATACCGCCGCAAGATAGTACAGTTAACGAAAAGCCCCCTTGCGGGGGCCTTCTGTATCATCGTTTCTGGTGGGCATCATATCTGTTTGCCTTCCTTCAGTTTGGCTATTATATCCTCAATTATCTTTTTGTTGGCGGCATCGGGCGCCTTGGGCAGCGCAAGGTTGGCATATTTCAGCGCATCCTTTGTTTTGCCTATGGCCGAGCATCCCCTGGCCATACCTACACAGGTAAGGTAAGCATCGGGGTGGCGCTTATAGTTCTGCTGAAAGGCCTCGTATGCCTGCTGCTTCTTGCCGGTGGCCATCAGGCGGCGTGCATAGGAGTGTACGTCCTGTGCAGTACCTCTTTCCATAGCTACCTTCATCACGCTGTCGGCCTGGGCATCCTTCTTCAGTTTGCGCAGTATATCGGCCTTGCTGCTCAGTACACCAAATGTGGGTATGCTCTGTTCTGCACGCTCTATGTAGGTCAGTGCATCGTTCAGCCTTATATCATGCTCCTGCAGGTAATCGGCCATCTGCTGCAATGCATGTGGGTCGAAACCCTTCTCGCCCCTCAGCTCGCGCTCAAAAGAGGCTATCTGCAACTGCTGCAGCGCAGTAGACACTTTGAATGGTATGGCCAGCTTTTCCCATTCCAAGCTTATGGTGGCAGAGCTGTCGGTCTCATCGCCGAACTGGTAGGTGAGGCGTTCACGCAGCTCGTTCAGCTTCACAGGCTTTACCTGCACACGCAGCACATCCTCGCCCGGCTCGTAAAAGTAGCTGCCCCAGCTACTGGTGGCCTTGCTGAATATGAGCGTACATGCATCGGGCCCATAGGCCACAAAGAAGCCGTACTTGCCTGCCGCCAGCGGCCTGCCCTCTATGGTCACATCCGTACCAAATTCAATTATAGTGTTCTCATTGGCGCCTGCTCTCCATGGTGCGGGGTTGCCATTGCCAAAGCCCTGGTCCTGGAAACCTGTGTGTACGAGGTCTCCCCATATCTTGCCCTCGCGGCCCTTTACCGCCGGGCGGCCATACTCTATGGAGATATCGGTAAGCCCTACCCGCTCGCTTACCCTGGCACGAACGCTGGTGCCGCTGGCGGTGGTGGTAAGCTGCGCCTGCGCAGCGGTAAAAGAAGCCAGTAACAGGGCTGTAGTAAATGCTTTTTTCATTGTATATGTGGTTTGATGCCGCCACAATTTACCTTTACCCATGTAAAAGAGACGTTAAAAAACCACTCTATATGTATGGGTAAATAAACCGTGGCCGTAATATTTACATAGAGAAATGACATATTAATTGAATAATAACAACTTTGCTTTTCGTTGTTGTCGTCTCAGATCCATTACCTTTGCGCCTCATTTCTGTAATTACTTATTAGTTTTTTAAATGGACCGTAACCAGGTAATAGGTTTCTCGCTGCTGGCAGTACTGCTCATAGGCTACATCATGTACAACCAGCACGAACAAAAGTCGTACCTAGAAAAAAAGTATACCGACAGTGTGGCCTACGCAAAGGCCCACCCCAAGCCACTCATAGACAGCAGCAAGCTGACGCCTAATGTGGTAGCAGACACTGCTACAGACTCGGCCACTGCCGCGCTAAGGGCCCTGCAGCCCGCCGCCTACAATGGCACCGAGCAGATGGTGACACTGGAGAACAGCAAAGTATCTATACAGTTCTCTACCAAGGGTGCGCACCCGGTATCGGCCATGCTGAAGGCCTATAAGACCTACGAGCAGCAGCCGCTCTACCTCTTCAATGGCAAGAACAACAAACTGAGCGTGGCACTGCCTGTGGATAATAATATATCTACTGCGGCCCTCTACTTCAGCCCCGTCGTAAAGCAATTGACCAATGGCGATAAGAGCATAGACTTCGTGGCCGATATGGGTGGCGGCAAAAGGGTGAACATCACCTATACCCTGCCTGCCGATGGCTATATGATGAGCTGCAGCATAGCGCTTACGGGCATACCTGCATCATCGGTGCCGCTCACATGGCATACCTTCGCGCTGCCTACAGAGAAGGACATGACCAATGAGCGCATGGCCACGCAGGTATACTACCGCAATACCAACGAAGACAACGACTACTTTACCGTACAGCAGGAGGAAAAAGGCCTGAACAACAGCAGCAATTCTGCACAATGGCTGGGCTTCCGCAAGCAGTATTTCAGTACGGCCCTCATAGCCGACGACCATTTCTCGCGTATGGAGTCGAAGTTCGGCTACAAGGCCGGCGATACCAATGTAGTGGCACAGAGCCTGGCCACTATGGAGCTGCCCCTGAAAGCATCGGGCGGCGCACAGACGGCATCGCTGCGCTGGTACATAGGCCCCAACGACTACCGTACACTGAAGTCTTACAATATGGATATGGAAGAGATGGTGCCACTGGGTATCGGTATCATGTCTTTCGTTAAGTACATCAATCGCTGGGCCATCATACCTATATTCTACCTCTTCGACAGCTTTGTGAACAACTACGCCCTGCTCATAGTGCTGATGACGCTCTTCATAAGGCTCATACTGTCGTTCTTCACTTACAAAAGCTACCTCTCCAGCGCCAAGATGCGTGTACTGAAACCCGAGCTGGATGAACTGCGCGAGAAGATAGGCGACGACCAGCAAAAATTTGGCATGGAACAGATGAAGCTATACCGCTCTGCCGGTGTGAACCCGCTGGGTGGCTGTATGCCCATGCTCTTCCAGTTGCCTATACTGCTCTCTATCTACTACATCTTCCCATCGTTCATAGAGTTCCGCCAGCAGAGCTTCCTGTGGGTGAACGACCTATCTACCTACGACAGTATCTTCAACTTCGGTTTCGAGGTGCCTTTCTATGGTGATCATATAAGTCTCTTCACCCTGCTGCTTACGGCATCCAGCCTCTTCCTGGCACTGTACAATCGCAACATGACGCCACAGGACCCCAACAACCCTATGCTGAAGTACATGCCCTACATCTTCCCCATTATCCTTATGGGTATGTTCAATAAGATGGCGGCAGCCCTTACGTTCTACTACACCTGCTCTAACCTTCTGAGCATCGTACAACAGTTCGTGATACAGAAATACTTCATCAACGAAAAGGCCATACACGCACAGATACAGGAGAACAAGACCAAACCACCTGTACAGTCGAAATGGGCAGCACGCCTGGAAGATATGCAGAAGATGCAGGCCGAGCGCGCCAAAACGCAGCCACCAAAGAAAAAATAATACACTCCCTAATATTATGGCCCTGCTATGCAGGGCCATAATATTAGTATATAGTGGACAATATAGCTTTCGGAAGATCCTTATTTCCCTACACTATCATACATCATCTGTATGATGCGTACTACTTCCCTGCCCTCCTCGGCGCTGGTCATCACAGGATGATCGTGGTGCAACACATCTACTACGTTCTGTATCACCTTGTCATGATTGCTCATAGACCCCTGGTACAGCCCATAATCGTTAGACCTGGCCGATATATTGATGGCCGGTAGCTGCTCGCCCTCCAGTTGCTGGTACTCTATAGTGTTCAGGTATTGGCCGCCTATCTTCACCGTACCTTTTTCGGCAAAAATGGTGATAGACCCCTCCATATTGCGCTCGTAAGAGCAGGTAGTGAAATTGAAGTTGATGATGGCGCCATTCTCTGCATTCATCACAAAACTGCCGGTATCTTCTACCTCGGTATTGTGCATGTGGGCATAGTTGTGTATGGTGCCGTGCGAGCTTGTGATGGTACCATTGAGGTAATACAGTATGTCCACAAAATGGCTGAACTGGGTGAAGAGGCAACCTCCGTCGCGCAGGCGGCTGCCACGCCAGTCGCTATGGGCATAGTAGGCATCGCCCCTGTTCCAGAAACAATTCACCTGCACCATGAATATGCGCCCCAGTGCATTGGCCGCTATCAGCTTCTTTACCTCCTGCACCGGTGGATTGTAACGGTTCTGCTTTACCGCGAATATTATCTTGTCGTTCCGCTTGCCGGCAGCTATCATCCGCTCACACTCATCTACGCTTATGGCCATAGGTTTCTCTACCACCGTATGCAGGCCGGCATCGAGGCCGGCTATGGTATGCGGCTCGTGCAGGTAGTTGGGTGTACATACGCATAGCACGTCGGCAGGTGTTTCTCGCAGCATGGTATCCAGGTCGGTATAGAAAGGAACTCCCTGCGGAACTTTTACCGAGCTATCTATATCGCATACCGCTACCAATCGTGCCCATGGGTTGTTCGCTATTTGCGCAGCATGGCGGCTGCCTATATTACCGAACCCAACTATAGAAAAACGGATCCTTTCCTGCATATATACCCAAATGTATAAAACCAGAACGGAACATGGCATATATATAGTATGGCGCCCTGCGAATAATGAGCGCTACTCTGCACGCCTGCCATTCACCTTGCCATCGTTCAGCCGCAGTACGCCGCTGTCTATCATCTGGCGCAGTATGCGCAGCACCTGTTCTTTCATATGCGGCCTATAGCGCGCGGCAAGCTCATTAGGCGTCACCACTCCGCTACGGATATCTTTTAGCAGCAAGGCTTCCAGTTCCTTATCGCCCATGCGCACACCTTGCGCCGCATGACAAACATCGCAATGACCGCAATCGCCCACCGGTGTTTCCCCGAAATACTGCAGCAACAGCCGCTCCCTGCACTCGGTAGTGTTCTGCAGCATGGCTATCATGGCACGGGTACGCTTTTCGTGCTGGCGGCGCAGGTCGCCTATGCGCTTCATATCTATATGCAGGTGACGGCTATCTACCCGGTAGTGATGAAAGAACAGTTGCGGCCCTTCGCCCGGCCTGTTGTATTCTATTATTTCCATGGCGGCAAGGCGCTGCAGCGCCTTTATCACATCCTCTTTTTGCATCCTTAACTGCCGGGCTATGGCCAGCTCGCGTATGTGCACCGGGTGGTGAAAGATACCGCTGTACATGCGCAAAAGGCTCACGGCCATATAGCCCAGTTGCGGGTGTGATATCTGTAAAGCATCTATCGTATGCCTGTCGGCAGCAAAACGTATGGTGGCAGGCATATACACCGATTCCGTAAGTGTCCACAGGCCTTCCCGCTCCAGCAGTTTCAATGCATACATGGCCTGCGTGGCCTGCAATTCGAATCGCCTGGAGAATTCATACAGATCGAACGGGTAGTACTTATCGGGCTGGGCAGTTATGGGTATCTGCAAAAAGTCTACTACCGACTGGTATACCTGCCGCAGGTATGCTTCCGCCGGGTACTGCAACGCTATACTGTCCTCCAGCCGTTTTATATCCGTAGCATTATATACGGCATAGGCGGCAGATGGTCTGCCATCGCGCCCCGCCCTTCCTGCCTCCTGGTAATACGCCTCGGGGTGCTCGGGCGCATCATAATGCACCACTTGCCGCACGCCGGGCTTATCTATACCCATGCCAAAGGCAGTAGTTGCTATCATCACCGGCGCGCGGTCGGTCATCCATTGTTCCTGTGCTTCGTCGCGCGCTTCTTTCTGCAGGCCTGCATGATATATCACAGCATCCTTGCCATCATATCGCACATACTCGGCCAGTGTCTCTGTCTGCCTGCGGCTGCGACAGTATACTATGCTGCACTCCCCGGTGAGGGTACGCAACACATCGGCATTCTTGTTCTCGCTATAGGCTACCCGGTAAAAGATATTGTCTCTCGCAAAACTGCTGCGATACACCTGTGGCGCCCGCATGGCGGCCTGTCTTACTATGTCTTCCTGCACCTCTTGTGTAGCGCTGGCGGTGAGTGCCAGCAGTGGTATGCGGCCATGCACCTCGCGCACAATGCCTATGCCCAAGTAGGCCGGTCTGAAGTCGTGCCCCCATTGCGATATGCAGTGCGCCTCGTCTACGGCCAGCATGCGCAGGTCCAGTTCGGGCAGGTGATCTCTGAACAGCTCTGTACGCAAACGCTCAGGCGATACATACAGCAGCTTATACGCACCATGTACAGCATCGGCCAGCATACGCACCACATCATTGTGGTGCATGCCAGAGTGAATGCAAGCTGCGCTTATACCCAGTTGCTGCAAACGACTCACCTGGTCCTGCATCAGGGCTATCAGCGGCGATACCACCAGGCACATACCACCCATCATCAGTGCGGGCACCTGGTAACATACCGATTTGCCGCCACCAGTAGGCAGCAGCGCCACGGTGTCCTTACCACTCAACACACTGGCTATGATATCTTCCTGCAAGGGCCGGAAGGAATCGTATCCCCAATATTTCTTTAGTATGTGCGCAGCCGTGTTCAAATAAATGACCGTTCGCGGCCTGGTTACCGGAACGGCTACAAATGTATACTATAGAGAAAACAAATAGAGGCAGACCATCAGGCCTGCCTCTATATATGCATACAAGATATTACGGCAAAGTGATGGTATATACAGTGCCGCTGGGCAACGTCAGCGTGGCCTGGTCATCGCAGGCGGCTGTAGCGCCATAGTTCAGCGTGCGGGTAAGGCTGCTAGGCAGGGTATACACTATGGTACCTGCCTGTATCCACCTGCAATTCAGGGCCAGCATCAGCGGAGACGTGATGCTCACACTCACTGTTCCCGAGGGGCGGGTCATGGT
This sequence comes from Nemorincola caseinilytica, assembly GCF_039540515.1. Lineage (NCBI taxonomy): Bacteria > Pseudomonadati > Bacteroidota > Chitinophagia > Chitinophagales > Chitinophagaceae > Nemorincola > Nemorincola caseinilytica. The sequence goes on along the minus strand of NZ_BAABFA010000015.1, from coordinate 36,277 downwards.
ACCGGCGCCTGTTATCTGGTACACATCGTCCGTCCAGTTCAGCAGGGTCGTATATCCTGCCGTCCAGGTTCGGGTACGGGTAAAGTTGGTGGTTATCACACTGCCATCTGTTTTGGTGATGGTACCGTTCACCATCACATTAAAATACGGCTGGCCCGCACTGTTATGTCCCATATTGGTCACCGTCCTGGTGCCCTCTACCTTATTGTCGTTCTGGTAATAATTGTCGAAGGTGATGGTATGTACAGACCCACTATCGGCATAGGCCCCTGTATAGTTCACTATTATTTTTCCTCTGCGGTTACGCCCATCCGAGCACAGGCAGTTCACCGATCCGAAGTCGATGGTGAATGTACCTGCGGCATGCGTCACGCTTCCGCAGGCCGTGGTCTTGAAGGCGCCGCTGCCCGTTACCACCGCACCCTTGTCAGACATGGTCTGCGCATCGTCGAATATCTTTTCTGTCAGGTTCTGGTCTGTAGTATAGCCGGTGTCCTCCTTGGTATCGGTATCATTGTTCTTGTCCCTGCGGCAGGCAGAAAGAAGGCTTATGGCCGCTACCAGCAGCAGCGAGCCTGCATACATCTTGAGTCGTGTAGTTCGCATATCTATTCCGTTTAATGATGAATATATGATATTAATTATGAGCTAAAAGAATACGATACCGATGGCTAAATGACCACCCTTACCTATGCTGTCGCGGGCCACGTTCACGCTGTTTCAGCCGCTGCATCAGCAATTGGCGGAATTCTTTCTCGGCCACATACAGGTCCGATAGTTGTTCCTGCGATAGCACCTTCAGGAAACGGTCGTTGTACCTGCGCTTCAGTTCTATCACCTGCTGCTGGTAGTCCAGGTCCTCTTCCAGTTTCTGCCGGGCCGCCATCTTGTTTTCCCGGGTCTTACCGTCCACATCCTTCACATTGTACTTCTTCATGTACTGTTTCCGTATCGCGCGCAGGTCCTGCTCGTATTCGTTATACACCGGCACAAAGCGCACCGACTGATCGGCCTGCAATTTCAGCCTGTCGGTTATATAAGCCATCTTGGCCGCATGTATACGCTCCATGCCCCTGCCCTGCTTGCCATAAGAAACGGCAGCCATCATCAGCAGGAACACCATTGAACTCAATATCTTTTTCATTCTCTTACAGATCTGCCTTATTCCAAATTTACATTACCACTACCCATCTCTGCTAATAATATTCATTGTCCCATCCTGTCTCATCCAGGTACACTATTATATCTGCCGGTGCTATATCCATTTTGTCTATGCTTGTACCTTTTCCGGCATCGGGCTTTGCGCCGCCGGCATCGGCCAGGTATTCCTGTATATCGCCATCTTCCACATTTGCCAGTATCTCTTGCTCATATCGCGGAGCCTCATTGCCGTAGAACATCTGGTAACCGCCTATGCCTGCCATTATGAACAGTACCGCTGCGGCCGCCCAGCGCAACTGCCTGAAGGAAATGAGAATACCTTTTTTCTGTACCACGCCTGTACGCTCCATCACCTTGCCAGGCAGCGTATCGAAATATCCGGCGGGCACCTTATAGGGCATATCTATCCTGGCCATACGCAGATCTTCCGTATCTGCGGCCATGCGGGTCATTCTCTCTGCCAGCCCTTCGAAATACCCCTCCGGCGCCTGCATAGGCATTTCCCGCCCCTTGCTGCCAAGGGTACTTCCCAGCTCATTCAACTCGTTCCTTATCTCGTCCTGCATCATAGCATTAGACAGTTTCTTTATTCAATAGTTTAACCACCCGACAGGTGTTGTTCCACCTTTTTTACCGCATGGTGGTAAGATGCCTTCAGTGCCCCGGCCGATGTATCCAGCACCTGGGCCATTTCGTCATAGGGCATCTCATCATAGTACCTCAGGTTGAACACTATACGTTGCTTCTCGGGCAGTTTTGCTATGGCCTGCAGCAGTTTCCATTCTATCTTGTTCGGGTCGGCATCGCGCTGGGCCAGCAGCCTGTTCTCATAAAATGCCTCGTTGCCATCCATAGGCACCGTGGCCCGGCGTTTTTGTGCCTCTATCCACGTCAGGGTCTCGTTGGTGGCTATGCGGTACAGCCAGGTATACAGGTTCGATTCTTCCCGAAACCCCTCCAGTCCCTTCCATACCTTCATGAACACGTTCTGCAGCACATCGTCGGCATCGTTATGCACTACCACCATACGGCGTATGTGCCAATACAGGCGCTCCTGGTACTTGCGCACCAGGGCAGTAAAGGCGGCCGCTCTTGCACCCTCTATCCTGAAGGATGCTATAAGCTCCTGGTCGCCCGGATGCTCTGTATTCCCTGCCATCTATAAGGGTCTGTCGTTCTGTTTTTGACCACACAGTGGTATATAGGTTTAAAAATAGGTCATATTTTATTGAACATTATCTTAAAAAAGTCATGTAAAGGCATACATTACACCATTTAGACATAGAATGGTGGCATGGCGAATTATAGGACGTAACACTGCCCTCCCCTTTCGGGGAGGGTTGGGGAGGGGCTTATTACAGGTTTTACAAATGCCGGATATTAAAGTCTAAATGGTATTACCTGATGTTCATCGCACCAGACCGGTCATTACTGGCTGCTGAACCTGACGTATTTATAAGGCATAAAAAAGCCGGTCGCCCCTATCAGGGCGACCGGCAATACTATTTTCATGAACAGCCTTACTATTTTGCTATCACCAGTTTCGACTGCAGCTTGTTGCCGGCCGCATCTACGAACAGTATGGTGTACACACCTGTGTTCATATCGCCGGTGCCGATGCGCGTGCTCATTTCGCTGCACGCTACTGTTTTTACTATGCGCCCCATGATGTCCACTATATGTATAGTGCCACGCACATTGGTCATACCACCTATCTCTACGTTCACCTCATTGTAGGCAGGGTTGGGATATACATCCATACCTGCTGCCATAGCGGTGATATCGGTAACACTTACAGGCGTATTGGTGTAGAAATACTGTGTGAACTTGCAGCCGAAGTCGTTGGAGAAAGTACCCGAATAGACATAGCCGTTCATATTGATGTTGGCAGCGCTAGAGTATTTCTTCACGAAGAAAGTACCTGCGTTCACACCAAGGCCGGGGTTGGAGTCGTATACCCACCAGTGCAGGCCATCGCAGCTACCGTCGGTTATCTCTAGCCTGTAGCAGCCTGTGGGCAGTGTCACGGTATCGGTATACAGGGTATTTATGGCCGCATTTATACGCTGTTTCACCACTGTGTTGCTGGCGTCGTATATCTTCCAGTTTGTCTCGCTGATGCCGCCTGCACCCTGGTTATTGGGCTTGAACATGATGCGGAACTGGCCATCCCATTTGGGCGAAGGGTTGAACGGCGTGGTCATCTTGTCGTTGGTGGGGTCCAGGTCGGCACTGCCGTTCACTGTCACTATCCTGGCCACGAATGTGCTTACAGGTGTAGTGCCGGCCAGTGTTTCCAGGTTGGTGAGGGCCGGCAGCGATATCTCTGTGCTTTCGCCGGCGTTCAGTGTACCCATCCATGTGTGGGTCTGCTGTGCAGAGTCTTTCACACCATACTCGAATGTCATACCCGTGATGCTGTTAGAGCCATGGTTCTTCACGGTGATGGTGGGTGTACCGCAAATAGGGTTGCTGCGGAAATGGTTCTCGTTGTTGGTAGGGGCTATTATATCATCTATTCCGGCATCGGTGGTCTTGTTGTAGCCACCATAGTATATCATATGGCCCTCTGTAGTATAGCTGCCAAGGCCGCCACCGGGGCTGGTATATGCATCGTACTCAAGAGCTATATTGAACGAACTGCCAGATGTGATACCGGGCAGCTTGTGGAAGTTGGAGTTCACCAGAGCGCCCGGGCACCAGTTGGCACGGTCGTACAGCCATGTACCCGACTGTGGATAAAGCTCGTTCACTGCACAGTTGTCGCGCCATATGGCCTTTGTTTCGGTGGCCGCTCCGTTCAGCATCACCTTATAGTTCTTGCTCAGGAACTCGCAGCAACCCAGGTCGTCGCTGCCGTGGCCGGTGATATTGAACTTGAACTCGGCAGATTGTGTACCGGCGGGGGCCGTCTGCGGCACATCGGTAAAGTTGGTATTGATGCTGGTAGCGCCACCATAGCCGTAGCTACCTTTCCATAAGCGGTTCAGGCCCGTTACATTGCGGTCGGGCGTACCTTCTATGAAGGCGAACTTGATATCGCCGGTAAAGCCGCCGGAATAGCCGGAATAGTGCAGGCGCATAGTGGCCGATCCGGTAAGCTTGCTGGCATAATCGGTGACATCGAACACATACCTGTGTTTCCAGGCCAGCGGTGTACGGGGTGCGCTAGAATTGGCATAAGGGGTAATGAGGCGACCCAGTTCCAGCGTATCGCCACCTGGTGTCATCAGGAAGTTCTGTACGGTGTAGTCCCAGTCGCCGCAGTAGGTGGGAGAGCCGGGGCAAACATATTTGCCAATGGTGACTATCATGTATATATTACGGTAGCTGCCCGCTGCGGGGAAGGTAACGGTACTATCGTAATTGCCATACCAGGATAGGGTGTCCAAGTTGGCCTGTACCCAGGTAGTGTCTCCGGGGGCGGCCTGCGAGGAGAATGCTGCTGACAGCATAACGAATAAAGCAAGTAGGTGTTTCTTCATGATATTAAATGATCGTTATCGCAAAGATAAGAGATGTAGGGTAGGCAACAGGCCTGTAATGGAAAAGTATTGCATAGATATTACAATATGTAGGGGCGCTCTTTTTCACGCATTAACAATATGCGTAACGAAAAACCACCATTGGCAACGGATTTACAAGTACCTTTGCACACTCAAATAAAAAATTATAACATGCCTGGTTTTACGGTTGCCATAGTGGGAAGGCCGAATGTGGGGAAGTCGACATTGTTCAACCGCCTGCTGGAACAGCGCAAGGCCATAGTGGACGACCAGAGCGGCGTGACCCGCGACCGCCAGTACGGTGTTGCCGACTGGAGCGGCAAGGTATTCAACGTGATAGATACCGGTGGGTTCGTGTCGCGGTCGGAAGATGTCTTTGAACGCGAGATACGCAAGCAGGTACATATAGCCGTCGACGAGGCCGACCTGATACTCTTTGTATGCGATGCCGTAACAGGCATCACCAACCAGGACGAGGATATGGCCGATGTACTGCGCCGCTCTACCAAGCCCGTACTGCTGGTGGTGAACAAGGTGGACAATAGTGAGCGTGCGCTCTTTGCCACAGAGTTCTATTCGCTGGGCTTTGAGAAGACATTCTTTCTGTCCTCTATATCAGGTTCGGGTTCCGGGGAAGTGCTGGATGAGGTAGTGGAGCACATAACCGAAGACGCACCTACCGAAGCCACCGACAAGGATGGCAACGCCCTGGCGAAATTTGCCATCATAGGACAGCCGAACGCCGGAAAATCGACCCTGCTGAACGCGCTGGTGAACCAGGAGCGTACCATAGTATCGGACATTGCAGGTACCACCCGCGATACGATACATACCCATTACAAGCTCTTCAACAAGGAATTCGTGCTGATAGACACGGCGGGCATACGCAAGAAGAAGAACGTACATGAGGATCTGGAGTTCTACTCGGTGATACGCGCCATAAAGGCCATGGACGAATCGGATGTGTGCATGCTGCTGATAGACGCACAACAGGGCCTTACCGCGCAGGATGTGAACATATACAGTCTGGCCGCACGCAAAGGCAAGGGCATAGTGCTGCTGGTGAATAAGTGGGATATGGTAGAGAAAGCCACCAATACCGCCCGCGACTATGAGAAAGAAGTAAAGAACAAGCTGGCGCCATTCAATGATGTGCCCATCATATTCATATCGGCAAAAGATAAGACGCGCATCTTCCAGGGTATGGAGAAGGCGCTGGAGGTGTATGAGAACCGCAGCAAGCGCATAGCCACATCGGTACTGAACGAGGTGATGCTGAAAGAGATAGAGGCGTTCTCTCCGGGCATGTCGCGCGGGTATTCTATAAAGATAAAGTTCGTGCAGCAGGTACCCACAGCGGTACCCTCGTTCGCGTTCTTTGCCAACTACCCCGATGCAGTAAAAGAATCTTACCGCAACTTCCTGGAGAACAAGATACGCGAGCATTTCAACTTTACCGGTGTGCCCATACGCATATTCATGAGGAAGAAATAAGGCGAACATGCAAGTTCTGAGAAAAAAACATACGGTCACGGCATCTCACCTCCCCCTGGGGGAGGTCGGGAGGGGCTTTAAAAATAGGATAACGTGAAAACGAGAACACTGAAGAACGACAAGGTGAACATCATTACACTTGGCTGTTCGAAGAACATGGTGGACAGTGAGATGCTGGGCGGACAGCTTACGGCCAATGGTATAGATGTGACACACGAGAACCGTAAGCTGGACCATAATATAGTGGTGGTGAACACCTGCGGCTTTATAGACAAGGCCAAGGAAGAGAGCGTGAACACCATACTGGACCAGGTGGAACTGAAACGCCGCGGTAAGCTGGACAAGGTATATGTGACCGGCTGCCTGAGCGAGCGCTACCGCGAGAACCTGCTGACCGAGATACCTGAAGTGGATGCGTGGTTCGGGACGATGGAGCTGCCGCTGATACTGAAACAATTCAATGCTGACTATAAGAGCGAGCTGGTAGGCGAACGCCTGCTGAGCACGCCCAAACACTATGCATACCTGAAGATATCGGAGGGATGCAACCGTACATGCTCTTTCTGCGCCATACCGTTGATGCGCGGCGGCCATGTATCGAAGACCATAGAAGAGGTGGTGAGCGAGGCCAAACGCCTGGTGAGCATGGGTGTGAAGGAGATAATGTTGATAGCGCAGGAGCTGACATACTATGGCCTGGATATATACAAAAAACGCGCCCTGTCCGACCTGCTTAAATACCTGTCGGACATAGAGGGACTGCACTGGATAAGGTTGCATTATGCATACCCATCGAAGTTCCCGATGGATATACTGGATGTGATGCGCGAGCGCGACAACATATGCAACTACCTGGATATGCCGCTGCAGCATATATCGGACAATATGCTAAAGGCCATGAAGCGCCAGATAACCCGCCGCGAGATAACCGACCTGATAGCAGGCATACGCGACCGCGTACCGGGCATAGCCATACGCACTACACTCATCACCGGTTTCCCGGGTGAGACGCGTGACGATGTGGAGGATCTGAAAGCCTTCCTGGAAGAGAGCCGCCTGGACAGGGTGGGCATCTTTACCTACTCGCACGAGGAGAATACGAGCGCCCACGAGTTGGAAGACACCCTTACATCTGAAGAGAAAGAGGCCCGCGCACAGGAGATAATGGAAGTGCAGCAGGAAATATCTTACGAGAAGAACCAGGAGCACATAGGCAAGACCTACAAGGTGATAGTGGACAAAAAAGAGGCCGGCCGCTACCTGGCGCGTACCGAATTCGACAGTGTAGAGGTAGATAACGAAGTAGTGATACACAGCAAAAAGCCCCTGCCCATAGGCGACTTTGTGAATGTGCGCATCACCAAAGCCTTTGATTATGACCTTGAGGGGGAAGTGGTGTAAGACTGCTTATAAAGCAGATAGATCTTCGGCGAACGGCTTTTATCGTTCGCCGTTTTTTTGTAGTTTTGGATATAGTTCGGAATAAAAAAATGAGAACACTCAATATTTCCATATCAGAACTTGAGTTCAACAAGTTTGGCCTTAAAAAAGAGAAATTATCTTTTTCAGACCTTTTGGAGATCTTAAGTAACGAGCTCAGCAAACAAAATTTGAATGACAGCATCGAACTGGCCGAAAAGTATGGCCTGTCTAAAATGACCATGGATGAGATAACAAAAGAGGTCAACGCAGTTCGACATGCAAAAGATCATTCTTGATACGAACGTTGTTGTTTCGGCTCTTATCCAAAGAAGCTTTCCCTACCTCATATTAATGGACGTGTACCTTGGCAGAAAGTGCCAGCTATGTATATCGGAAGACCTGATGGCAGAGTATTACACTGTTCTGAACTGTGATAAATTCTCGAAGTTCCCTGATTTCAAAGCCAAAGCGAACAGTATTCTTGTTGATATAGAGAACAATGCATCATTCTTTTATCCTAAAAAGAAAGTAAAGATCATAAAGGACGCAAGTGATAATATGCTGCTAGAACTTGCACTGGAATGCAAAGCCGACATTCTCATATCAGGCAATACGAATGACCTTACTTTTACCCGATATAAGAGAACGAAGATCGTAACACCAAGAGAATATTGGGAGTATCACAAACCATAACAATGCCACTTGAACGGGCTTTTCTGTTCCTTTTCTTCGCCCTATTCTATATTTTTACAATGATAAATATGTTACAATGATAAAAAAGGTACTTTTTTACCTACTGGCCATAGTATCTGGCGCAAGCGCTGTGTCGGCACGAGATACAAAAAATGCCATACTATCTGCCCACACCCGTATGTACCTGAACAATGTGGCAAAAGCAGGGAATGATGGGAAACCCATGGATGGCTATGTGTACAAGATGATAGAAGGCAGGATGTATATAAGCGCCTTTGTAAAAGTGGGTGCTGATGTAGATGAGGCAGCGCTGAATACCTTGGGTGTATACATAGGTACCCGTGCGGGCAACATATGGACGGTGCAGATACCTGCAGATAAGGTAACGGCTTTTACCAAAGTGGCAGGCATAGCCAACATAGACCTTGATGCGCCGATAACGCCCCTGCTGGATAATGCGAAAAAGACCACAAGGGCCGATTCGGCACAGAAGGGCATAAACCTGCCTATGCCATTCACAGGCAAGAACGTGGTAGTGGGCATCATAGATGCCGGTTTCGATTTCGACCACCCTACCCTCTACGATACTACACACACCCTGTACCGTGTGCGCCGCGTATGGACACAGAAACTGACAGGCACACCACCCGCAGGTTTTTCTTATGGGCGCGAGATGACCGACCCGTATGTGATGCGGTCGGTAGGCTACGATACCGCCATTACCACACATGGTACCCATGTGGCAGGTATAGCAGCGGGCTCGGGCTACAGCAGCCCATCGAGCAAGTACAGGGGCATGGCCTATGAGAGCGATATGGTGTTCGTAGGCATCATGCCGCCACCCGGCCAATGGGCCGTAGCCGGCGCTACCGACATCATAGATGGAATGAACTACATCTTCACCTATGCCGCATCGGTGTTCAAGCCCGCCATAGCGAACCTGAGCTGGGGCAGCAGCATAGGCCCGCACGATGGGCATTCGCTCTTCAGCCAGGCGTGCGATGCACTCACAGGACCGGGGCGCATATTCGCCTGCAGCGCCGGCAACTGCGGAGAGGATAGCCTGCACCTGCGAAAGACATTCACTGCCACCAATACTTCGGTAAGCACATTCGTGACATTCGACCCGCAACTGGATACGACCGACCGGAAAACATGGATAGATGTGTGGGGCGATACAGGAAGGACCTTCTGCCTGAACATAAAGCTATATGACGGCGTGAATGCAATAGACTCTACAGGGCCCATCTGCATTTCTGACACTGTACACGACTATGTGCTGACGGGATCTGATGGCGACCCCTGCCATATCACCATCAGCATGACACCGACAGAGTATAATGGTAAGCCCCATGCCTTTGTGTACCTGCACAGCCTGGTACCAGATAACATTTGCCTGTCGGCCACAGCCACCTCGGGGACCATAGATATGTGGGAGGGTTTCCTTATACCGCCTACGGGATACTATGGAGAGCTTAAGAAGCTGGGTTACGCATGGGCCGTCGATGGGGATAACCGCATGACCGTATCCGACATCAGCAGTAGTTTCTCGGCAATATCTGTTGGCGCATATGTAAGCAAGGGTTCCTTTACCAACATCGGCGGAACATTCCTGAGCTATGGTGTCACCAGTGGCAGGATAGCCCCCTTCTCCAGCCTGGGGCCGCTGCCTGATGGCCGCATAAAACCCGACATCACCGGGCCGGGCATGGCGCTGGCATCGGCCATCAGCTCTTACGATACCAGCTATACGCCCCTTAACGAAAATTACATCTATGTCATCAGCAAGAGCACTATAGATGGTCGTGTATATCCCTATGCCATGGCGGCAGGCACATCTATGTCGTGCCCGGCGGTAGCGGGTATCATAGCCATGATGCTGCAGCTCAACTCTACCCTTACCCCCGACTCTGTAAAGAACATACTGGCGCGTACGGCCATAGTAGATGCCAATACGGGTACCATACCCCCGGCCGGCACCAATACCTGGGGACATGGCAAGGCAAATGCCTACAAGGCGCTGCGCGATATGGCCGCCCAACTGACGGTGCAGAACACACTGGCCGAAGACCCTATGGACTGCCTGCTCTACCCCAACCCTACGAACGGCACATTTACCCTGGTTTACAACAATACGACCATGGCAAAGACTGTGACCGTAACCGTGATGGATATGACGGGAAGAAGTATCCATACACAGACCATGCAGGCAGCTAATGGATATAATGTCTTTAATATTAATACCGGCGATGTACCGAAGGGATTGTACCTGACCCGTATATCGTGCGGAGAAAAGGCAAATGTGATAAAAACGATGATCGAACGGTAAATATGCGGAAATTGTATAGTGGGGTGTCTGCAGTGCAGACACCCCATGTTATTTTTATAACAAAACTATTGCAATTGTAAACATTATAGATTAACTTAACAGTCGTAAATTCGCAGACTTTTCTCAGAAATATCATTTCTCGTAATGTTTTGGTCTGCAGAAATTCTAATTACAAGTTAATATTTTGTGTATGAACGCAGTAGGTAGTGGTGCAAAGGTGAACCTCAAGAAAGAATTACAACAATATTTCGGTTTCGACTCTTTTAAGGGCGAGCAGGAGAAAATAATAAAAAGCATACTGTCGGGCAAGGACACATTCGTGATAATGCCCACAGGTGGCGGCAAATCGCTCTGCTACCAGTTGCCCGCGCTGCTGAGCGACGGTGTGGCCATCATAGTATCTCCACTCATAGCCCTGATGAAGAACCAGGTGGACCTGATACGCGGCTACAGCTCTCGCGATAACATAGCACACTTCCTGAACTCGACCCTGAGCAAGGCGCAGCAAAAGAAAGTGAAGTCCGACCTGACGGACGGCCGCACCAAAATGCTGTATGTAGCACCCGAAACACTCACCAAGCAAGAGAACATATCTTTCTTCTCCGACCTGAACATATCGTTCGTAGCGGTAGATGAGGCGCACTGCATATCGGAATGGGGACATGATTTCAGACCCGAATACCGCAAGCTGCGCGACATGATAGACATGATAGACCCCGAGCTGCCTATCATAGCCCTTACTGCTACTGCTACTCCCAAGGTGCAGGACGACATAGTGAAGAACCTGGCGCTGCGCGAACCGCAGATATTCGTAGACTCGTTCAACAGGCCCAACCTGTACTACGAGATAGTGCCCAAGATAAGCAAGGAACAGACGCTGAAAAGCATTGTGAAGTTCATCAATACGATGAAGGGAAAGAGCGGCATCATATACACGCTGAACCGCAAGACGACCGAAGAGCTGGCACAGACCCTGCAGGCCAATGGCATAAGCGCCGTGGCCTACCATGCAGGCCTGGAAGCACAGATACGCTCGCAAAGGCAGGACCAGTTCCTGCTGGAGAAAGTGGACGTGATAGTGGCCACCATAGCATTTGGCATGGGCATAGACAAGCCCGATGTGCGCTTTGTGATACACTACAACATACCTAAGTCGCTGGAGAACTATTACCAGGAGACCGGCCGTGCAGGCCGTGACGGTATGGAGGGAAAATGCCTGCTGTACTACTCGCACAAGGACGTACAGAAGCTGGAACACCTGATGCGCGACAAGCCGCTGAGCGAACGCGAGATGGGGGCACAGCTTATCTCAGAAACGCTGGCCTATGTAGAGAGCGGCGTATGCCGCCGCAAGCTGCTGCTGCACTATTTTGGCGAGGAATACAAGTCCACTAACTGCGGCAACTGCGACAACTGCAAGAACCCCAAGGAAAAGCTGGAAGTAAAGGACAGCATAAAGATAACCCTGGATGCCATAAAGGAACTGGATGAGCGCTTTGGCATAGACTATGTGGTGAACATAATACTGGGCAAGGCCAATCCGCAGATACATACCTTCAGGCACGATAAGCTGAAGTCGTTCGGCGCAGGACTGGTGATGCAGATGGATGCCAACTTCTGGAACTCGCTCATACGCCAGATGATGCTGGAAGGCATGATACGCAAGGACATAGAAGAATATGGCCTGCTGAAGATAACCGAGAAGGGACAGAAATTCCACAAGAAGCCATACTCTATAATGGTGGCGCTGAACCACAAGTATGAAGAGGCCACCTGTGACGATGAGGAGACAAGCGCCGCCGGCGGCGGTACCTCTACCACCGACCCGCAGCTCTTCGAGATGCTGAAGGACCTGCGCAAGCAGGTGGCCAGGGAGAAGAACCTGCCACCCTTCGTGATATTCCTTGAGAATTCGCTGGAGGATATGGCCACCAACTACCCTACCACGCTTACCGAACTGGAGAAGATACAGGGTGTGAGCAAGGGCAAGGCATTGCGATATGGTAAAAAATTCGTAGAGCTGATAGCCAAGTATGTAGAGGAGAACGACGTAGTGAAGCCCGACGACTTTGTGATGAAAAGCGTGGTGAACAAGAGCGGCATGAAGGTGTACATCATTCAGAACATAGACAAGAAGATACCACTGGAGACCATAGCCAAGAACAAGGGTCTGTCGCTGCCGGACCTACTGGTGGAGATGGAGACCATAGTGGCCAGCGGCACCCGCCTGAACCTGGACTACTGCCTGGAACAGGAACTGGACGATAACGAGCAGGAGGACATCTTCGACTACTTCCGCAACAGCCATGACGATGATATGGAGAGCGCCTATGAAGAATTCAAGGACAGGGACGTGAGCATAGAGCACCTGAAAATGATGCGCATCAAGTTCATGAGCGAATATGCCAACTAAGAACATTCAATAGATAACAAGCCGGAATTCTGTCAGAGTTCCGGCTTTTTTATACAACTTTCATTATGGTGAACAGAGCTGTCTGGGAAACATTGCATAAAGAACTGGCCGCTGCGGGAGCTACGCTGGTAGCAGTATCGAAAACGAAACCTGCAAGCGATATAAAGGAGCTGTACGACCTGGGGCAGCGGCACTTTGGCGAAAATTATGTGCAGGAGCTGGTGAGCAAACAGGCAGAACTGCCTGCCGATATACAATGGCACTACATAGGCCACCTGCAAAGCAATAAGGTGAAGTATATAGCGCCCTTCGTGCACCTGGTACATGCAGTGGACAGCTTTGGCCTGCTGAAGGAGATAAACAAACAGGCCGCAAAGAACAGCCGTGTGATAGATGTGCTGCTGCAAATGCACATAGCCGATGAGGAGACGAAATTCGGCATGGATGAGGCAGACATCTTTGAGCTGATGGAATACTATACCGCACAAAAGGAAGACATGCAGAACGTGCGCATCTGCGGCCTGATGGGCATGGCATCGAACACGGATGATGAGCAGAAGATACGCAGCGAGTTCGCACGGCTGAACAACTTTTTCATACACCTTGCAGAGACATCCTTCCTGGGCAAGCCATACTTTGCCATACGCTCTATAGGTATGAGCAGCGACTACCATATAGCCCTTGCCGAGGGCGGCAATATGGTGCGCATAGGCAGTATGCTGTTCGGCAACCGTTAGCCAGCCCTAAGAGCCGTAAACACCTCCCTCTCCTTCGGAGAGGACTGGGGAGAGGCCCCTACTCTACCACATGCCGCTGTTCTACACTCCACGCCTGTGGCGCATCAGCGAAGAGCGCCTTGGTACGCCCCCATGTATCTTTGAAGAACTCGGAGAAACGATATTTATCCAGCGCGGCCTGCGACTCCCATTTACTGTAGGTGAAGAATATATACGGCCTTGCAGTGTCCTGCCATAGCTCCAGGTGGGTACAGCCATCGAAGTGGCGTATACGCTCCTTACGCTCGTTGAACAGGATAGTGAATTCCTCTACGGCCTCATCGCGAAAGCTCATCTGTACTATTCGTACTATCATTCAAAAATTATTTTTATATCGTTAGGAATACCGCCTATCCTCAGCCCCAGCACGGCTGATGCATCACCCTTGTTCACACATATCTCCAGGTAGCCACGCCGGTTGAAACGGCAAAGCGGATCGCCCTTTATGGCATCGGTATAGTAGTTGCTCACCTTCCGTATCGTGTCCCCCCCTATGGTGATGGAAAAATTGCCGCTGTGGTTCAGCATATCAAAACGGTCGCGGGTCATATCCGTCACCACATTTCCGAACTTATCTATATGCAGTATACGGCACAGTACCTCCGGGCCTGCAACAGCAGCTTCCGCAGGTGGTACAGGTTCTATGGCCAAGGGGCGCAGCCTCAATTGTGCGGGAGACATAGTGGAGAGGCCATTTATGATGCCCGCTACAGTAGCCATCCATGCATCGTATGGGTGCTCACCAGAGACGATGGGACATACCCATGTTTCGACCCCACTATCGCCCAGCGCCATTTGCAGAATACCATTATCAGGAACGAGGAAGTAATGACCATCATACACAGCAAGCAATAAGAGGGTATCTGCCTCGGCAAATATATCTACCAGCACCACATGCACTGTGTCCTTGGGAAAGCTGCTGTAAGCGCTGCCCAGTACATAAGCCGCCTGTACGGTATCGAAGGGTGTGACCTCGTGGCTGATGTCGGTGATGCGCGCGTCGGGCACCCAGCTATACAACATACCCTTTACGATACCCGCAGCGGCATCCTGTACTCCCAGGTCTGACAAAAGGGTGATGTTGGCCATCGGCGCAAAAAGGGTGGATGGCAACAAAAGTACGAACCATAGCGAATTGCGCCATTCCTTTTTACTTTTGGCACATGGAGCATGCATCGGCACACAGGCTTGTTGTGGCATCGAACAACAAGGGTAAGATACGCGAGATAGAACAGATGATAGACAATGTGACACTACTGTCGCTAAAGGATATAGGCTTTAAGGACGATATACCTGAGCCCTACCACACCTTTGAGGAAAATGCCCGCACAAAGGCCGAGACCATACACCGCCACAGCGGGCTGAACGTATTTGCCGATGATAGCGGCATATGTGTGAATGCCTTGGGTGGCAGGCCGGGCGTGGTTAGCGCACACTACAGCGGCAGCCGGGACGATGAGGCCAACCTGCAGCAAGTGCTTGCCGATATCGCCAACGTTACCGACCGCAGCGCATACTACAAGGCCGTGATATGCCTGGTATGGGAGGGTGAGCTCCACTACTTCGAAGGGGTGTGCGAGGGGCAGATAATAATGGAGAAACGCGGTGATGGAGGCTTCGGCTATGATCCCATTTTTGTTCCCACGGGATATTCACAGACCTTTGCAGAACTGCCACCCGATGTGAAGAACAGCATAAGCCACCGCGGCAAGGCCGTGAGGCAGATGGTGGCCTTCATAAAAGAGCGGATAGAGGCAAGCAAACAACAAGAAAGATGAAATTCTCGATAGGCGATAAGATAGTAATGAAACGCACAGGCGAAGAAGGGCGTGTAGTGGCCATTGTGAACAAGAAAATGGTGGAAGTAGAGGTAGCGGGCACGGTATTCCCGGTGTATAATGATGATGTAGACCACCCATACCTGAAATGGTTCACAGAGAAAAAGAGCGTGCAGAAAAAAAGCGCCATGCCAGTGCAACTACCGGTAGAGAAATTGCCTGCCACTACCAGGCGTATGGCAAAGGGCGCCTACCTTTCGTTCATACCCGAGTTCAGAACGGATGATATGGAGGAAATGGTGAGCCATGTAAAGGTCTTCCTGCTGAACGAGCTGCCGGTGAACATCCGCTTCGTATATGATGTACGAATGGCAGAGCGTTCGCTCTTCAGGCTGGAAGGCGGACTGCATGCCTTTGGCAATATATACCTGCACAGCATACCATATGCCGAAATGAACGACCAGCCACGCTTCAACTGGACACTGACAGCGCCGGACGAGACCATGGCAGAGGGTATAGTACGGATAAAACCCGCAAAACTGTTCGAGCACATTACCTCTATACAGCAGGGCAATGAGCCATCTTTCAGCTACCTGCTGGCCGCAGAGCTAAAGGAAAAGAAAAAGCCGGAGCCCATGTATGAGCAGCCCGTGGCGATAGGGCCATCAAAGACCATAGGGCAAAGCAAACATACCGCAGAGCAACCCAGGTACGAGCTGGATCTGCACATAGAGCAACTGCGCAGCAATAGCAAGGGCCTATCGAACGCAGAGATAATAAAGATACAACTGGACACACTGGAGCGCTACCTGCACCTGGCCATCATGCACCGGCTGGAGCGTATGATAGTGATACATGGACTGGGCAAGGGCAAGCTGCGCGATGAGGTACACGCCATGCTGAAAGCCACGCCCGAGGTGGGCCGCTACAAGAACGAGTGGAGCGGCAGGTATGGCTTCGGCGCTACAGAGGTCACATTCCGGTACTGATACTAAGACATGCAAAATGAAAGGCGCACTTTACGGTGCGCCTTTCTGCTTTTTAATGTCATATATCATTTACCACGACAGGTCCACATCATCGTAGCTGGCGGGGCGCTGTGGCGCAGACCTCTCTGTAGCAGCAGGCTTAGGGCGGTTGTCGCGCCTGTCGTTGCCATGCAGGTGGTTATCCCTGTTGTTATTGTTGTTATTGTTGTTGCGCTGCTGTGGCTGCTGGGCAGGCCTGTCGTTCTGTTTGTGCTGCCTGTTCTCTCCCTGCTGTGCAGGTTTTGTGCTCCGTTCAGTATTATTGTTCTGAGCGTTGTTGCCTTCCTGCGCAGGCTTGCCGTGCCTGTTGTTACCGCCAGACCTATTTCCGTTGTTATTCCTGTTATTGCTGTTCTTGTGGCGGTTGTTGTTATTAGGTCTGTTAAGGACC
Source organism: Nemorincola caseinilytica (assembly GCF_039540515.1). NCBI lineage: Bacteria > Pseudomonadati > Bacteroidota > Chitinophagia > Chitinophagales > Chitinophagaceae > Nemorincola > Nemorincola caseinilytica. Next base: position 19,286 of record NZ_BAABFA010000015.1, on the reverse strand, counting down.
ACAGCATCGGGTCTTGTTACCACATCTTTGCCCTTTGGCAGGTTTATCACCACCTGCCCGCTCGATGCCATAGGATACGGGTGGTTATCTACCACAGGTATCTGCTTGCCTATGAGCTTTATGATGTTCCTCAGGTCTGCTTTTTCATCGTCGTCGCAGAAAGATATGGCTATACCACTGGCGCCTGCCCTGCCGGTACGGCCTATGCGGTGCACATAAGTCTCGGGCACCTCGGGTATCTCGTAGTTGATAACGTGCGACAGGTTGTCCACATCTATACCACGGGCAGCTATATCGGTAGCTATAAGCGCACGCAGTGTACCATCCTTGAAATTGCCCAGGGCGCGCTGCCTTGCATTCTGCGATTTGTTGCCATGTATGGCCTCGGCCTTTATACCTGCCTTGTGCAGGTCTTTCACCACCTTGTCGGCGCCATGCTTGGTACGCGTGAAGACCAGCGCACGGGTTATCTTTTCGGCATCCAGCACATACTGCAGCAGCATGCGCTTGTCCTTCTTGTCCACATAGTAAAGCGCCTGTGCTATGGTATCTGCGGTAGATGATACAGGTGTCACCTCTACCTTCTCCGGGTTCACCAATATGGTATTGGCCAGTTTCTGTATCTCCGGCGGCATTGTAGCACTGAAGAAAAGTGTTTGCCGCTTTTGAGGCAGCATTGCTACCACGCGTTTCACATCGTGTATGAAGCCCATGTCCAGCATGCGGTCGGCCTCATCCAGTACAAAGATGTCCAGTGTCTTTATATTTATGTAGCCCTGGTTTATCAGGTCCAGCAGGCGGCCCGGTGTGGCTATAAGTACATCCACTCCTTTTTTCAGTGCCTGTACCTGCGCACCCTGTGGCACACCGCCAAATATCACTGTATGGCGCATCAGCAGGTTGCGGCCGTAAGCGGCAAAGCTTTCGCCTATCTGTATGGCCAGTTCGCGTGTAGGTGTCAGTATCAGTACTTTTATCCTGTGTTGCTGGCGCTCGGCATGTGCGGCATCCAGCAGTTGCAGTATAGGTATGGCAAAGGCTGCCGTCTTGCCGGTGCCTGTCTGTGCGCAGCCCAGTATATCGCGCTTTTGCAGTATGATGGGTATGGCCTGCTGCTGAATGGGTGTAGGGGTCTTATACCCCTCTGTCTCAAGTGCATTGAGAATGGGCGCAATAAGGCCCAGGTCATTAAATGTCATTTTTTGTAAAAATGGTTCTGGTTAAATAAAACCCCAAAGTGTCTTGTATGAACCCGATATGGTGGTCGAAAGTCGATAGCCGGACAAAAAAGTTGCCGACACTAAAAAGGCTGGAACAAAATGTTTCGGGTACAAAGATAGGAAAATAATTTCAATGCTTTTGATATATAATACTAAATTTAGGTAAAAATACCCCCTTATGAAGAAGACGATCATGGCATTCCTATGCCTGATATCGATACCCGCATTTGCACAGACCATCACTACAGTAGCCGGTAATGGCACATCCACATTCTCTGGCGATGGTGTACAGGCCACAGCCACGGCCGTATCGCAGCCATACGATGTAGGTATGGACACCTACGGCAACCTGTATATAGGCAATGTAGGCAATAACCGCATACGCAAAGTAGACCCTACAGGTATTATCACCACAGTAGCCGGCACAGGTGTGGCAGGCTATAATGGCGATGGTATAATGGCCACTACCGCGCAGCTCAATTTTCCGTATGGCATGGCCGTGAGCACCTTTGGCTCTATTGTTATCACCGACATGAACAATGACCGTGTGCGCCTCATCAACAATGAGGGATCGCTTATCAGTACTATAGCAGGCACAGGCGTGGCCGGGTATAGTGGCGATGGCGGGCCTGCCATAGCAGCAAAGATCAATAAGCCGCAAGGCATTTTCTGGGACTCCGCAGGCAATGTATACTTCAGCGATGCACACAACAACAGGGTACGGAAGGTAGGTATAGATGGCATCATCACTACCATAGGCGGCAATGGCACAGCCACATCGGGTGGCGATGGCGGGCCTGCTACAGCAGCGGGCATCAATCATCCATCGGGCCTGGCGGTAGATAAGGCAGGCAACATATATGTGGCCGAAATGATGGGCGACCGTATAAGGAAAATAAGCGCATCGGGCATCATCACTACCATAGCTGGCACAGGTGTATGGGGCTATAGCGGCGATGGCGGAGCGGCCACACTGGCCATGATAAAAAGGCCAAAAGGTGTATGCATAGACAAGTTGGGCAATATCATCATTGCCGATACCGATAACCAGAAGATACGGAAGATAGACATCAATACAGGTATCATTTCCAACATAGCCGGAGGCTCATCTGTAGCGGGTTATTCGGGCGATGGCGGGCCTGCTACCGCGGCACAGCTCAATTTTCACCAAGGAATATATGTAGACACTTTCGGCAATCTGTACGCAGGCGATTGTTTGAACAACCGTGTACGCAAGATCACCTGTAATGCGCCTGTTGTCAGCGCTATATCGGGACCCGACACACTTTGCACAGGTGGCAATATCACCCTGTCATCTGCCACTGCGGGTGGCACATGGAGCAGTATGCACGCCAAAACCACCGTATCGGGTGGTGTAGTGACAGGCATGACCGTGGGTATGGATACCATCATCTATACGGTCACCAATTGGTGTTTTGCCAGGAGTGTCACTCGCCCTGTATATGTGAAGGCATGCCCCATTACCGGCATAAACACCGGTGGTATGGTGCAGGGAACACGCATCTACCCCGACCCTGCAAGGGATGAAGTGACCATTGTAAGCGCAGTGAAGATATCGGACATCGTTATTACCGATATGTCGGGCAAGGCCATGTTCAGCAATACATATGACCGGGCGCAGGTGAGTATAGATATATCCGCTATGCCTGCCGGGGTGTACCTGGTGAGGGTGAATGGCATGTATAGCGGAAAATTCGTGAAGCTGTAGGTGCCATATAGATATTGCCGATGGATGTATCGATGTTGCCGGTATGGCTATACTCTCACAATGCGTAAATTTGATGTACAAACATCTATTTTATGGAAAGAAAGGAATTCATACGTTCGGGCATTCTTGCCAGCGCCTTTGTATATATGCGCTCATTGTTCGGCACCACTGCAAAAGCGGCAGAGAAACTAAGCGCAACGGGATATAGGGGTGTAGAGGGTGTACTGTCGCCTACCAATACACATATGGTGGGTAATGGCTTCAAGGTGATGAACTTCTTTCCGGGCGGTAAGGGCTTTGTGGAACGCATGAGCCCGTTCTTCCTGCTGGACTTCAATGCCGAGGTGAACTACCCGCCGTCAGAGATATCGCGTGGCGTAGGCGTGCATCCGCACCGGGGTATAGAGACCATCACTTTTGCCTACAAAGGCTCTGTAGAGCACCACGACAGCAAGGGCAACCATGGCGTGATAAAACCCGGCGACATACAGTGGATGACCGCAGGCGGCGGCGTACTGCATAAGGAGTATCATGAGCAGACCTATACTAAGAGCGGCGGCGCTTTCGAGATGCTGCAGCTATGGATAAACCTGCCCAAGGCCCACAAAATGACGCCTGCCAAATACCAGAGCATAGTACATACCGAAAAGCCGGCCATTCAGCTACCTGCCAATATGGGTACTGTGTATGTGGTGGCAGGTGAGTACAATGGCGTAAAGGGTGTGGCCAGCACCTTCTCGCCGGTGCATATGTACGATATGCACCTGAATGCAGGGGCCGACCTGAGATTCACGCTGCCTGCGAAATTCAATACGGGTATACTGATAGTGGATGGGGCGGTGAGCATAAACGATCATACAGCACCGGAGAACCACTATGTGCAGCTAAAGAACGAGGCCGGTGATATACACATAAAAGCGACAAAGAACACCATACTGCTGGTTCTGAGCGGCGAGCCGCTGAACGAACCCTATGTGAGCTATGGCCCCTTTGTGATGAACACGCACGATGAGATAAAGCAGGCCATAGAAGATTATAATGCAGGAAAGTTCGGGTTCCTGGCCGACTAAGTAGTATAGATGACAAGGTTCAGACAACAAAAAAGCGCCTCCGTTTCCGAAAGCGCTTTCACCAAACTATATCACTGTTTCCTCCCCCTATTCTTAAAAAGTTCTTATTAGTTATAGTTCACTGTTACAGGTACACCGGTAGCATTGGTGTACAGACCAGATGCCTGGCCGGCAGCTACGTTCAGGGTAGCACCTACGTTCAGGGTCTCAGTACCGCCCGCGCTCAGGGTACCTGTGGCAGAAGGTGAGCTGGTAAAGTTGTCTACGGTCATGTTGTGTGTAGCACCATCAGTTATTGTGCAAGAAGTAGGAAGAGTTATTGCGTAAGTATAACCACCCTGACCAGAAACTGTGAAGCTGGCAGCAGCTACGGTACCTGTAGTAGCAGGAAGGGTAACACCACCTGCACCGCCTGTAGTGCGTGTACCTGCAGGGGCCAGAACGGCAGTACCTGCTATAGTTGCAGAAACGGCTACGTTACCGAAGTTCATATCTACTGTCTTTACTATAGATATCGGAGTGATGATGTTAGCAGATGCAGAAGCAGTTGCAGTGGCCTGTGCGAAAGAGCTGCTAGAGAAAGATACCAGGGCAACAGTTGCGAGAGCGAGAGACTTGAAGATGTTTTTCATTGTAGTTCGTTTTTGTTTGTTTTAGTTTGTTTGCCTGCCTGCCGTAGGTAGGTTTGACAGGTATATAACCAATGCTGTGCCAAAAAACATAAAACATTGAAAATCAAATAATTGAATTTTGGCACGTTTACCCCAAACATCCACTACGCGGAAGCATTTTCCAGAAAATAGACTTAATACATGGTTATCCTCTAGGAAAATGGGCTAATTTTGTAGTATGTCCTTACAGTATATAGCAGATGGTTCCGGCCGCCCCACGGCTGTTATTATTCCTATAGATGAATGGAATAAGATAAGGGAGAAACATCCGGATATAGAAACAATAGAAGGCGAATTGCCTCAATGGCAAAAAGATGTGATAGACCCCCGTCTGAAAAAGGCTACATCTTCTGACGATCTGCGCCCAATAGATGAATTGCTGGATGAGCTGAATAAGGAAGACTGACCATGCAGTATAGTACCGTTCACCTGGATGACGCGAAGCGCGACATCCAAGAAGCAAAAGCGTGGTACAGACAGCAGCAGGAAGGCTTGGAAAAGCGGTTCGCAACGGCTTTGATACAAGCAATTTCCAGATTGAGTACGAACCCTCATGCATATGCGGTACGATATTCCTTTTGGTATACACTTTTATATAGACGAACCCAAGAAACGGGTCATTATAATAGCGATACTGCATGATCATAGAAATATAGAAATGTAAAAGATCGGCCTGCCTGCTAATATTCTACTTACTACTTTCTACTTTTGACATCGGAAAATGGCATCCCTCAAACAATTAGCGGGGCAAACGATATGGTATGGCGTAAGTAATATAGCGGCCAAGCTGCTGAACCAATTGCTTACCCCTATCATTACTTATATACTCAACAACCCATCGGGTATGGTGGCCTATGGCGACCTCACAATGCTCTATTCCTTTATAGCATTGGTGAATGTGCTGTACACCTATGGGCTGGAGACCGCATACTTCCGTTTCGCATCAAAGGGTACCGACAAGACCGGTCTTTTTAATACCACATTCAGCTCACTGCTCATGAGCACATTGGCCTTCAGCGCTCTGCTTATATGGCTGCGCGAACCTATAGCCGATTATATAGAGCTGGGAGGACACTCGGAATATGTGACCTTGTGTGTGCTGATAATAGCCATAGATACGCTTGCCGCCATACCATTTGCAAGGCTACGGCAAGAGGGGCGCCCGCGCAAATATGCCATAGTACGCGTGGCAGGTATCATTGTGAACATTGTGCTCACGGTCTACCTTATGGCATATTGCCCCAACCAGGTAGCAGCCCACCCCGAAACTGAATTCGCTAAATGGTATACAGGCAACTCCCCGGTCGGTTTCTTGCTATGGGCAAACCTTGGGCAGGCCTTCATCACATTCCTGCTGCTGTTCAAAGAATGGAGCGGCTACCGCATGCGCTTTGATACCGCATTGTGGAAACAAATATTTAAATATAGTTGGCCCATGGTCATAGTAGGTATGGGCGGTATGGTGAACGAAACGGTAGACCGTATAATGCTGGGCAAGCTGTATATAGGCACCCCTGAGCAGCAGAAGATAGCGGTAGGCATATATTCGGCCAACTATAAGATAGCCATATTCATCAGCCTGTTCATACAGGCGTTCAAGATGTCGGCAGAGCCATTTTTCTTCAGCCGGTCGGCCGACAGGAATGCGGCCACTACCTATGCCCGCGTCATGAAGTGGTTCGTCATTACGCTCTGCTGCGCCTTCCTCTTCACTGCCCTCTATATAGACCTCTGGAAATACTTTATAGGTTCGCAGTACCGCGAGGGTCTGGGTGTAGTACCCATACTGCTGGCCGCCAATGTGGCCCTGGGCATATATTACAACCTGGCCGTATGGTACAAGATAACCGACCGGATGTACATGGGTATGATAATAACCATCGTAGGTGCAGTACTGACCTTGACACTCAATTACATCTTTATACCCATATATGGCATGTATGCCTGTGCATGGACCACACTTGCGGCCTACACCATCATGATGGTGGTATGCTATGTGATGGGGCAGCATTACTTCCCGGTCAACTACCAAGTGGGCCGGCTGGGCCGCTACATAGGCCTTATGCTGCTGTTCTTCGGTATACAGTGGGGGGTAATGCACTTTACCGCTGTCCTGCCGCTGCGGCTGGCATCGGCCACGGTACTGATGCTGGCCTTTGTGGGTATAGTATTGCGCACAGAGAAGGACGAACTGGCCGCTATGCCGGTGATAGGACGATGGCTGCGATAAATATGTTCACCACATATTTGCCATCACACTTTAATGAACTTACATTTGTGAAAAATCTACTCTCTATGTCGATGCGTTGGTCCATGATCGTTGCCGGACTCCTATTCCTGTCGCCTGCCTATGGCCAGATAACCATAACCGGGGCCGATATGCCTGTACACCGCGATACGCTGCGTTTCAGCAATGCCAGTGCTACCGATGTGTTGTCGTGGGCGGCAGACAGTGGTACGGGCAAAGTGTGGAATTACACGCTCTTCCCTACATCGCAGGGACTGGACGAATATAAACGCCCTGCAGAGGTGAACCCTGCCCTGGTGGGATCGCTCTTCATACCCGGCATCACGGCCGACTATGCCTATGGCCCCAAAATGGCCGATAGCATACCCGGTATAGGCCTGATAGCCTCGGGCGTCACCATCAAAGACCTGCATACCTATTTCAACTGCTATGTGACGCCGCCCGCCTTTGTGGCAGAGGCCTTCAGCGCCACTATAAGCGGCTTCCCCGTAGGCGCCGACTATACCCTGCCCGATGTATGGTACAGGCTGCCGCTCACCTATGGCGATAGCTATAATGCCGATTTTCACCTGAAGTTCGGCGCAGCTGTGTTCGGGTCTATAGAACAGAAGGGCAACCGCAAAACGCGTGTGGACGGATGGGGCACCATCACTACCCCCTACTTTACGACGCCTACACCCTGCCTGCGTGTACGTTCAGAGATAAACGAGATAGACTCTATAGACTTCAGCGGGCAAACGTTCGGGATAGAGCGTACCACCATAGAATACAGGTGGATGGTAAAGGGCGAACACCAGCCGGCACTGATGATATCGGCCATAAGCCTGGCCGATACCGAGATAGTGACCACTGTACGCTACAAGGACAGGTACCGCCCGGAATTCTCTACCGCTGTAGCAACGGCCACACCGGGGGTAGAACAGGTGAACGCCTTCCCTAACCCGGCAACAGATGGCCATGTACGTTTTGATATGCCTGCGGCATGGAAGCAGTATGTGATAGAACTGTTCGATGTACAGGGAAGAAAAGTAGGTACCTGGGTGAACAGGAACGAGCTGGACATAACACAGCTTGTACCCGGCAATTACATGGCGCGCATCACTGCGGGCAGCACCCTTGCATATGTGCGGCTGACGAGGTAGGTCACACCCCTATCTCGTTGGACATCTTAACGACCTGCCTGATAATGACATCAAGGTCGAGGCCCATTTTTTTGATGCCATCCATTATTTCCTTGTTCATAGGATCGGATAGGTCTGTATAGTTATACAACTGCTCCAGCCCCAGTATCGTAGCTACTGGGCCGCGTATGCGGTGCGACTCTATGAAGGCTATCTCGCGCAGGGCGGCATTCTGCTGCTCTATACGAAAGAGGTGTTTGCGGTGCTCGGTGATATCGCGAGCGAAGCAGCTAACGGCCGTTACCCGGCCCGATGAGTCTATCACGGGCTTGAAAGTGACACTGGTATAGTGTTGAACGCCGTTTATGACCATATCCTCTACAGTACGAAAGTTGCTGCCGCTGAGAGCCAGCTTGTAGCACATCTCGAATTTGTCGTTGTATATCTTATGCTCGCCGTTCAGCAGTACATTATCGCCCTTGCTTATATGCCTGCCTGTAAAGTGGTGCACCCATGTGCGGAAGGCCTCATTGCATTCCAATACGTTGTGATGCACATCTACGAGCCATAGCGGGTCGTCGGTATTGTTAATGAGCGCGCGTAGGTTCTGTTCATCTATAGCAATGGGGGCAATATCATGATTTTCGTTATTCATTCCGGAGCCGATACCAATTAAGGCTGATAAAGATACGAAAATATCTCTATTTGAGGTTATTTATTAAGCCTAACTCCTCATATGGCATACCTTATGACCAAGTATGTTATGGCGGCCATCAATAGTACCAACAGCAGGGCCACTATGGTATTGATATCGGTGCGCGCGGCGCGCCTTTTGGTCTTTTTGCGGCCCAGCTTTTTGCGCAGGCCATGGTTCAGCCTGTTTATGGAGTGCGACCGCTCTGCGGTCTGCATCTGGCGCAGCCCATCCACGGCATCGCTTTCCATGCCCTCGTCGGCCAGCCACAGCTCTACCTCATGCTGCTCCTGCGGCGACAGCCTTCCTTCCAGGTAGGCCAGCAGGCGCTCCTCACTAAGGCCTGGGCGTTCGCCGTTGTTACGGCCGGTGGGCGGTATGTTGTTCGGGGCGCTCATTTTTCTGTACTTCCTAGTTTCTTCATCAGTATGGCCTTAAGGTTGCGTTTGCCGTTCTGTATATAGCTTTTCACTTGCATAAAGGTAAAGCCTGTGCGCTCAATGATCTGCTCATAGCTGCATTTTTGCAGGTAGAAGAGTTCTATGGCCTCGCGCTGTTCGGTATTTATCTGCTCCAGCGCCTCGGCCATCTGCTGCAGCGAATGTTCCAGCCATTGGGCATCCTCCACTCCGTTCGCACTGTATTCTACCTCCTGTATGGCGGTCTCATCGGCCATATACCGCTTATCGCGCAATAGTTGCAGGCAGTGGTTGCGCATCAGCACATACAGCCAGCCTTTGAAGTTGGCTATCGGCCCTTCGGGCAGGCGAGTGAGCGTGGTCTCGAATACATGCTGCACGGCATCTTCGGCCAAGGTATGATCTTTGAGATATTTCATGCCCACACCCAGCAGCAGGGCGGTATAGCGCTGCAGCAGTGCACCCAACCACCGATTGTCACGGCTATCGCGATAGGCGGCCAGCAGCTGCTCGTCAGAGAGGTCGGTATGTTGTGCAAGGGATGGCAAAAGAGGTGTATGTATAGGTGCAAGTTAAACCAGGAGCCTGTAAGTAAGATGCAGCCGATGACAAATTCCACAATGGCGGGCGAACAATATGTGCGATATTGTGCCTGTTATGATAGGCGTCCTGCTTTTTATTGGTATCGTGGTATGGTTCGTCTACTTCTATGCAAGGCAGAAAAGGAAAGTAAGTGAATATAAGCTGCCCGCAGATGCAGGTGCATTCCTGAACGACAATGTGTCCTTTTTCAGCGACCTGGGCGATGATGGTAAGCAGCAGTTCCTGAACAGGGTACGGGGCTTTCTTGCGAACACATCGGTACGAGGAGTGGGCGTAGACGTGAGCGACGAGGACCGCCTGCTGGTGGCCGCAGGGGCTATCATTCCCATATTCGCGTTCCCCGACTGGCGGTACAACAATATAGATGAGGTACTTATCTATCCCGGCGCTTTCACGCGCGACTTCCGCAAGAGCGGTGACGGGCGCGATGTAGCAGGCATGGTAGGCGATGGGGTGATGCATCGCAGAATGATACTATCGAAGCAGGCACTCTGGCAGTCGTTCCGGAACGAGCTGGACGGGCGCAACACGGTGATACATGAGTTCGTACACCTCATAGACAAGGCCGACGGCTCTGTGGACGGTATACCCGAATACCTGCTGTCACATCCCTATATCATACCATGGGTAGGCATGATACGCGACACCATACGCGAAATGAAAGGAGGCGATACCGGAGGAATAGATATGTATGGCGCTACCAGCGATGCAGAGTTCTTTGCCGTGATAGCCGAATACTTTTTTGAGCGGCCGGACAAGCTGGAAGCCAACCATCCCGGGCTGTATGCGCTACTGCTAAAGATGTTCGTACCCCCGCTGAAGAAGCGATAGGGTGTAACAAATATATAACGTTATAGCCCGGCGATCTAAAATTCCTTTAACGTATCAGTTGGTAACTTTACAGTAATGCCATAAGGCAGTATCACTGCTCTGCGATCGACCCATCTTTTACTACACCTCTAATACATACAACTATGGAAAAGCACAACAGAACAGAAACGGAGAACAACGACCTGTCATCCTGGGTAAAGGGTGCGCTGAAACAGGTAAATAATGATTTCCCGCTCTCGGGTGGAGAAACGGACGACGACCTGACCGCACCTGAAGAGGCCGAAGAAGAACATAAGAGCTTCCTGGACGGGCTCAATACCCACTTCCCGCTATCCGGCGGCGAAACAGAGGATGAAAAATAGCCGTCATCAAAAGACGAATAAAAACACACACATTTTATAAACCACTAAAACCACTACATTATGGACAGGGCACTTCATTATGGTACCGTTACCGAGGCAATAGAAAGCCTGAGGGAAGAAGGGTATCTTTTAGACTTCAATATAGAGAGCGACCACATCGTATACAATTCCGGCCGGTTCGGGATAGACGACTTCGAGATAAAGAAGGTATACAGGTATGAGGGCGACAGCGATCCTGCCGATGAGGCTGCGGTATACGCCATAGAATCATCGTCGGGCATGAAAGGCATACTGGTAACAGGCTATGGCATATATTCCGACACACTATCGGAGCGTATACTGAAAAAACTGAGCCGCCCGCAGTACCCGCCGCACGAGACCAACGACAAGCCTAGCAGTAACTAGGCGTTGTCACTATTTGCATAATATACAACAGAACAGGAGCACGGCCGTACTGCGGCCGTGCTTATCTTTGCGCCCATGTCGGTATTCATAGCGTCGCTGAACTCGGGAAGTAATGGCAATTGTTACTACATAGGCAATTCCGGCGAGGCCGTGCTGATAGATGCCGGCATATCTTGCCGCGAGACCGAGAAACGCATGCGCCGCCTGGGTCTGTCTATGGACCTGATAAAGGCCATATTCATATCGCACGAGCACATAGACCATGTGAAAGGTGTAGAGGTGCTATCGAAGCGATATGGACTACCGGTGTATATAACCCCCGCCACACTGAACAACAGCATCACCAAGCCACCATTGCAGCATGTGCGGGCCTTTGTAGCGCATATGCCTGTGCCCATAGGCGGGCTTATGGTAACGGCCTTTCCCAAGTGGCACGATGCTGCCGATGCGCACAGCTTTGTTGTAGAAAGCAGCGGCGTGCGTATAGGTGTGCTCACCGACATAGGCGCCCCCTGCGATCATGTGGCCCACTACTTCGGGCAGTGCCATGCAGCCTTCCTGGAAACTAACTATGACGATGAAATGCTGGCCAACGGCCGCTACCCCTACCACCTGAAGAAACGCATCAGCGGAGATAAAGGCCATATGTCGAACGCGCAGGCGCTGGATCTATTCAGGACGCACCGGCCGGGGCATATGAGCCATCTGTTCCTTTCACACCTCTCGCGCGACAACAATGATCCCGGTGTGGCGCTGGAGGCCTTCAGGCCACATGCCGGCGATGTACATGTGACCGTGGCATCGCGCTACAACGAGACCGAGGTATATGAGATAGGCGCGGCCGTAGCCCGGCAACACACATCATCGCGCCCGGTACAGGCATCGCTATTCTCCTGATAAAGAGCACAAACACAAAAGCCACCCTTCCCCGGGTGGCTTTTGTTATGGTATCTGTAAATATTATTTATCGGCCTTGTCGGGCTGGTGGAAGGGGTACCTGTAATCGGTAGGCGATACATAGGTCTCCTTGATGGTGCGGGCACTGAGCCAACGGTAGAGGTTCAGTATAGAGCCCGCCTTGTCGTTGGTGCCCGATGCACGCGCACCGCCGAACGGCTGCTGGCCTACTACTGCGCCCGTAGGCTTGTCGTTGATGTAGAAGTTGCCTGCACTGTTCACCAGTGCCTTGGTCATATACTCTATGGCATACCTGTCCTGCGCGAATATGGCACCGGTAAGTGCATATGGCGATGTGCTGTCCAGTACTTCTAGTGTCTGTATCCACATGTCGGCCTCGTAGGTATATATGGTAAGCACAGGGCCGAATATCTCTTCGCACATGGTCACATAAGACGGGTCTGTGGTCTCTATGACTGTAGGCTCTATGAACCAGCCTTTCTTGCTGTCATAGTTGCCACCGCAGAGTATCTTGGCATCGCCATTGCCGTTCTTCACGCCATCTATGTATTTAGTAATGCTCTTGAATGCCTTTTCATCTATCACAGCATTTACGAAGTTGGTGAAGTCGTCCACAGGGCCCATCTTCATGGTGGCCAGCTCGGCTACCAGTTTTTTCTTTATCTCTTCTGCAAGGTTGGCAGGCAGGTAGGCGCGCGATGCCGCAGAGCATTTCTGCCCCTGGAATTCGAATGCGCCACGCGCCAGGCCGGCCACTACGGCATCTACATTGGCCGATGGGTGTACGAATACGAAATCCTTGCCACCTGTCTCGCCCACTATGCGGGGGTAAGACCTGTAACGGCTGATGTTATTGCCTATGCTCTTCCACATGCTCTGGAACACACCGGTAGAACCTGTGAAATGCACACCTGCAAAGTAGGGATGCGCATAGCATATCTCGCCCACCATAGGGCCGGGAGGGTATATGAGGTTGATGACACCGGCAGGCAGGCCTGCTTCTATAAGTATCTCCATAAATACGCTGGCAGAATATACCTGTGTATTAGCGGGTTTCCATACCACCACGTTGCCGCACATGGCCGCGCTGGTAGGCAGGTTGCCGCCTATGGCCGTGAAGTTGAACGGGGTAACGGCCAGCACGAAACCCTCCAGCGGGCGGTACTCCATACGGTTGTTCATACCCGCGGGCGATATGGGCTGGTCCTTGTATATCTTGCTCAGGAAGTGCACGTTGAAGCGCAGGAAATCTATGAGTTCGCAGGCGCTGTCTATCTCTGCCTGGTAGGCGTTCTTGCTCTGGCCCAGCATGGTGGCCGCATTCATGCGATAGCGGTATTTGGTGGCTAGCAGGTCGGCAGCTTTCAGAAATATAGATGCGCGGTGCTCCCAGTTCATAGCGGCCCATTTTTCTCTTGCATCCAGTGCGGCATCTATAGCATCATGCACATGCTCTTCCGAAGACATGTGGAAGTGGCCCAGCAGGTGTGCTGTCTCATGCGGCGGGCGTATCTCTACCTTATTGTCGCTGCGCACTTCCTCGCCATCTATATACATGGGTATATCGCGCTTGGTGGCCTTCATTTCGGCCAGTGCATGCTGCAGCGCCTTGCGCTCTGCACTGCCCGGCGCATAGCCCAGTACCGGTTCGTTCTTTGGTTCTGCAAAATCGAAATATGCGTTATTCATTTCTATGAGGTTATGATCAGAATTATGGAATGGAGTGCAAAGGTAGGCAGGGAATGCGAGAAAGAATAAATGCAATATAACCGAACAGGTATTAGCATCGTAAAATATCTCATCGGGAAAAAACCCATTCAAAAAACGGGAAAAATACGGTATCCGCACATTGCGGTCATTGATACATTCGATTATACGATTTTAATTATCTCACCCTTTAATCATTAACATCATGTGTCAAAGCTCAAGTAAGAACTGCTGCCAGGACTACTCCCTGCAGACCGCCAACACAGGTATCGATACCGTATCGTCCGCAAACCCTGCCCTCAATGGTACAGGCAACACTGTAAGTATCCTTACCGCAGGTGGCATAGGCGCTACCATCAGGTCCGTATCCATCAAGGCCATTGCGCCCGTTACCGCTGGTATGGTCAGGCTGTTCATCAAAAAGGGCACGGCCATCATCCTGTACAAAGAGGTACCTGTTCCTGTTACACCCGTACTGCAGGCCACACCTACGCCCACGCCCCTGCTGCCCATGTTCGAGACCGTACTGACAGGCGACCTGAAGCTGGCCGCAGGCGATGAGCTGGTAGCATCTACCCAAACGAAAAATGCATTCAATATATTCGTAGAAGGCCTGGACTGGGTATACCCCGAAGACCTGCCTACCGACTGCTGCAACTTCAGGCAGGTCACCGCCGAGACGGGTATGATCCTGATAGACAAGGCCAACCCCAACCTCGATGGCTCCGGCACTATCGATCCCGTATTCACCGCATCTGCTACCGCCAACGGTTCGCATATCAAAAGCATCACCATCAAGGCCCTGCAAAGCACCAGCATCAATGGCGCCATACGCATCTTCATCAGCAACGATGGCGGCACTAGCTTCTACCTGATGAAAGAAGTAATGGTACCGCAGACCACACAGTCGGCCTATGAGCCATCTTACAAGCAGGTCATAGATATGGACTACTACCTGGCCCCCGGCTACGTCATAGGCGTTACTACACAAAATGCTGAGGCATTCGGTATCACCGTAGAAAGCGAGGCGTGGAGCTATCCTATATCATAACTGGAACAGTATCACCTTTTAAAAGCAAATACTATGACAAAAGATCTTTTGAACTCACCTACCGATGGTCATAAAGCAACCTCAACATTCTATGATCTTCGGAATGATCAGGGAAATTACCTGTCTCAGATGTACGGAATAGAAAGTAAATACCCATATACCAGAACAGATGATCGTCCTTCGATCGGATATACTCAACATAACGACTGTGGCTGTCATCAGCGGTCAGGCTTGAACGAAGCCACAGACCGTACTGCGTTCAACAATACTCCATTTAGTAAATAATACACTATGCCCCCCACAATAAAGAACGGATCGCTGAATAGCGCAACAGACGCCCAGAAGGATACCGCAAATGGTGGCCCGGCCCCATTTCCTGCTAAGGTCAGGGCTATCCCCGAAGTGCATGCGAATGATGGCGTTGCTACATTCAGCGAACATATAAGCCGACTCACCGGCCCCGTCGGTGGCGGAGACAGCTCGGGCGTAATGACTCTTAGCGGCGACCCTGCCTACCGCTTTCATGGAAGTATGTCTCAGGAAGTAATGCACCGGTACCTCAGCCGTAGTATTATAATGCAGGGTATGTCGAAACACGAGGTCTCTGAAACCGAACGCACTGAGATAATGGCAATGCTAAAAGATATAAGGCCAAAGTTCATTCACGATATGGCCTTTTTCTGGGATCAATTCCATGACGGCCATCTCGACCTGACATGTGCCCGGCTTAAAAGCGATGTAAGAGAGATACACTCTTTCGATCCCGATGTGATATGCTCTGCTTCAGTGTATGAAGCTGTCTCTGTAATGACCGAAGTGAAGATACCCACTTGGGTGCTTTCTGTTTTTGGCCAGACCCACCATATCGTTTCACCCGGAAAAGATCCGACCTATTTCGACCATGAACAAATGTGGTATATTCCTGCTCGTGGGCTGTTCCCTGATATGTCAAGAATAGAAACTCAAATGTACTTCTATTATATAGCTACTAGGTATATCGACTGTGGTTGCGAGGGAATACATCTAGGTGATATCTTCGAGATAAATAAAGTCGATAAAAGGAATGGCCACGCAGGTTATTGGAATTTACTCACCAAACTCCGCCAATACGCTGCAACAAAGAACAGAGGGGTAGTACTGATAGATGGGCGATATCATACCGATCCAGATACCGGGAAGATAACTACCGCATATTACGATCCGCCTAGGTCTATTCGTGACCGTGTAAAACCATGGGAAAGACAATTATTGTTCGACTATTTTACTTTTCTGCCACCACAAGCGCGACCAGACCCACCGTGGTGCATACCAAGTGGCTACCCTGCGGGATCGTATACGCCGGGCTATCAGCCTCTTGTGTTAATGGTAAAGAACAAAGGGGAACGGGTAATGGTAAATGGCAAACCAAGGAACCTGATAAATGATAGCCCCGGGGGGCTTAACCCTCAAGGATGGATATGCAAGCATACGCCTTATATGTTGCTGCTTGATGGTGGGTCGTCCAACGATTATGAAGTGGGTTGTAGAGCTATTTTTGCCCCTGGGCGTGCAGAAGAAAAAGAAGGAATGTGGATGTATGGCTGGGATCAGTCTAGCTGGTTCGCCAACCAGTCGGACGATAATAGGAATAACATCATAAAGAACCTCTACTATGCCATACCCTGTGTAGATAACAATGGGCATTATATGTTCCATGGCCGAAGGGGAACGACACGCTATCGTGGTACTTTCGACACCTTTACATATCGTGCAGAAACGGGGTATGGCAACCAGCAGGAGACCATCAAAAAATTATGGAACGGAGACTTTGCCACCCCACACGAATGGGTGCATCACAATTTTACCGACGACCAAGTATTCAATGGTCTGCACAATGCAGCATCCTCCCTTATCTTCGTAGGCGAAGACAAAATATACTTCATAGCTACCGATGGGTATATACATGGCTATGTGCGCTACAATGGTACATGGCTGGGCGTAAGCCCCACCTATGCGGCCAAAATGAAGTATGGTCAGGAGGTGAATGTACCAGGCGGGCAGGTGCAGGCAAAGAGCGACCTCGTGGCCAGCCCCGATGGCCGAACACTGCTGTACATAGGGGTAGACGGGTACATACATGGGTTCGATATAATAGACATCTGGGACTACAGGCATATTCCCGGCTTTATGATGCGGCAGATGCTGTGGCAGGGGCTACGGGCCGAGTGCGGGCTGATATATCCAGCCAACGACAGGGTATATTACATAGCCCGGCAGGGCGATGGCACCCTGCGCGTACATGGTTTTCTGCGGTCGTTTGGCGCATGGAGCTTGGTCAGCCCTTCCCGCTCGGCAGAAGACAATTTTGCAGCGGGCGATACCGGCCAGCGAGTAATGGCACAGTTCCAGCCTGCGGGCGCTCCGAGGCCCACATCGGCCCACCCCGGCACTACCGCCCCCGGCTGCCTGGTATACGACAGCAGTACACCCATACACAGGCTGTATTACCGCACTCAGAATGGCTGGCTGGCCTACTACGAAGTGATAGACCCGATACGGTATAGATATGTGCCCTGTCCCGGCAACTTCCTGCTGCACAGCCACCACCTGGCCATACTGGGCAAGCTGGCGGTGCATGGCAACAGGGTATACTTCGTAAGCCACGACCTCGATACCGGCTACGACATACATACCCGGCAAGACCGTGTGAATTGCCTGATAGACCATGGCGGCGGCGTGTGGAACCTTATCAGTTTATCGTATTCAGCACAGCACTTCTACGGGCAAAGCATGAGCGGCCAGGCCAATTCGGGCTTCGATGGAGAGATAGCCGTAAGCCCCGATGGTAAGTTGATAGCCTATTTCGGTCTGCCATTCTCATTCGTCTGTCTATTCCGCAATATTGATGGAGAACGGTACAAATATGAGGGTACCTACCCCGCCCGGTCACGAAAGGGCGATAACAGCCTGCACTTCCGAGACAACGATATATTCTATACAGATAGATGGACAGAGCATTTTATTCACCAACTAAAATTTGAAGAATATTTTTGTACTAATCCTGCAGTAGTAGATTTCCCGTGAGTAACTCAACATACATTTGGTACAGTTTTTGCAATAAAATTATCATTATGCGAATTACATATATCTCTTACCTATTCTTATTCTTTATTGCAGGCTTCGTCTCTTGTAAAAAGAAAATAATAGACCCGCCGCGCACATTAACCCCTAAAGAGTATATTCCTAAAATGGTGGGGAAGCATAAAATGACAGGGCAATATCATCATGGCTGTGCCGTTCCGGGTTATCCAAGTGACGATACTACCATCACAAAAGAACTGTATTATGAAATTTCGATGATGAACGATACGGACATCTATATAAAAGAGTCTACAGGAGAAGAATATGTATGTAATTATCGTTTTACTGATACCACATATGCAATATTAGGATTTCGAAAGATGCGTTCAACTGGTTATTATGAAGATGATATACACTATCATTACAAAGAAGGTCGTATTTCATCCTACATGCTCGAAAAATCTACCTTTTGCCGAACAGAAGAGATACTGCATAGCGAGTAATGAATATATCTGCAATGAATTTTAGCGTTCTCTCTTATCTATTCTTATTCTTTATTGCAGGCTTCATCTCTTGTAAAAAGAATGGCATTGAACCACATCCTTTATCGCCAAAAGATCACATAGCAAAAATGGCAAGGGAAGACCTTAAAATGGTAGGAAGATATGAAGAGTCGAGGTGGGATCCTACGGGTGCGAGCACGTTCGATACTTCCTATGAAGAAACGGCATACTTTGACATAATAGTACAAAAAGATACGCAATTATTGATCAAAAGAAAAGGCAGCATTGATCTTGATCTTTCATATTATGCCTATGATACAGTGAACGAAAGACTAAAGTTCAGCAGCACAAGACCTTTCTCAGAATACATATATTATTATTTCAATAAAGATAGCATAGTGTACTATTTATATAACAGACCTGCTTTTGGTTTTTATAGAATAGAGGAACTATTGCATACTGAATAATGAGAATACTACTCGTTAACCCCAGTTCGCCGTAGGTTGTACCTACGGCGGGCACGGTAGCCGGATTCCGTCCATAAGTGTTCGAAAGTCGTTATGGTGATTTATTCATCTTTGTTGGATCCCCTCCACACAGGAGTACTATTTCTTTTATTAATTCCTCTTCGAGGTCTAGAGCGAATTTTAGTTTGGTGATCTTATACCCCGTCA